>NZ_PJBT01000005.1:0-55970 GCF_002836035.1 Halomonas sp. MES3-P3E | reverse complement strand
GGATAGGCACGGTGTGGAAGCGCTGCAAGGCGTTGAGCTAACGTGTACTAATGGCCCGTGAGGCTTGACCCTATAACACCCAAGGGGTCTGGTCGTGATGATAACGTGAAGAAAGTTGAGTAAGCTCAACGAAATGCCGGATATGCAGCGTGTGGCCCAAACAACAGCGAGGGCGGCAGGCAATGAGACGATCACAAAACAGCATGATATACATTACCCGTTACGCCTGACGACCATAGCATGCGTGAACCACCTGATCCCTTGCCGAACTCAGAAGTGAAACCGCTTAGCGCCGATGGTAGTGTGGGGTCTCCCCATGCGAGAGTAGGTCATCGTCAGGCACTTATTTAACAAGAAACCCAGCCACCCGGCTGGGTTTTTTGTGTGCGTGAAAGAAAATAAATAGAGCTGAATAAATGCTATGATGCGCCCCAATTAATTAGGCAGCCCTCACCGTTTGTGATGGGCGGAATCGAGGTGAAGTGGTGAGCGAAACGGTACCTACGTCATGGTTAGTTTATTGCCGTCCAGGGTTTGAAAATGATGCGTTAGCTGAAATGCAGCATCATGCAGCATTAAACGACGTAGCCTGTGAGGCATCTTACGGCGAGGGGTGGGTAAGCTTAACGCGTCTCGATGGCGAGCCGGTGAATGAGTTACATCGTCAAGCAGCCTTTAAAAAGCTAATTTTTGCACGCCAAAGCTTAGCGGCGTTGCCCGCTCTCACTCTTTCACGAGATGATCGCCTTACCGCTATTTTGGAGCAGGTAAAGGCTAGTCGATGGAACTTTGAGGAAATTTGGCACGAAACGCCGGATACCAATGATGGCAAAGCACTGGCTGGGCTGATTAAGGCGCTTACCAAGCCGCTGGAAAGTATGTTGAAAAAGCGGGGTGCGTTAAGGCGCAGCGCGGGCGCACGACGTTTACATATTTTCTGGACTGACGGTGATCAAGTGCAGCTAGCGATGAGCTTTCCAGGCAATCGTAGCGATTTGATTAATGGTATTCGTCGGTTGCGTTTTCCCTCTCGTGCGCCTAGCCGCTCAACGCTAAAGCTGGAAGAGGCATGGCATGAGTTTATTCCTAGAGATGAGTGGGATGAACGGTTAGCACCGCATATGCAAGCAGCTGATTTAGGTGCCGCCCCAGGTGGCTGGACATGGCAACTGGTTCAGCGCGGCATGTACGTTTATGCCATTGATAATGGCCCCATGGAATCGCAGTTGATGAAGACCGGCCAGATTGATCATCTCAAAGAGGATGGTTTTACCTGGGAGCCACCACAGCGCTTAGACTGGCTGGTCTGCGATATTGTCGATAAACCAGTGCGAGTGCTAGCCATGGTGGAACGTTGGCTGATCCGTAAATGGTGCAAGGAGGCAATCTTCAACCTCAAGTTACCCATGAAAAAGCGCTGGGATGAGGTAACACGTTGTCTAACGGCGTTGGAAGAGTCGCTGGAAAAAGCGGGCGTGCATGCGAACGTATCATGCCGTCACCTCTATCATGATCGGGAAGAGGTAACGGTGCATGTAAGGCTTAGGGATTAATACGAGTGAAATCTCAGGCTTAATAGCCAGGTTCGTAAATCCGGATAGTTTCATCTTCGGTTAATAGCGGTAAAATACGCTGCATGGCCATTGCCCGCGCTTCGCTTGAGTGCCACTCCTTCCAAGCGCGGAGGTCACGCCATTTGGTAATCATCAGTCGACGATCGGTATGACCAAGTTCTACCAGTGTTTCACCACCGATGAAGCCCCTTACGCCTAGGGAAACGCGCATTGCCTCCCGCGCTGCTTGCTCAAATTCTTCTTCAAGACCAGGCATAATTCGCCGTTCGATGATAACTTTAATCATACTTTCTGTTTCCTACATCGAGGATATTAATGGCTGATAATACGGGTACGTTACCCAGCTTTGACGTGGTATTGGACACCTCAGGACTCTACTGCCCAGAGCCGATTATGCTAATGCATAACAAAGTGCGCGACATGACATCAGGCCAAGTGCTCAAAGTGATTGCCACCGATCCCGCCACTACACGAGATGTGCCCAAGTTTTGTCAGTTTTTAGGGCACGAACTGCTTGAGCAGGACACCGCCTCTGAGAGTAACTACCTCTACTTTATTCGCTTAGCATAACCCTTAGAGATAGCGCGGGAACCCAAGCGAGGCTCAAATCAACATCATTGATGTTGGCCTCGCTCACAAGGCAGCACTAAGGCACTCGGCTAATCGCTTGCCACGACCATCATGGCTAGCGCCTCAAGCGTTGCCGGATCTTCTTCCAATATACGATTGGCGATATGGCGCTGGAAAAAGTAAACGGTTTGATGGCGAGCGTGAGCGCTGTAAAGGCACTTGTCCCCTAACAAAATCGGTGTCATCGCCGCTTTGTTCTCGTCGGCAAGGAGCGCGTCAAGGCTACCGTCGCTGTAGAGACGCCAGCCGTAAACAGGCTTCATATGCCAGGGTGAGTTGGGATGATTCATGCACAGCGCGTGGGTGCCCAGAGTATCGGGTATTTGCTGAATGAGAGTTACTTCTCCAGAAGCCTCATAATCAAAATATTCAGCAGCGGCGACTAGCTCATGGTACTTATGGTCCGGTGGTGAATCGAAAATTTCTTCCGTTTCAGGATCACGGTAACCCACGAAGTAGCCATTCTCCTGGCTGTTCAGATCATGGCAGGCCGCCAACGTTTCCATCCACGGCACCATGCCAAAGACGCTACCATCTTCTCTTAGCCCCCAGGCCAAAATAGGCATGCCGTAGTAAGTGTCGGGACTCGCAGCGAGTTGGTACACCATCTCTAGTCCATCTAGCTCCGGAGCTAAACGAACTAGGCACTTTTGCGCCTGCTGACGCTGACGCACAGTTTCCAGGTCGATGACCTGGGCAGAGCGGGGTGACAGGGATGCGCCCATTATGTCCCTCCTTATGCTGCGTGGTCATGACATTGGCGAAGCAAGTTTGGCTTGCTTCATTGTTATCCTTGCTTATCCAACTTACCTATCAACCAATAGCACAAGTTGCTCATAAGGTTAAGGGTTCTGCGCTTTTTAATTATCTTAACAAGTTGGAAAGCGAGCTCGTAGCGCTTGATGCTCGGTGAGCGCTTGCTGAAACTGGCCCCAGGGCGCTTGGGCGTTTTCCAGCGAAAGCCAGCGTGCCTGATAGCGCTGAATCGCTATTGGCTTGTCTACCGGCTGCACGTCAATTAAGCGGTTGATCGCTGTTAGCCACTGCTGGGCAGTGTTTGCCAAGCGTTCAAGCGACTGTGGCTCCCAGCGGCTCAAGCAACTTGTGGCATCTTTCTGCTGAGCTAATAATGCGTTCGCTTCGGTTAAGCGTTGAGTGGCGAGTAGCAGGGCGCGCAACACTTCGGCGGTCAATGGCTGCTCTTGTAGGGTTTTTAAATGATTTTCGAGGGCAGAGGAGTCTTGCTGCCAATCGAGGTCAAACTGGTGATCCGTCATTTGTTGAAGATAATTAATGGCTTCAAGCTGCCTTGCAATAGTGTTTTCATCGACGTTAGCTAAAGGCTGGCTTGCGCGCGCAAAGCTTTTCACCCATTCGCTGGAATCAAAAATAGCGTTCCAACTGACGGCGGGTAACTGAGCCGTTTTAGTGATCGTCAGCTGTTGAAGGCGCGTTCGGTCTTCATCGCTTAACTGTTCGGGAACATCGCTGTTCCAGCAGGTGCTAAGCCGTTGCCATAGTGTTCGCTCATATAACCACTGCTGGCTAGGAAGTGCTACTCGGCCGAGTTGATTGTTACGTGCCGCTATAAGAGAAGTAATTCGACATTCGCGTAATGCATAAATATTCAGCATGCTATCCCTTGTTTCGGGGATGTCAATAAGCCGAGCAGAGCGCTCAGGGAAATCGCCAATATTCATGGGGTCAGCTCGCTCAATGCCTGTCTGGTCGAGGTCATTCGCAAGCTGCTGATGGTAGGAGTGCCACTGCTGCTCAGCAGGGTGATCGCCACAGCCAGCCAGTAAGGTACTTAGGGTTAGTGTTATAAAAAGATTGCCCCACCAAGCCATGTTTACCCCTTAACGCTGATACGCCGCAAACGCCAGGCAAGTAGCAGGGCCGCAGTGCTCAAGCCCGCAATCAAACCCATCCAATAGCCATGAACCCCAAGTGGAGCAACCATGCTGCCCACGCCACGGGAACCCAGCCAGTGGCCGCCGCCCAAGCCTACAATCCAGTAGGAGAGTACCGTTATCACCATCACGATGCGGGTATCTTTATAGCCGCGTAAAGCGCCTGCCAGATTGACTTGTAGCGAGTCAGAGAGTTGGAAGATAACGGCCAAGGCAATGATGGAAAGTGCCAGCGACTGTATCTCACTGTTCGAGGTATAAAGCGCAATGACAGGAATTGCGCTAAACCACAGCAAGAGGCTGTTGATAATTGCGACGATCACACTGATAACAATGCCGTTCCAGGCGACCTGCCGGGCTAAGGTCAAACGCTGCTGGCCAAGCGTGTTACCCACCCGTACGGTCAGCGCCATACTCAGCGACATGGGCAGCATAAACAGAATGGAGGTGAAGCTGAGTGCTATTTGGTGAGCCCCCACCGTGACTTCACCAAAGCTGGCAATAAAGAGTGCAATGAGCGTGAACAGGGTCACTTCGACAAAAATAGCCACACCAATGGGAACGCCCACCACCACTAATTCACGTATGCCTAGCCATTGGGGCGGTGTCATTTTTTGCCAAATCGCAACGCTTTTATAAGTGCTTCCCCTGCGCGTGTAGTAGGCCATCGCGAGTGCCATCGTCCACATGGAGAGCGCCGTCGCAATGCCGCAGCCAAAAGCGCCTAAGGCAGGCAGCTGTTGCAAGCTAGTGGGAATCCAGCCGCCAAATAAATCAACCAAGCCATCGCCGCCGTAGATCAAGAGGTAGTTGGCAGGAATATTCACGCTTAAGCCGACCAAGCTTATCCATAGCGCCGGGCGGGTGTGATTCATGCCATCGGAAAACGCTCTAAGCGCCTGAAAAAGGGCGATCCCCGGCATACCAAAGGCGACAGCTGACAGATAGGCGGCAGACTGGCTGGCAACGGCAGGGGGCACATTCATTAATTCAAATATCGGCATGACGGTCGACCAGAGCAGTAAGGCCGCGACAACACCTAGCAGCAGGGCAACCCAGAGCGCCTGGTGCACTGCTGGGCGAATAGCGGTTTGGCGCTGTCCACCCAGCAAATGTGCCACAATTGGTGTGAGCCCCATCAGGGTGCCCGTCATAAACAGCATCAATGGCATCCAGAGACTGGATCCTACCGAGACGGCAGCGAGTGACGTTGCATCATGTCGGCCTGTCATCATGACATCAACAACACTCATCCCTGCTTGAGCCAGCTGAGCTCCGCAAATGGGTAATGCCAAGTAGACCAGAGCGCGAGTTTCTGGCCAATACACCGATTTAACTTGTTGAGTGAAATCGCCCAATGAGAAGGCTCCTGATCGACGAATTAAGCTATAAAAAAGCGGTAGGTTAGCAGGGAAGCCTATGCCTTGCTGCCCTGTATTTAGTTTGCCTCTGTGAGGCAGTTATACTTTCTCAAACGGCAATGATAAACGAGGTCAATTTGAATCACGTGCAGGATCGATGGACGCTGGCTGATATTACCGCGCTCTTTGATGGCATTTTTGCAGAGCATTATCAAACACGCCTAATTCGGGGGGACGATGAACCCCTCTATCGGCCTGCTGATAGCGAAACACCGTACCATCAAGTTATTTTTGCGCGGGGCTATTATGCCAGTGCGTTACACGAAATTAGCCACTGGTGTATTGCGGGAGAAAAGCGTCGTCAATTAGAAGATTACGGCTATTGGTATTCGCCGGATGGGCGTAATGCTGGGCAACAAGCTGCTTTTGAGAGCGCAGAGGTTGCTCCCCAAGCGTTAGAGTACCTATTTGCCCAGGCGTGTGGCCGTCATTTCCATGTCAGCGTGGACAATCTGGGCGGCGATACAGACGTGGATCGGGAAGCTTTCCAACAGCGCGTTATGGTTCGGGCAGCGCGCTACCAAGATGAAGGCTTACCCCTACGTGCCAAAGCCTTTTGCCATGCATTGAACGCTTACTATCAACAAGGGCTGAAGCTTGAAACAGCCATTGTTCAAGGACTTGATAGGTTGCTATGCACACGACTATGTTGAAGTTGTCTACTATGTAGGGGTTACGAATCATAAGGAGGGAATCTCATGACTCAGCACAATACAAACGGATCAGCCAAGGATGTGGTTGATATCCTAACCACAGATCATCAGGAAATGATGGCGCTGGCAGGCCAAATTAAAGGCTCAAATGACCCACAGTGGCGTAGAGATACGGCGGATACCTTGATCGCTGAGGTAATGCGCCATGCCATTGCCGAGGAAATGTACGTTTATCCGGCAATAGAAAAATACATACCGAATGGAACCGAAGAGGTTGAGCATGACAAACAAGAGCACGATGAAATTGTTCAAGTAATGAAACAGCTGGAAGATTGTAATGCTGTCGATCCGGTTTTCATGACGCAGCTCGAAAAGTTAGAAGGATTGTTAAGTCACCATGCAGACGACGAGGAGTCACAGCAATTTCCTAAGATGCGCACCCGTATGTCCGGTGACCAACTCATTGAACTAGGTGAAAAATTAGAACAGGCCAAAACACTGGCGCCGACTCGTCCACATCCCAACGCTCCTCATTCAGAACTCTTCCATAAGAGTGTGGGGGCGGGTGTAGGCATGGTTGACAGGCTTAGAGACAAGCTCACGGGGCGGAAAATGAAGTAAATACAAGCTTAATTTAGGTGCTGGTGACCGCAGACAGTTTTTTAGACGGCTTTTGCTAGATAGTTTTCCTGAAAAGGTAAAGGGTAGCAATGCGCCACTTAGTGGCGCTTTAGTTTACCTGCTTCAACTCGTGGGTAATGTCAGTCATGCTGTGGTAGTGATGGTCGCTAAACTGCTTCAGCAGTTGTATTTCCTGCTTACTCGCATTTCGATAGGCATGATTGATTAGCTGCTCACGCGTGGCTGGAAAGCTTATTCCATCGAACAGGCTAGCAAAGCGAGCTGCGGATGGGGCTTGCATGGCACGCTGGCCGCCAGTCTTGCTTGGCTGGTTGTGGGGCACGTCATCATGAGTACGCAGTTCTCCGAAGGCACGCGCGACCTCGGCAGCATCGCGATACTCCTGGTCGGGTAATTGCCGCACGATGTCATACACCTCTTGCTCATCGTCACTCAGTGCATCGACGAGTTCGCTGCGTGTTTTCGGGAATTCAATCCCTTTCAGCGCTTTTTCAATATCAGCCGCAGAGACCGCCTGTTTTGGGTGAGAAGTGAGCATATGCCGCTCGTAAAGTGATTTTTGCTCGAACTCAGCCCCGCATATTTCGCAAGTAAACTGTGCCATCAGCGTATCTCCCCCAGCGCTTTTTGGATATCTGCCATCGTTGCGTACTTTCGGCTGGGAAATTCCTTTAATACGTCAATAACGTCATCTGTGGCATGGTTGGTTTTGGCCTGTTTAATCAGGTCCGCCTTGCTGCTCGGTAAATCGATGCCCTTGAGTGCCTTGGTAATGCCAGCCGCCGATGCCGAATCAGTGGCTGTCTTGCCACCGCGCTCACCGCCTGTGCTGCGATCGCCTTCGGGTTCCTTGGCTTCTGGCTGCATGTGCGGCTCGGTGAGCTCGCCACCTTCCAGCGCTTCATTGGGCCACTCGCGCTTTTTCAGCCCTAACGTCTTGAATAGGGCTGCCTTGCCGGTGATGGAAATTTGCTCTTCGGCGAGGTTGTCATGCGCTCCGATGAGCAGAAGTTGAGCATCTTCGTAGTCGAGCAGCCTGCTATCGTCAATATCCAGCCAGCGTTTGTCGGCGAATTTCTCTATTAAGCGCTTGGGGTAGTTCGGTTTAGCGTCTGGAAAACCGGGGACATCAAGGGAGGGGTTGCGCACCGAGATGATATAACTTGCCTCGGCAAGAATCCCCAGTTCCGCCTGCGCTTTGCCGGGTTTCGTGGGGTTGGTGAGCCGATAAGCCAAACGCGAACTGTTGTGACGCTCAAAGATAGCGTAGCGCCCCTCTCCAACGGGAATGGCTTCGCCCTGTTCCTGCTCGCCACGGGTTTTGGTAGCGTACTCGAGCGGCGCTAGCGCCTCGCCAATGATTGTTGGCTTGCCTATCATGTCGTTCATCATCCACTCTCGTGCGGTAGACGATGGCTTGCCATGGCTAATCTTAGGCATGCGCTTTTTGCCCACCAGGAATAATCGAGCGGTGTCTTTATCGTCTGGCGTTAGCACTAAGTAAAGGCGCTGAACGTCTTCAATGTTTTCGACCCGCGGTGTATTGACCTTGGGCCGATAGAAAAAATAGATATCTCCCTTTTCAACATAATCCTTCATCTGTCACCTCCTGTGTAGAAATGGCTATGTCGTTAAGATGGAGTCCTCAAAAGCGTGTCCTACAGCTACCTTTCTAAACAAAGCCTCATTATGGGTTAGCAGAGGATTTTCCTTCGTGCAAACGTATCCTAGGCTATTGGTAGCTAATGCCTAGTCCTCTTCAGTAAGGCGCTGGTGCATCGAGAGCATAACCTCAAGCTCATGTTCTGGACGCATCGGCTCTAAGCCCAGCTCGCTGAACGTTTCACGCCGCTGGCGATGCCATTCGCCAGGAGTGATTGAAGGGTAGAGCACCGATGCCGGGGCTAGCTCTACGAAAGGATCCAGCCCATAGGTATCAAACAGCCGTGCCAGTGCCGCTTCGTCGTCGCCGTTGTCGCTGGTATACAGCGTGGCGGAGAAGTGGTCGTTCTCAAGTTCGCGAATCACTTCCAGAGGACTAACCCCCAGGCTCTCCAGCTCTTCCATGCTGTAGGCGCCCAGGGCATTGGTGTCTTCCTTGATCCAGCTATCATCCGGCTGAATTAATGTTTGCTTCACTCGGCCATCGGGCAGCGACCAAGCAATGGCGAGCGGTAAGCCATCGTCTTCGCCCGTTTCAATGGCAATAAACCCAGGATAATCGGCCACGCTAGTACTCCTATTATGATTCTGCGGGAAGACGGAAAAAACGCTTGGCAGTTTGGGTGGTGGCGTTGCCTAGTTCAGTTTCGTTGATGCCGTGCCACTGAGCAATCTCGCGCACTATCCAAGGTAACAAAGCGGGTTCATGGCGGCGCCCTTTGAGTTTTGTAGGCAAGTTACGGGGTAACAAATAAGGGCAGTCGGTTTCAACCATTAAACGTTCAAGAGGAATATCACTCACCAATGATCGCAGGTGATGACCGCGCCGCTCATCGCAAATCCAGCCCGTTAACCCTATATGCAAGTCTAGGTCGAGATAACCAAATAGCGTATCGCGGTCAGCAGTGAAACAGTGAACCACCGCGTGGCTGATGTCGTCTCGCCACGTATGCAGAATTTCGCGCATCCGCTGGCCTGCATCGCGCTCGTGTAAAAACAGCGGCAACCCGCTTTCGACCGCGAGCGCCAGCTGCGCTTCAAACGCACGCTCCTGCTCCTGGGGCGTCGAGAAGTTGCGATTAAAATCCAGCCCACACTCGCCCACAGCCACTACTTCCGGTAAGGCATGCAGGGCCGCCATGGCGCGCTCAAGACCTGCATCCCACTGGCTGGCGTCATGAGGGTGTACACCCGCCGTGGCGTACAGGCCAGGATACTGTTTGGCCAACTCGACGGCTTGCTCGGCGTGGGCAAGATCGGTACCGGTAACGATCATGCTCGTTACCTGCGCTGCCAGGGCACGTTGTATAACCGCCTCAAGATCACGTCCAAAGCTTTCGTGGGTTAAGTTAGCGCCGATATCCACCAAAGGGGTACTAGGCCGAAACTGTAGTGCTTCGGGTAAAAAATCATCGGCATACGCAGTGGTCAAAGGTGTCTCCCATTCAATATGCAAAGGCACCATTGTAACGGTATGCGCGAGCATCGACTAATGCATCAACGTTCCCCTACCAGCGCGCTCATGCGTTACACTGTGCGCCTCACGATTAAGGAGGACACCGCGTGACCCTGTTACGACTCGAACAGCTGCAACTCGCCTACGGCACCCATGTACTACTCAATCGCGCCGACCTGACGGTTGAAAAAGGCGAGCGGCTGGCGCTGGTCGGGCGCAATGGCACCGGCAAGTCCACTCTGCTGAAGCTGGTAGCGGGGGATATCCTGCCCGACGATGGCTCCATCTGGCGCGCACCTGGTCTCAAGATTGGCGTGTTGGCTCAGGAGTTACCCGAGTCATCTGGCTTGACCATTTTCGATATGGTCGCCCAAGGGCTTCCAGAAGCCGGAGAGCTGCTCTCCGAGTACGACCATCTGATCAATGATCCCGACCCTGATATGGATCGCATGGCGACCCTGCAAACGCGCCTGGAAGCCATTGATGGCTGGTCGTATCACCAGCGTATCGATACGGTGCTCACGCGCTTAGGCTTGCCCCCTGAGGCTGAAATGAGCTCGCTCTCCGGTGGCTGGCGCCGCCGAGTAGCGCTGGCGCGCGCTCTGGTTGCTGAGCCCGACCTGCTGCTGCTTGATGAGCCTACCAACCATTTGGACTTAGACACCATTGCCTGGTTGGAAGAGCAACTGCTGGCCTTTAATGGCGCAGTACTGCTGATTACGCACGATAGGGCGTTTCTTTCCAAGCTAGCGACCAATATTCTGGAGCTGGACCGTGGCCAGCTAGGGCGCTACCCCGGCAAGTACGAAGAGTATCAGGCCCGTAAGCAGCATGAGCTTGAAGTGGAAGCACGGGAGAACGCTGAATTCGATAAAAAACTCGCTCAAGAGGAAGCCTGGATTCGTCAGGGCGTTAAAGCACGGCGTACCCGCAACGAAGGCCGGGTTCGTGCGCTGGAAGCGATGCGTAACGAACGCAGCCAGCGCCGTGAACGCCAGGGTAATGCCAACTTAACGGTGGATCGCGGCGAGCGCACCGGTAAGCGCGTTGTGGAGCTGCAAGGCGTCACCCAGCGCTTTGGCGATGACGTAATACTGCGTGATATTAACCTTGAAGTACTGCGCGGCGACCGTATCGGTTTCCTGGGGCGCAACGGCGCGGGCAAGACAACCCTATTGAAAATCCTGCTGGGCGAGCTGGAACCCACTGAAGGCAAGGTGCAGATGGGCACCAATCTAAAAGTGGCCTATTTCGATCAGCTGCGTGCCGGGCTGGAGCTTGATAAAACCGTGTATGACAACGTTGCTCAGGGCAGTGATCGCGTCAGCGTGGGCGGTAAAGATCGCCATGTGATGAGTTACCTGCAGGACTTTCTGTTCACACCTGAGCGGGTACGCCAACCGGTGAAAGCGCTCTCTGGTGGTGAGTCCAACCGCCTGCTGCTTGCCAAGTTGTTTACTCAGCCAGCTAACGTGCTGGTACTCGATGAGCCGACCAACGACCTCGACATGGAAACTTTGGAGTTGCTTGAAGAGCTGCTTCTCGATTTCGATGGCACGCTACTGCTGGTTTCCCACGACCGTACCTTTATGGATAACGTGGTAACCAGCATGCTCGCCTTTGAAGGCGATGGCGTGGTGCGTGAATACGTGGGCGGCTATACCGATTGGATTCGCCAGGGCGGCAAGTTACCTCCAGCGCCTTGGGAAGGGGCGGCGCGTCAGCGTACTGAACCCACCTCAGAAACGCCTAAAAAGGTGGCCGAAGCTCCTGCTGCCCCGGCTAAGAAAAGCGTTAAGCTCTCCTACAACTTGCAGCGTGAGTTAGATGCGCTGCCCGCTGAAATAGAACGCCTTGAGAGTGAAGTAGAGGCGCTAGAGAGCGAGATTGGTGACCCAGCGTTTTATCAGCAAGAAGCAGAAGCCGTTACGGCTAAACTTCAGTCCCTTGAGAAAGTGCAGAAAACGCTAGAAGTAGCCATGGAGCGTTGGATGGAGCTGGAAGCGATGGCCGCTGGGGAATAGATGTAGCAACGATAAAAGGCGCCGAATGGGCGCCTTTTTCGTAGCGATATAAAGAAAGGGTCTACTCGTCGCTTTTTTCGCCTTTTTTGCCCACGCGTACCGCAAGAACATCGCACTGAGCGCCGTGCAGCACGCCGGTAGAGGTTGAACCTAGCAGTAACGCAAAACCATGGCGACCGTGGGAGCCCACTACGATCAAGTCCACATCATGCTCTTCGGCAAACCGGTGGATTTCGGTATCGGGCATACCCACGACAACATGCTGGTCAGCCTCAGCAATATGCGGCGCGGCAATTTCGGCTAAGCGTTTTTTGGCATGTTCATCCAACTGGTCTTGGATGCTGGTCAAATCCATCGGTATATCACCACCATAGGCAAACCCAAGCGGTTCCAGGGTATGCATAATGGAGATTTTGGCTTGATCGTTGCGGGCTGCGATTGCCACGGCACGTTCCAGGATCTTGTGGGAGTCTTTGGTTAAGTCAACGGCAACTAAAATGTGGTGATAGCTCATGGCATATCTCCTTAGCGTGGGTAACACTAGTTCACAAAGAATAATGGAGGCTCTTTGTTCAATGACCGTTACTTTAGATGGCGTGCCTTATTTTAACAATGATCCGTGTTTTAACCATGACGTGTATCAAAACAACGACCTGAGTCATGATGGTTAGAATAGCTTATACAGTGTGGCTCACGTTAAAGGAAATGTAGAGATGGAATGGCTAATTATTATAGCAATTTTGATGTTTGTCATCGCACCGGTGATGTGGCTAAAGCCCAGTCCACGCCAGAGGCGCCAGCAGACGTTGCGCACGCAAATTGCCAAGCAAGGCGTAACTATCAAACTGGAAAAACCACCGCTTCACCACTTTAAAGGGACGATGCCTGCCTACCGGTGGCACTATCCTCAGTCAGCACCTGGGCCGGATTTCCTTTTGGTCAGAGACAGCAATGCGAGTGAAGCTTTAGCACCGTATCATGCGGGCTGGCGGTGGCGCATAGCCCCTTTGCGGCCGCTTCCCGATAATGCCGAGATACCGTTAAAAGCACTGCTTGAGCGTTTGCCACAAGACGCGCTGGTGATACAGTCGACTCCCTACGCGCTGACCCTATGGTGGTGGGAGTCGCAAACCGCTGAACGATTCACGACATATTTGCCTGAGTTTAAGCAACTGATTGATACTCTTCAGGGCCATGTCGATCGGCCCAACGGTCAACCGCTCAAAGGGACAGAGCAGACTGCGCCAACCTCAAAGAATGATCATGAGGCTGGGCCGTCTTGATCCCGGGCCTGAATGGCTAACCCGTTGGCTTCAATCACCGCCAGCCATTCATTGAGCTGTTCAAGGTTCTCCTCGCTCAAGCCTGCAAACATCTCCTTACGCGCCTGCTGGGCAACACTGTCGATTTTTTCCAACAATGGCATAGCGGCTGGCGTCAGATAGATACGTTTGCTACGGCGGTCATTGTCACAGGCACGGCGTTCCACCAAACCTTGCTCTTCAAGCTGGCCGAGAGTGCGCACCAAGGACGGTGCCTCAACACCAATGGCGCGGGCAAGATCGCACTGTGGGTGCCCCTCGCCCATACGCCACAAGTGATAGAGCGTGACCCAACGCGTTTGCGTTAAGCCTAAGGGGGCAAGTCGTCGATCTAGAATTGAACGCCATAGATGCGGCAAGCGTGCGATACGAAAACCAATCGTTGAAGCCATAAGTAACTAGCTACCAATAAATGTGAGTAAGCGAATTGTCATAAGCTGCGCCACTGAATGCAAGGCGATTAACAATTCAGTCATCCGGTTGCGCCTCTGCATCATTAGTGCGGCCCGGTACAAAGCGCCGTAAGTTCAATCCGCTTAAGCCACTGGCATGTATTTCTCCATCGGCTAGTGAAGCCTGCTGGCTATCCTCTGCCACCTCAAAGCGTATTAATCCTAAGCGCTGCCCAGTGCTTGTCATAATGTCGATGCGCCACTGCCCGGTTGGATCTTCTGGGAAGTTTTGTTTGTGACTCCATGCGCGGTATCCCTGCTCGCGTCCGCCGTTGATGTTAAGTTCCACTACGTCCATCGGCTCACCATTATGATGCCAAGCATGGGTAATGGTTTCACTCAGTCCACGCGGTGCCCGTATAGCGGTGTATACATAAAGGCCATTTTCGCTGATGGCTTGGGGCGTTAGCGTCATAGAACCCTGAGGAAGGCGCTGCTCAACGTCGAACCCAGGAGAAAGAGCACTGCTGGTCATCCATAGGCTGGCAGGTGGCACCCAAATACGCCCAAGCCAAGCGCCGTAGGCTAAGAACAGCGTTAATCCAAAAAAAGCAAACCAGCGTTTGAGAGAGCTTTGCTTTAATAGGTGCCAAAAGCTGGGTAAGGCCACCAGAACCGTGATTCCTAGAGCCAGCAGCAGACTCTGACCGGTGGCAAGATGCACCATAATGGGCAGCGTCACCAGCAATACTAGGAACACGCACATCGCGTGGAATAAAAAGTAAAGACTGCGCCACCGCTCGGCAATTTTAAAATAGATGGGATCGATGATAGACAGAAGCGCCATGATGCCCACCAGAAGCGCAAACAGCGTTTGGCCGCTATTCCATACCGTGGTGACTAAAATAAACGGCAATGTGAAAAAAAGCGTTTCCTGATGAATCATCTGGGCAATAAATGTCGTTACGCCTCTTGGCGGAGTAGGGTGGCCACGACGTTTTAACCAGCGACTGATTAACCCTTCGGAAAGCAGTAGCGTCCAGGCGAACAATAGCCCTAATGCCAGCGCAGCTCCCAACCACTGCTGACGATCGACCAGAAAGAAACTGCCTAACCCGGCAGTAAATGCCATGGGCGGCCATAGCCAGCTCCATGGCTTTAGTCGCTCGACAATGCTTTCTATATGCCGCTGAACGGTGGCAATGCGGGATGGCGTGAGCAGTGCGCCCATAGACAGTTAACCTGCAAAATAATTGGAAGCGTGATCCTAGCAGCATGAACGCCCGCAGGGGAGTGCTGGTCTCAGTAGATGGATAAATTAGCCAAAAGTCAGGGCTTGACGAACACAGGCAACTCAACCAAGCTAAAGCAATCAAACGGCCGTATGAAATCGATTGGGTTGTGTTGACCGTATATTTCTATTGGTCGAATAAAAGTGTGGCGGGTTCCTTTTATGGAACCAACCCGAATTGTGGAGAGAGCGCGGATGATCTACCAAGGCAACGCCATCACGGTGGCACGTCGTGACACCCCGAGTGGCAATGACATCGCTATGCTCACTTTTGATCTGAAAGGTGAGTCCGTCAACAAACTATCCAGCGCAGTGGTGGCAGAGCTGGGTGAAGCCGTCAAAGCAATCCAAGCTGAAAATAGTTTAAAAGGCTTATTGATTGCTAGTGGTAAAGAAGTGTTTATCGTCGGTGCAGATATTACTGAGTTTCACAACCTCTTTGATAAAGGTGAAGAGTACCTAGTTGAGATGAATCTCAAGGTACACGATATTTTCAATGCCATCGAAGACCTGCCTTTCCCCACCGTTACCGCGATTAACGGGTTGGCCCTAGGGGGCGGCTGTGAAGTATTGCTAACCACCGATTTTCGCGTGATGAGCGAGAAAGCCAAGATTGGGCTGCCGGAAACTAAGCTCGGCATTCTGCCCGGTTGGGGCGGCTGTGTGCGCCTCCCACGTATTATCGGCGCTGATAACGCTATCGAATGGATTGCTGGTGGCACGGAAAACCGCGCTGATGCTGCTCTGAAGATGAGCGCTGTGGATGCCGTGGTCAGCGCCGAGCAGTTGGAAGATGCCGCGCTGGATATCCTTGATCGCGCCAATGCCGGTGAGCTGGATTATCAGGCGCGTCGTGCTGAAAAGACCAGCCCGCTGAAGCTCAACCCGATTGAGCAGATGATGGCGTTTGAAACCGCCAAAGGCTATGTCGCTGGTAAGGCTGGGCCGCACTATCCCGCGCCGGTTGAAGCGATCAAAGTGATACAGAAAGGCGCTGGTGAAGAGCGCGGCCGTGCCCAGGCAATTGAAGCCAAAGCGTTCGCCAAGCTAGCGCTAAGCAGCGTAGCGTTCAACCTGGTCGGCCTGTTCCTCAATGATCAAGTGGTCAAAAAGAAGGCCAGCAACTACGAGAAGCAAGCTCAGCCGGTGAAGCAAACGGCGGTGCTGGGTGCTGGCATTATGGGTGGCGGTATCGCGTATCAGAGTGCCTCTAAAGGCACGCCGATCCTGATGAAAGACATTAAGGACGACGCGATAGAGTTAGGTCTGAAAGAAGCCCGTAAACTGTTTGCCAAACAGGTAGAGCGTAAGAAGCTGACTACCGAGCAAATGGCTGAAAAGCTCACCAACATCCGCCCGACGCTCTCTTACGGTGATTTTGATAACGTTGACCTTGTTGTCGAAGCCGTTGTTGAGAATCCCAAGGTCAAAGACGCCGTACTTACCGAAGTGGAAGGCGTGGTGGGCGAGAACACTATTCTCACCTCCAATACCTCAACCATCTCGATCAACCGTTTGGCGCAAAACCTAAAGCGGCCGGAAAACTTTTGCGGTATGCACTTCTTTAACCCTGTGCACCGCATGCCGCTGGTGGAAGTTATCCGTGGTGAGAAAACCTCGGACGCCGCCGTTGCTGCCACCGTGGCCTACGCTCGCGCCATGGGCAAAACGCCGATTGTAGTTAACGACTGCCCCGGCTTCTTGGTCAACCGTGTGCTGTTCCCCTACTTTGGTGGCTTTAGCTTCCTGGTGGAGCAGGGCGCTGACTTCCAGCGCGTTGATAAAGTGATGGAGAAGTTTGGCTGGCCCATGGGCCCGGCCTACTTGCTGGATGTGGTCGGTTTAGACACTGCCGTTCATGCCAATGACGTCATGGCCGAAGGCTTCCCTGATCGTATGGCCCGAGATGGCAAAACCGCCATTCAGGTCATGTACGACAATGACCGTTTGGGTCAGAAGAACGACAAGGGTTTTTATGCCTACGAAGAGGACAAGAAGGGTAAGCCGAAGAAAGTGATCGACGAAGCGGCTTACGCATTGGTCAAAGAGGTGGTGAAGGAGCATAAAGAGTTTTCCGACGAAGACATCATCGCGCGCATGATGGTGCCGCTCTGCTTGGAAACCGTACGCTGTTTGGAAGATGGCATTGTCGCGACGCCGGCTGAAGCCGATATGGCGTTGATCTATGGCATCGGCTTCCCACCATTCCGCGGTGGCGCTCTGCGCTACATCGATGCGATGGGCGTGGCTGAGTTTGTGAAACTTGCGGAAGGGCTAGCCGAAGAGCTGGGGCCGCTATACGCGCCCACCGATAAGCTGCGTCAGATGGCTCAAAATGGCGAGTTATTTTATTCCAACGATAAGTCTGACAACCAAGCCTAACCACCACGCATAGGAGATAAGAGATGAGTTTGAGTCCGAGAGATATTGTGGTGGTTGACGGTGTCCGTACCGCCATGGCGAAAGCCAAGAATGGTGCTTTTCGTAACGTTCGCGCTGAGAACCTCTCCGCTGCGGCCATGCAGGCACTATTTACTCGTAACCCAAACCTAGACCCGTCGGAAGTTGATGATGTGATCTGGGGCTGTGTGAATCAGACGCTTGAGCAATCAATGAATATTGCTCGCAACGCGGCGATTATGACCGGTATTCCCCGTTCGGTACCTGCGCAAACGGTCAACCGGTTGTGCGGTTCTTCGATGACGGCGTTGCATATCGCGGCGGCCAACATCAAAGCGGGCATGGGTGATTTCTTTATCATCGGTGGCGTGGAGCATATGGAGCACGTACCCATGGCCCACGGCGTTGACGTCAACCCTGCAGCCAGCAAATACGCGGCCAAAGCGGCGATGATGATGGGGCTCACCGCTGAACTGCTGGGCAAAATGCACGGCGTTTCCCGAGAAGAGCAGGACAAGTTTGGCGTGCGTTCCCACCAGCGCGCTCAAGCGGCGATGGAGAAGGGCTACTTCGATAATGAAATTATCGGTGTTGAAGGCCACGATCAGCGCGGCTTCAGGGTGATGGTTCAGCGCGATGAGGTTATTCGCCCCGACTCTACCCTGGAGTCTATGGCGAGCCTCAAGCCGGTATTTGATCCGCGCAACGGTACCGTGACTGCGGGTACGTCCTCGGCGCTTTCTGTCGGCGCCTCGGCAATGGCAGTGATGAGCTACGAGCGCGCTCAAGCACTGGGCTTAGAGCCCATCGCGAGAGTGCTTTCGACCGGCGTGGCAGGTTGCGATGCGTCCATCATGGGCTATGGTCCGGTACCTGCGTCCAAGAAAGCGCTTAAAGCCGCTGGCCTGTCAGCCGCGGATATTCAAACCGTTGAGCTCAACGAAGCTTTCGCCGCTCAGGGTATCCCAGTGTTGAAAGATTTAGGATTCCTGGATGCTCTGGACGATAAGGTTAACCTCAACGGTGGTGCCATTGCCCTTGGACACCCGCTGGGCTGCTCGGGCTCGCGTATCTGCACCACGCTGTTGAACGTAATGCAGCAGCGCGATACCACCCTGGGCTTGGCGACCATGTGTATCGGCATGGGGCAGGGCGTTGCAACGGTGTTTGAACGACTGAAATAACCATAGCGCTTAGGTACTTAAACGGCATCCTTCGAGGTGCCGTTTTTATTTGTCAGGTTTTTGTTCAGAAAAGCACTATTCAGGTTCAGATTGAAAAGCCGTGCGGTGAAAATCCGCTGCGGCTTGAACTTCCGCAATACCGCAGGTATCGGGTACCGGTACTGTGTTGCCCGCCAGAACCGCGAGCACCGCCCTTGTACCGTTGGCCAGTGACTCAAGGTTGTAGCCGCCCTCTAATACGAATACCAAACGGCCCTCGCAGTGCTGTTCGGCCAGCTGTTGCATAAAGCCGGTTAGCGCGCCAAATCCTTCGTAGGAGACGTTGAGCGCCAAGTCATGCCAGTGGGGGTCAAAGCCTGCTGATACTAAAATGATATCAGGTTTAAACCAGGCAGCTGCTGGCGCCAGGATGTCGCGAAAGGCTTTCAAATACGCTTCATCACCGGCGCCAGCAGGTAGTGGTACGTTGATGGTGGTGCCTTCCCCCAAACCGGCGCCTACTTCTTCCAGGTGGCCAGAACCGGGGTAGAAGGGGGCGGCGCGGTGAATATCAAAAAACATCACGTCGGGCTCTGCCCAGAAAATATCCTGAGTACCATTGCCGTGGTGGGCGTCCCAATCAACAATGAGCACTCTTTCGCAACCTAGCGCGCTGCGGGCATGGGCTGCCGCTACAGCTACATTGTTAAACAAGCAAAAGCCGCGGGCGCGAACGGGTTCTGCGTGGTGCCCTGGCGGGCGCACAAGAGCAAAGGCGCTTTTAGTGCGTTTTTCCATCACTGCTTCCACTGCGGCAATAGCCGTTCCAGCGGCGACTTCAGCGGCATCAACGCTACCCGGTGAAACCGCGGTGGTGTCCACATCCAGCCAGGCATTTTTACCGCGCAGGCTGAAAATGTCGCTTAGATAGGAAGTAGTATGCACACGCGCTAACTGCTCATGGGTAGCCGCTTTACCCCCTTCAATTTTTAAACCTTCAATGGGGGCTCTCTCAAGCAGCTGTTGAATAGCGGTTAATCGCCCAGGGTGCTCAGGATATTTCCAAGGCACAGGTAAGCCAGCAAGCAGATGGCGAATACGCTTATCGATTCGCTGAGGTAGAAAATCGGCATCAATGTTGGGTTCGTGAGCGAGTACGCGATCATCATAAAAGGCAATGACGTTGTGCATAATGGCTACCTAAGAATCGTGCGTTGATTACTCTCAATCGCACTGAATGCACGAAGTGCTTACCTGCAGTAAGGCAGGCTGCGCGTTTTTATACAATGCCGCTTTCAACACTAAATGCTAAGGTCATGCTAATTTCTTCTACTTGATCTGCAAACGTTGGCTGCCATTCACCGCGTAAAATGAGAGGGGGCTGTACCCAGCGCCAGCGTAAGCCAGTCACGATGCTTTCTACTGCGCGCTGAGTGCCCGTGCCGTCATGGCCTGCACGGATATAGAGCGCACAGGGCAATCCTTGCTTTTTTTCTAGAACAGAATAGTAGGTGCGGTCAAAGAAATCTTTTAGCGCGCCACTCATATAGCCCAGATTCTCCGTGGTACCGAGCAAGATGGCATCGCAGGCTAGTACATCCTCTGGGCCTGCCTCTAAAGGCGCTTTCACTACGCACTGCACCTGCTCAAGATCAGGATGACTAGCGCTCCGCGCGGCCGCTTCGCGCAGAAGGCGGGTGTTCGCCGACGGGGCATGAGCAATCACTAACAGTTGTTTACTAAATTCATTACTCAATTCAGCATTCATAGCAAAGACCTAATTGAAACGTGGGGCAGCAAGGGGTTGCGCCACATATTGAAAATGCCACACTGCTTAAGAGTCTTAAAGTTGAGAAGCAATATGTCCAGTAAGACATTGATCAATGTCTATTACGATGCCCAGTGCCCTCTTTGTCGACAAGAGCGTCGGCGCTATGAGCGCTGGTCGGGGCGCCATGCAAAAGATATCGGTTGGCTTGATGTGGGCGAACATGAGCAAGCCCTACGTGCAAAGGGTGTTGACCCTGCAGTAGCGCTACGCTCTCTGCATGTCGAAACCGAGCAAGGTCAATTAATAGAAGGTATTGACGCCTACCGTTTGTTGATGAAGCGTGTTCCGTTACTGGTCCCGGTCGCTTGGCTGATTGGCTTGCCTGGGATTAAACCAGCACTGCGAACCCTTTATGATGTGTGGGTAAAGCGTCGCCTAAAGAAACAGGGCCGATGGCCTCTTTAATGTCTAGCAAAGGAAGCCTGACAATGCAGCGAAGTGCGCTATATCTAAGGGTGGTAGGGGTAGGTGTAAGCTTATTGCTCGCGGGCTGTGCCGGTGGACAGCATCCTTCGCCCACCCCTAGCCAGACAGCGGCTGATGCACCGTTAGCCAGCCCGCAACCCGCGCCTGCCGCCACGACAGCGCCGGAGGCCGCCACGGCGCGTGACTGGGTGCCGCCGCTATTTATCAGTCCCGAAGAGGAAGCGTCCTACTATGTTAGCCGTTTGGCAGATCGGCGTTTTGTGACCAGCTACGGTGATCGTGACAACCGTCGTCCCTGGTACATTGCCGCTGAGCAATTAGGCGAAATAGGGCTTCCTGCTGTTCCACTGCTGTTTGCTCGGTTGAACACCAGCGATGCGTATGAACAAATGCTGGTTCTCTACGCGCTTCAGCTAGCCACTCAAGATCCTCAGCTAATGGTTCGAACAGGTGGCGATTACGTTCAGTTAGGGGTAGTACTTGACCCCACACATAATGCTGAGAATGTGGCGTCTGCTCAGCAGTGGTGGCAACAACACGCTGAGCAGGTGACCCGCTGATTAATAGCCTTCACACTCAGCAGCGGCTCATCAGATAAATCAAGGCATTAGATAAACCAAGGCCCATCAGATAGACCGAGGAGAAAAGCATGGCATTTGCACTTTCATCAATGCAGGTTACCAGCCCAGCGTTTGCTGATCATCAAGCGATTCCTTCCAAGCACACTGGTGAGGGGGAAAATGTTTCGCCTGCCCTAGCTTGGAAAGATGCCCCTGAGGGAACCCAGGGTTTCGCTGTTATCTGTCACGATCCAGATGCTCCTTTGGTCAAGGATGGCAGCTACGGCTTTGTACATTGGGTGCTCTATAACTTGCCCGCTGATACCCATGAGTTAACTGAAAAGAGTGTTGTGGGCACTGCTGGCGCCAATGATAAAGGCGAAGTTGGTTACTTTGGTCCGATGCCCCCTGAAGGGCATGGTAAACATCTTTACTATTTCTGGGTGTTAGCGCTGGACCATCAAACGTCGTTGCCTGAAGGGCTGACGCTTGCCGAGCTTCTCAAAGAAATAGAGCCTAATCTGCTAGGCATGAATCGTTTGGTAGGCACGTATCAGCGTGATTGATCGCATCCGCAAAAGTAGACAAGCGGAATAATCCGTGTAGGCTCCATCGCTTTCTTAGACCTTGAACCAGACTTTTCTTTTAGCCAAGCGATGGAGCCTTCCTATGAGTGATCTGCCTAACTGTCCTGCCTGCGCTTCCGAATTTAGCTACGATGATGGGCTTCAATACGTCTGCCCAGAGTGTGGCCACGAGTGGTCAAAGGTAGCAGAGGAGAGCGCTGAAGAAGCTTCAGGCGTGCGCGATGCTAACGGCAACATGTTGGTCGACGGCGATAGTGTCACGGTGATCAAGGATTTGAAGGTTAAAGGCAGTTCACTGGTGGTTAAAGTAGGCACCAAAGTGAAGAGTATCCGGTTGGTGGGCGGCGATCACGATATCGACTGTAAAATAGACGGCATCGGCCCGATGAAGCTTAAATCTGAATTTGTTAAGAAAGCCTAGTGTTAAACCAGACAGTCAAAAAAATAGCCCTCTGATGTCAGGGGGCTATTGATTTATCAGCCCTCGACTTTTACGCAGTAGTATTAATTTGCGTACCGACGCTTCCACTTGTGGCCAGCTGTGGCGCCTGGGCAACGCTGTCCATTAGCGCAGTAATATGCGTTGCTTGTCCGTCTAACGCCTCTTTAAAAACGTTAAACTGGGCCTGCTGGACTACTTGCACCTGCTGCATCGCCATTGAGGCGCTGACCATATTGTTGACTGCTGAATCCATCTTTTAATCCTCGAATAGCAAGCCGCCATCCAGAGCGATGGCACTCAATACTCAATCGAAATTACCAGACGCTGTTCATACATGCAAAGCGATAGCCAGCAGCAGTATAAAGCTAATAGCTTTTTTAAATGATAATGATTGTTGTTTTTGATGCGATTAGCGTCGATCGTGCTGTTATTTTGCTCAAATTGCTAACCATTTGGCTCAAGGGCTTCACATCAAATTTATACAGGACTAAAATGGTACTCAATTGATGCAGCCAACGAGTTGATTGACTGCGTACCAAGCACATAAAAGGGGAGTCGACATGCTCAAGCTTTCTCGGCTGACAGATTATGCCGCTGTAGTGATGGCACAAATTGCCCGTCACTCCCAAGCATCACATGCAGCGGCCGACTTGGCTGAGGCTGTGCAGCTGCCACACCCCACGGTAAGTAAAACACTTAAAATGTTGGCACGTGCGGGGCTGTTGGTTTCCCAGCGTGGTGCTCAAGGCGGTTATCGCTTGGCGCGGCCAGCATCACAGATTACGGCAGCCGACATTATTGCGGCGATTGAAGGCCCTGTTGCCATGACCGAGTGTAGCCAAGCGGAAGGCGATTGCGAACTTGTGGCTACCTGTGGTGTGGCTGACAACTGGCAGCGGGTTTCATTGGCGATGCGAACGCTGCTTGAAAGCGTGACCTTAGCGCATTTAGCCGATACAGCGCCGATTAAATTGCCGGTGCAATTGCCAATTCAAACGATCAGCCTGTCGGCAGCGTCTGCCTAACAGCGGCGCAAGTACAGCAGGCCTACTTTATTATTAAAGGCGATGATCTCGCCACCCAACTGCCCGGAGGGTATCACCATGGCAAGCGAAGAAATGGAACAGTTGGTTCGTCGCGAATACAAAGACGGCTTCGTAACCGATATTGAAAGCGACACCCTGCCACCTGGCCTGGATGAAAACACCATCGCCTTTATTTCCAAGAAGAAGGGCGAACCCGAGTGGATGCTGGAGTGGCGCCTGGATGCCTATCGTCAGTGGTTGAAGATGGAAGCGCCATCTTGGGCGCATCTTGATTATCCACCGATCGATTACCAATCGATTTCCTATTTCAGTGCGCCGAAGCGCCCGGAAGACGGCCCGCAGAGCCTGGATGAAGTCGACCCCAAGCTGCTGGAAACCTATGAGAAGTTGGGCATTCCGCTGCACGAACGTGCGGCGCTGGCAGGCGTGGCAGTAGACGCAGTATTCGACTCGGTGTCGGTTGCGACCACTTTCAAAAAACAGCTGGGTGAGGCAGGCGTGATTTTCTGCTCCATCTCCGAAGCTATCCGCGACTACCCAGAGCTGATCAAACAGTATCTGGGCACCGTGGTGCCCGTGGCAGATAACTACTTTGCGGCGCTGAACTCAGCGGTGTTCACCGACGGCTCCTTCGTGTTCGTTCCAGAAGGTGTGACCTGCCCGATGGAGCTGTCCACTTACTTCCGCATTAACGCGGCCAACACCGGCCAGTTTGAGCGCACGCTGATTATTTGCGAAAGCCGCGCCCAGGTTTCCTACCTGGAGGGCTGTACCGCGCCAATGCGCGATGAAAACCAGCTGCACGCCGCGGTGGTAGAGCTTGTCGCCCTAGACGACGCCTATATCAAATACTCCACGGTACAGAACTGGTATCCCGGTGATGAGAATGGCAAGGGCGGTATCTACAACTTTGTAACCAAGCGCGGCGATTGTCGTGGCGACCGCTCGCGGATTAGCTGGACTCAAGTTGAAACTGGCTCGGCGATTACCTGGAAATATCCTTCCTGCGTACTGCGCGGCAAAGACAGTATCGGCGAGTTTTACTCTGTCGCCGTGACTAACGGACGCCAACAGGCCGATACCGGCACCAAGATGATTCACATTGGCGAAGGTACCCGTTCGTATATCGTTGCTAAAGGTATCTCTGCCGGTCGCAGCAATCAGTCGTATCGCGGCTTGGTGAAAATCGGCCCGCGCGCCAAAGGGGCACGTAACTTTACCCAGTGTGACTCTTTGCTAATTGGCGATAAGTGCGGTGCGCACACCTTCCCTTATCAAGAAATTGGCAACAGTACGGCGACCATTGAGCACGAAGCGACCACTTCTAAAATCGGTGAAGACCAGCTGTTCTACTGCCAGAGCCGCGGTATCTCGGAAGAAGACGCGGTCAGCATGATTGTGAATGGCTTCTGTAAAGACGTCTTCCAAGAGCTGCCGATGGAGTTTGCCGTAGAAGCGGAAGCGCTGCTTAACGTCACCCTGGAAGGCGCAGTAGGTTAAGTCCTAGCCGTTCAGTCACTCATTTTATTAGTGTCGCCGTAGCGACTCGCCAGAATTAGAAGGTAATCAATATGTTGCAAGTGAATGATTTACACGTCACCGTCGAAGGCAATGAAATCCTGAAAGGCCTCACCCTGACTATCAACGCGGGTGAAGTGCACGCCATCATGGGGCCGAACGGCGCGGGTAAATCGACGCTATCGGCGGTCATCGCTGGTAAGGATGGCTATGAAGTTACCCAGGGCACCATTACCTTTGAAGGCAAAGACGTGCTCGAAATGGAAATTGAAGAGCGCGCCCAGGCTGGTTTGCTGCTGGGTTTCCAGTACCCGGTTGAGATCCCTGGGGTTAAAAACATCTACCTACTGAAGTCGGCGCTTAATGCCCAGCGCGTAGCGCGTGGCGAGGGCGAAATGCCAGCGCCGGAGTTTATGAAGCTGGTGAAAGAGAAGCTTGGTTACATGAAAATGGACGCCAGCTTCCTACAGCGCGCCGTTAACGAAGGCTTCTCTGGCGGTGAGAAAAAGCGTAACGAGATCCTGCAAATGCTAGTGCTTCAGCCGAAGCTTGCCATGCTCGACGAGATCGACTCCGGCCTGGATATCGACGCCATGAAAGTGGTCGCCGATGGTGTCAACAGCCTGCGCGCTGAAGACCGCGCTATCCTGCTGGTGACTCACTACCAGCGTCTGCTCGACTACATTATTCCGGACAAAGTCCACGTCTTGGTCGATGGCCGTATCGTGAAAACTGGCGACGCGGAACTAGCCAAGCAACTGGAAGCCAATGGGTACGAAGGTATCGAGGAGTCTGTGGCATGAGCGATACGCAAACCTTTTTAGACACGCTGAAGGCGCGCAGCTCGAGCTACACGGCAGAGCCCACCTGGATTGCCGCTCGGCGCCAAGCGGGTGCTGCACGTTTTGAAGCGCTGGGTTTCCCCACTAGGCGTGATGAAGAGTGGAAGTACACCGATGTGCGCTCGATCGCCCAGGGCAACTTTGCGCTCGCCGACAACGCCGAGTTCTCTCAGGCCAGTGCCGCGGCACTGACGCTGCCCATTGATGCTTATCGCCTGACGTTTGTAGATGGCGTTTTCTCGTCGGCGCTCTCGGATGTGGACTCGCTCCCGTCAAGTGTCCAGGTATTACCGCTCTCTAAAGCGTTAGCAGAGAATCACGAAGCGGTTGGTGGCCCGCTGGGGCGCTTAACCGGGGTGGATTTCTCACCGTTTGCGGCGCTGAATACGGCGTTTATGGAAGAGGGCGCTGTGGTTCGCATTGCACCGGGAACAGTCGTTGAGAAACCTATCCTGCTGCAGTTTCTGTCCCGCGCTGGCCAGCCGGTGATGTGCCACCCGCGCGTACTGGTGGAAGCAGGTAGCCGCAGCGAAGCCACGCTGATTGAACACTACACCGGCGAAAGCGAAGCGACCAACTTCACCAACGTCGTGGGTGAACTGATGCTTGATCGTGGGGCGATACTGGCTCACTACAAGCTGCAGGAAGCACCGTTGGGCGATATGCACGTGGCGAGCATTCATGTCGAGCAGAGCCGCGATACGCGCTATACCTCGTACAACCTGAGCCTGGGTGGCGCACTGGTGCGCAACGACTTGATCAGTGATTTGAACGGCCAGGGCGCTGAAACTAATTTTCTGGGCCTGTTCTTTGGTCAAGGACGCCAACACGTCGATAACCACACCAAGGTCAACCACAACGCACCGCTGACGTTCTCCAATGAGAACTACAAGGGCATTCTGGATGACCGCGCTCACGGCGTGTTTAACGGCAAGGTCTACGTCAAGCGCGATAGTCAGAAGATTGAAGGGTTTCAGAGCAATCAAAACCTACTGCTGTCGGATCGTGCCCACATCGATGCCAAGCCTGAGCTTGAAATCTACGCCGATGATGTTAAGTGCTCACACGGCACCACTACCGGCCAGCTGGACGAAGAGGCGATCTATGCCCTGCGCACGCGCGGTATCGATGAAGCCACCGCACGAGGCCTGCTAACCCTCGCCTTTGCGGGAGAGGTGTTGGATAAAGTTAGCCTGGATGCGATTGCCGAGCGCGTTGAACTCGCGGTTGCGGGTAAGTTGCCGGAGCGCTTTAATCTTGCTGGGCTTGTTGAAGCGGCAGCCGCAATTAACGACTAGCTCTTTAAGACCCGCTTTTAAAGGCCCGCTTTTAAAGACTAGCTTCAAGGGCTCAACGAGGAGTGATTGATGCCAAATACCGTTATTGAGCAGGCGCCCGCGCAAGTGCAAGCACCCTTTGATGTCGCCCGTCTGCGTCAGGATTTTCCGGTGCTTGCCCGTGAAGTGCACGGCAAACCGTTAATCTACTTAGACAATGCGGCGACTAGCCAGACGCCTCAACAGGTGATTGACGTTTTTAGCGATTACTACTCGCGCTATAACGCCAATATTCACCGTGGGCTACATACCCTCGCCGATGAGGCGACGGCGGCGTTCGAAGGCACGCGTCACAAGGTTCGGGCTTTTCTCAACGCGGAAGATGCGCGTCAGATCATCTTTACCCGTGGCACTACGGAAGCCATTAACTTAGTCGCTCAAAGCTGGGGGCGTAAAAACCTTGCCCCTGGCGATGAAGTGCTGATTTCCATGTTGGAGCACCACTCCAATATCGTGCCCTGGCAACTGTTAGCCGCCGAGATCGGGTTTACCATTAAAGTGATTCCCGTTGAGGCCAATGGCGCATTGGATATGGCTGCTTATCGTGGGCTGCTGAGTGAGCGTACTAAGCTGGTAGCGGTCAATCATGTCTCTAATGCGCTAGGGACTATTAATCCTGTGCAGGAAATGGCGGCGCTTGCTCACCAGCACGGCGCCTTGATTCTGATTGATGGCGCCCAAGCTGCCCCTCATCAGATAGTCGATGTGCAGGCGATTGATGCCGACTTCTATGCGTTCTCGGGCCACAAAGTGTATGGGCCTACTGGCGTAGGCGTGCTGTATGGCAAGCAGGCTTTGCTGGCAGCGATGCCGCCTTGGCAGGGCGGCGGTGAGATGATTAAAACCGTCTCTTTCGGTGCAGGCACCACCTTCGCCGATATTCCGCACAAGTTTGAAGCCGGAACGCCCGCCATTGCGGAAGTCATTGCGCTGGGGCGTGCACTTGAGTGGGTAGAAAGCGTTGGTGTTAATGCCATCGGCAAGTGGGAAGGGCAGTTGCTTGACCGCGCGACGCAAGCGGCTGGACGAATCGATGGGCTGCGTATTTTAGGCACCGCACCGCAAAAAGCAGGCGTGCTGTCGTTTGTGGTGGAAGGGGCGCATTCGCAAGACATCGGCTTATTGATAGATCAACTCGGTGTTGCTATTCGTACCGGCCACCACTGCGCGCAGCCCTTGCTGCATCATTTCGGAGTCGATGCGACGTGCCGTGCTTCATTTGCTGCGTATAATACGCTTGAAGAAGTGGATAGCTTTATTGAAGCGCTCAACCGTGTCATTGGTATGGTGCGTTAAGGTCGGTTCTTTAAGGCCAGCTCTTTGAAGAACGTTTTTAAGGACAGATATGGATCTTGAGCAAGTAGCCAGTCTCGAACGGGGTCAACAGTTGCCGCTCCAGCGCGATGTGGAGGCTATTGCCATTCCGTTTGGAAGTACGGAAACGCTCGTCGAAGATAGCGTAGTCAGCGTCATGCAGGCTAAAGGTAGCTCGGTGAGCGTCGGTTTTGAGGGGCGACTTTTCTTGATTGAGGGGAGTAACCTTGATGCGCTGGGGCTTGAGTCGTTGCCCCGCCCTACGCTGCCTGAAACTGCGAGTGAAGAGGAAATCGAGCAGTTTGTGTGGGATCAGTTACGCACCTGCTTCGATCCAGAGATCCCCGTCAATATTGTTGATTTGGGCCTAGTTTACGGCTGCCGCATTGAGCGCCTGATCAGCGGCGAGCGCATTGCGACTATTCGTATGACGCTAACCGCCCCGGGATGCGGTATGGGCGATGTTATTGCAGCGGATGCGCGCAATAAGATTCTTGGTGCACCGCAGATCAGCAAAGTACACACCGAGATAGTCTTCAGTCCCCCCTGGAGCCGTGACATGATGAGTGACGAGGCCAAGCTTGAACTCGGCATGTTCTAACCCCAGCTGGGGAACTGGATGCATAACCTCTTGTTGAAATGGTTAAAGCGCTTACTAATGTCGCTAGGAGCACTGTCGCTGCTGGCGACATTGCTGTTTATAGGTGGCAATTTTTGGGTGCTCGCGACGACAGCTGCTTATATCGAACGTCAGCCGCAGCAGTGCCGTCCCGCTAGAGTTGGAGTCGTCTTCGGTACATCTCACTGGACGCGCAGCGGCGTTCGGAATCCGCACTTTCATGCGCGGATGCGTACTGCGGCCACCTTGATTGAACAGTCCCAGGTCGAGCACCTGTTGCTGTCTGGCGATAATCGTACCCAAGCGTATAACGAGCCACGAGCGATGTGGCGCGAGCTTTATCGGCGCGGCGTCGCATCAGAGCAATTGACCATGGATTTTGCGGGCTTTAGCACTTATGACACCCTTGCGCGGGCGCGGGATGTGTTTCAGTTGGATAAAGCGCTACTGATTACCCAGAGCTGGCACCTTCCCCGTGCGGTGTACATTGGACGTGCGTTGGGGATGGATGTTACCGGCTGTGTGGCGGATGATGCCAAGGTGGAAGTCGAGTGGCGGTTAAAACTGCGCGAGTGGGCAGCGCGTGTGGCTACCCTGGGCGATCTGTATCTATGGGGTAGGGAGCCCTATTTCCTCGGCACTCCAGAGCCCATAGAGTTTAAGAAACGTGCGCCCATCGAGCTAATTCTGCCGTCACTCAACGAACGCTTTACGGCACCCTAGCGGTGCGTGTTGCGCTTTTGCAGCGCATAGAGTTCGCGAATCAGTTTACGGCACCCCCGCATACATTCCTCTACCACCGGTTCGATAGGATCAGGTAACGGATGGGTAAAGAGCGAAGAGAGCGCCTGCATCAATACACGCTCTTGCTCTAATAACTCATTGATCAATACTTGACTATCGTTACCCACGAAGCTTTTTAGACGGCTCCAAAGCCATAAAAAGTCATCGCGTTCAACATCTGCATCCCGAGGCAGCATTTTCAAATGCGCACGGGCAAGCTCCTGCAATTTACGCATCTGCTTAAGCCGCTCAGTATAATGCGGCTTTAAAGCGTCGCGCAGTGAGGGGCGCAGGCGTTCGATATTGTCTTGGAAATAATCAATGCTATCGGCCAGCGCTTCCAATACGCTGTCCATCGCCACTTGGCGATTATCGAGAAACATGAGCGTCTACCTCCTTCGGTGACGCAGATTGTGGGGGGGACAGCGTCGATTTGCCACCCCCGAATCGGATTATTTTAAGATTTTGCCTTAGCCTTTAGGCTTGGGCGGCGCTTTACGAGCTGGAGCGGCATTTCTTTCAATGTGTTCAATGATCATGCCCGCAATATCCTTGCCGGTGGCGTTCTCAATGCCCTGCAAACCAGGCGAAGAGTTAACCTCCATAATCACCGGACCGTGATTTGAGCGTAGCAAGTCGACACCGGCAACGCGCAGGCCCATGGCCTTGGCTGCACGAATCGCCGTTGAACGCTCTTCAGGAGTGATCCGGATCACGCTGGCGGAGCCTCCGCGGTGTAGGTTCGAGCGGAATTCACCATCCGCCGCCTGACGTTTCATCGAAGCCACGACTTTATCGCCGATCACTAAGCAGCGAATATCAGCGCCGCGTGCTTCCTTAATGTACTCCTGAACCATAATATTGGCTTTCATACCCATGAAGGCCTGAATCACTGATTCCGCCGCCTGGTTCGTTTCCGCTAACACCACGCCAATTCCCTGGGTGCCTTCAAGCAGCTTAATCACCAGCGGGGCGCCTTTGACCATGGTGATCAAGTCAGGAATATCGTCTGGAGAGTGCGCAAAGCCGGTAATCGGTAGCCCCAGCCCTTTGCGTGACAATAGCTGAAGTGAGCGTAGTTTGTCCCGCGAGCGAGTAATAGACACGTTATCGTTGATAACGTAGGTGCCCATCATCTCGAACTGGCGTAACAGCGCGCACCCATAAAAGGTCACCGACGCACCAATGCGGGGGATGACCGCATCAAAGTGCTCAATTTCTTGACCTTTATAGTGAATCGAAGGGTGGTGGGAAGTAATACTCATATAGCAGCGCAGCGTGTCCACCACACGAGCGGTATGCCCACGCTGCTCTGCAGCTTCAACCAGGCGGCGTGTAGAGTACAAATTACGGTTGCGCGATAGCAGAGCGATATGCATGTAGGAGACTCCGAGTCTAAATAAAGGCGGCTAATAAAAGGGGTTAAGGCTCACCGTGCAAAAATGCCGCACCGGGTGCAATTAGCAGGCGGCGCATGGCGCGGCGTCCTAATAGCATTGGGTGGCGCATATTGCTGCGGTCAGTCAGGGTCAGTTCAACCGGAAAATTCAAATCGCCCATTTGCATTGGGGTACGTATTACATAGCGCCACTCGCTATGTCCGTTTGAGCTGGTGACTCGGCGTCGATCATGTAAATGTAGATTGTAGCGATGGGCGGGTGTTGTTGGCCCAGCGCTGTGGGTAATAAAACTTACCCATAGTTGACCATGTTCATCTTCATGTGTCTCTATCTCTTCTGCATGCAGGGCGGAAGTACGCGCACCCGTGTCCGCTTTACAGCATAGGTGAAGCCCTAGCTCAGGTAGCGTCACCATTTCACGGCGTCCAATGACCGCCTTGGCCTGATAGGGTAATTCCTTCACGGCTCACTCCTTGCAATTAAAAATGACAACATCAAATCAAGCCTTTCTCTGCGACATCATCATGCTCAAACGGTGTTGAATAGAAGAACCTTCGGGCGCATCACGCATGGCCATCATGACCGGTAAGCGTAGCCGTGGGATGAGTGCAAGATCACGCACTACCGCGGCAAAATCAGTACGCTCATCTTCCGCCAAACGCTGTAGAAAAAGAGGTAAGCGCTCAGCGTCTTCAAGATACACCCAGCCACGCCCGGCAATGGCAGCCAGCACATCCGGCCCACAAACTGTGGTTTCTTTAAGTAAGGCGGAGTACCAATTACCCACCGCTGATGCATCCGTATTACCCACAGCGCGCAGACAAGCACACAACGTTTCAATGTCGCCCGCTTGTGCGGCGGCTTCGCCGCGACGTTGCAGCGCGACGACTAATGCCTGTGGCAATGGCTGGTGCTCTAAACAGTAGCACACGGAGTTAATAACGGCGGTAGGTAGGTCAGGCAGTCTCAGCGCTAACGTGTCAGCATCGGGCGACTCCATACGAACGACGTAATCGGCAATTCCCTGTAATCCTAATGCCTGCCAATCAATCGCCTGCTGGCCGCTCAAGTAATCCTCAACCGGCTCAAAATGCTGGCTGGCAGGTAGCCCTACGTCATAAGTTGCACGGGCATTGAGCATCGCTTGAAAGGTAATGCTGGGCGTAAAGGCGAGGGGATTATCCTTCATTAAGTGGTCCACGTCCGCTGTTTCTTCACGTCCCACCTGAGAAACAGCTCGACCTAATGTTTCCAGCAGACGATTTAAAAACGCATCACGCTGAGCTGGGGCAAGTATCCCCTGTTCATCGAGTGGCAGAGCTAAAAACCAAATGGCAGGTTCGGGCATATCCCCCAAACGGAATAGAATGGCTAAACGTGCTTGGCCTTGCCAAGGTTCTGGCCACGCCAGTTCGCCACGCTCAAAGGCGGCGAGGGACTCCCGTGGGCAGGCGACCACATGGCGGCCCATATGGTAAAGGGAAACCTCTGCGCCGCTGCGGGTAAAAAACTCATCAAGGGTTTGAATCGGTTGCATGACATCCTTCCGCGTTGCAAGCCTGCACTCTACCTTGATGATGGGTCACTGTCAGCCGCAGAGGCGGATAAATACCGACCAATGGGGATGCCTTACATGACAGTGTGGTTAAAAAGTAAACAACTGTGCGAAAGCCCCATGAGAGCAAGCGCTGCGACACCTTTCCATAGTTTATCCACAGGCTCGTGCAGGTTTTCTGTGAGTTTATGGATCACTCTTCACAAGTGGCCACGATTGGCAAGCAGCCAGCCAAATGGGGATAATGGTAATAAGATACGATTTTCATTTTACGAGGTAGTTACAAACGACGTTATGAGTACTTTTCAACCGCTACAGACAGCACTCCTAGAACTTGAAGCCGCGATGAAAGCCGCCGATCTATGGCGTATGCCGACACCTGACGCTGATGCATTCGCCAGCCAGCAGCCGTTTTGCATTGATACAATGTCGCTGCCTCAATGGGTGCGCTTTGTATTCATTGCTCGCTTAAACGCCTTGATTGAGGCCCGTGCCGCCATGCCAGCCAAGTGTGAGGTGGCCCCCGCTGTAGCCGCTTATTTACAGCAAGAGAAAACACCTGCCCATCATCAACTGCTTGTTGTACGCGCGGTAGAAAAAGTCGACCAGTTAGTTACTGAAAGCTGAACGGTATTTAAAGATTGAAGCGATTTAACAGACAAAGCCTGCCGCAAGGCAGGCTTTGTAAATTACATCTGTCATAACGCTTTTGAAGGCGGCTTAGAAGCGGTAGCTGAGGCCAGCCATTACCACTACTGGGTCGATCTCAACAGTGCCCGCCTCTGCGCCGCCCACTTTGGCATCGGAATCGATATCGATGTACCACGCCGCAGCATTTAACGCCCAATGTTCATCAATCAGCAGATCGACACCTACTTGACCCGCTGCGCCCCAGGAGTCGTCAAGCTCCAATGACGCGCCGATATCGGTTTTTTCGTCTGAAAAACGGGTGTAGTTAATACCTGCGCCTACATAAGGCTGAACACGGGCCTCGGTACCCCCTAACGGGTAGTACTGTAGTGTGAGGGTAGGTGGCAAGTGCTTGGTAGAGCCATCGGTCACGCCTTCCACCTGCAGGTCGTGTTTGAAGGGTAGTGCGGCCAGCAGCTCGACGCCCATCTTGTCATGGAAGCGATAGCCTAGCGTGAAGGCAAAATTCGTCTCCGCATCGACATTAACATCGGCGCCTAATATCTCACCGTTATTGCTTGTCGGGTCCACTTTCGCAACACCCACGCGGGTAAAAAAGTCACCCGCGCCATAGGCGAATACCTGGCTGCTGGTCATCAAAGCCGCAGCGGCAATACTGGAAACGAGTAGGGTGGAAAGGGCGGCTTTACGCATGAGTTGACTCCTAGTGGCATTGCTAAGCGACTATGGATAAGCCGCTTCATGATGTTTAAGAGTCTAATAAAGAGGTGGTCACTGGTTATTGATCTAGGGCAAGGGTTGGCTGCCTTAACGCCAGATTCGTTATTCAAAACATGAACGGCAGGCATAAAAAGGCCACCCGAAGGTGGCCCGTTCACATACAGCGCAGAGGGGCTGTAATGTAGCGACCTTCCTGTTGTCGATATATCTGACACGCAAAGGTCGCATGAACAACTTATTGGTTAGCGAGTGATGTGCTGATATTCACCCGCATCGGCCGTCATACTGCTCACTACCAGGATGGCAATAAAGGAAGCGATGAAGCCGGGAATGATCTCATACACGCCGGGACCTCCCATAAACTCACCGTTCCAGCCCAATGCAATCCAGATCATGACGGTAGCGGCACCCACTACCATGCCAGCGATAGCGCCAGCACCGTTCGTGCGTGACCACATCAGCGACAAGATAATCAGCGGACCAAACGCGGCACCAAAGCCTGCCCAGGCATTACTGACTAGCCCAAGCACCTGTGAATCCGGGTCTGACGCGATAACGGCCGCCACCAAGCCAACCAGTACGACACTGATCCGGCCTACGCCCACACACTCTTTATCGGTCGCTTCTTTACGAAAGAACAGGCGATAGAAGTCCTCAGTCAGTGATGAAGAGGCCACCAGCAGTTGGCTGGAAATGGTACTCATGACCGCCGCCAGCAGAGCAGCATAGAGGAAGCCAGTGATCAGCGGATGGAACAGCAGCTCGGCTAGGATAATAAAGATCGTTTCCGGATCTTCTACGTCCATGCCATTACGGACCGCGTAGGCACGGCCAAACACGCCCAGAGAGACTGCGCCAATCAGCGAGATGGCCATCCAGCTCATGCCGATATTGCGGGCAATAGGTACATCCTTCAGCGTTCGGATAGCCATGAAGCGCACGATGATATGTGGTTGGCCGAAATAACCCAGGCCCCAGGTAACGGCAGAGAGCCAGCCGATAAAGGTCAATCCTTCTGTCCATGAAAGTAGCGTGGGATCGACCTCATTGAGTGTCTGTGACGCTTGGGTGAAACCACCGCCACCTTCGCCAAACAGGACCACCGCCGGCATGATCACCAAGGCCAGCATCATGATGCAGCCTTGCACGAAGTCCGTCATGCTCACGGCCAGGAAACCGCCGACCACGGTATAGACCAGTACCACACCCAGCGTAATGATGATGCCCGTAGCGTAATCGCTCAGGCCACCAATGTTGATGACGCCAGCAAAGGCGCTTTCGAACAGCTTACCGCCTGCCACTAAGCCTGACGCCGTGTATACCGCGAAAAAGATAACGATGACGATGGCGGAGACCGTTCTCAGCGACATTGATCGAGTGGGGAACCGGTTGGCCAAGAAGGCTGGAATCGTAATCGCATTGCCATAGTGCACCGTCTGTTCACGCAAGCGCGGTGCCACCAGCACCCAGTTAAAGAAGGCACCCACGAACAGGCCGATACCGATCCAGGCTGAGCCCAAGCCGGATACGAACATCGCCCCAGGTAACCCCAGCAGCAACCACCCGCTCATGTCTGAAGCGCCAGCCGACAGGGCCGCCACCTTTGGGCTAAGGGTGCGGCCACCTAGCATGTAATCTTCAGAGGTGGATGTGGATTTGCGCATAGCATAAAGGCCGATGCCAATCATGAGCGCAAAGTAAGCAAAAAGGCTGATCCAAACGCCAATAGCCATAAAAAAGTCTCCTGTTTCTTAGTTATTAAGTCGGACGTAGCGCCGACAGGTTAGTGCGCTTACCGAGAAGAATGGGTTGTGGCGCAGTCTTGTTGTTGTTAATGGCTGTTATTCCCTTTTCCTGTTCACTTGACGTACCCCAGCAAATGTCAGGCTGGGGTGGGGTCGGAGAAATTTTCGGGCGTGATGAGCGGCTCACTCATCACCCAGCGCCAGTAGTGACGCGTTCCCGCCTAAGGCAGCGGTGTTATTAGTAATCGTTTTTTCAGTTACAAAGCGCTGCAGGTAGTGAAGACCGCCGGCTTTTGGCCCTGTGCCAGAAAGCCCTTGACCACCAAACGGTTGAACGCCCACCACAGCCCCAATAATATTACGGTTGATGTACACATTTCCTACGCGCATTTTCTGCGCTATTTCAGCGGCGAATGATTCGTTACGGCTATGTACGCCAAATGTCAGGCCGTAATTGCGGCCGTTAATGTCATTGATAACTTTATCAAGCTCGCTGGCTTTGTAACGCACGATATGCAGTATGGGCCCGAACTGCTCGCGCGTGAGTGAATCGATGCTATCAATCGTGAAGGCGACAGGCGCCACGAACGTGCCATCTTGAGTATGCTCAGCAGCCATCGGTGTTTCGGCGACCAGGCGATTTTCGGCTTTGAGTTTTTTGATGTGCTCCATTAAGCCTTTACGCGCCTCTTCATCGATTACCGGCCCCACATCAGTGCCTAAATCGCGAGGGTCGCCAATGCGCAGTTCATTCATCGCGCCTTTGAGGATTTCAATGACCCGGTCGGCAACATCGTCTTGTAGATACAGTACCCGCAGCGCCGAGCAGCGCTGCCCAGCGCTTTGAAAGGCCGACTGAATCACATCTACTACTACCTGTTCAGGCAGAGCAGTAGAATCGACAATCATGGCGTTCATGCCGCCGGTTTCCGCAATCAGAGTGGCCAGCGGGGCATTTTCTCGTGCCGCCAAAGCGCGGTTGATAATTTGTGCGGTGTCGGTGCCACCTGTGAAGACTACCCCGGTGATCCGCGGGTCGGAGGTCAGCACGCTACCTACTGTGGGGCCGTCACCGGGCAGTAGTTGGACGACATCACGGGGCATGCCCGCTTCGTGGAGCAGCTCAATAACACGATGCGCGACGATAGACGTCTGTTCCGCCGGTTTGGCCAGTACCGTGTTACCTGCTACCGCCGCTGCGACAATTTGGCCGCAGAAGATCGCGACAGGGAAGTTCCAGGGGCTGATGGCTGCGAATACGCCCTTGCCACCCATAAATAAACGATTGGATTCGCCAGTGGGGCCAGGGAGCTCGATAACTTGGCCGAAGTCCTCTTCAGCGCGCATGGCGTAGAAACGGCAGAAGTCGACGGCTTCTCTAATTTCATCGACGCCATCGGTAAGCAGTTTACCGCCTTCACGCGAGCACAATGCCATTAGCTCTGGCATATGCTCTTCCATCAAATCCCCCAAGCGACGGACAATAGCCGCCCGTTCGGCCACCGGCGTGGCGTCCCAACGAGGGAAAGCGTCCCAGGCAGCATCCAGCGCCTGGGTGGCCTGCTCTTTGCTCGTCCACTGAACGCTACCGACGGTTTTTTGGCGGTCGTATGGGCTGGTAACGCTATGTGTATTGGCGGCGTCGTCCGCGACATCAAAAGCGAGCAGCGGCTTCGTTGGGTATTGCTGATCCATAAACGCAGCCATCTTCTCCATGAGCGGATAGTAGTGGCTGCGTATATTCAGATTCACCCCACGTGAATTGCGCCGCTTGGGCCCGTAAATGTCTTTGGGTAACGGAATGTTCATATTGGCCAGGTGTTTCTGCTGGCGCAGAGTTTCAATCGGGTGCTGACACAGCCACTCGACCGGTACGTCAGGATCAACCAACTGGTGAACAAACGAGGAGTTGGCACCATTTTCAAGCAGGCGCCGCACTAAGTAGGGCAGCAGGTCTTTATGCGCACCCACCGGGGCGTAAATACGGCAGTAGGTACCTTTCGGGGCACGCTCAAGAGCAGCGTCATAAAGCGCTTCACCCATGCCATGCAGACGCTGAAACTCAAAAGGACGGCTATCGCGATTAGCAAATTCTAAAATAGTCGTCACAGTGTGGGCATTGTGGGTAGCAAACTGCGGAAAAATACGCCCATTGGTGTCGCTAGAGAGCAGGAACTGCGCGCAGGCGAGATAGGCTACATCGGTACCCGCTTTACGTGTAAATACCGGGTAGCCGTCGACCCCAAGCTGCTGGGACTCTTTAATTTCGGTATCCCAATAAGCGCCTTTGACCAAGCGCAGTGGAATCTCGTCGCCTTGCTGGTCGGCCAAACGGTTGATGTAGTGCAACACTGGCAGCGCGCGCTTGGAGTAGGCTTGAACCACTAAACCGAAGTGCCCCCAGCCCTTGGCGGCTTCACTTTCGTAAACCGCACGGAAGACTTCCAGAGAAATCTCCAGGCGATCGATCTCTTCAGCGTCAATAGTAACCGCAACATCCAGTGCACGCGCCTTGCTGACCAGCTTGATGACTGTGTCGACAAGCTCGGCAAGCACTTGCTCGCGGCGGCCAAACTCATAGCGTGGGTGAAGGGCTGAGAGCTTAATGGAGACCGACGGCGCCGGGGTTTTATCGCTTAACGTTTTGCAAGTCTTGCCGACTTGCTCAATGGCCCGTGCGTAGTCATCAAAATAGCGCTGTGCATCGTCACGGGTACGGGCGGCTTCGCCCAGCATGTCATAGGAGTAGGTATAGCCTTTATTGAACAGCGGCTTTGAGCGCTTCAGCGCTTCATTGATATCGCGACCCAGCACGAACTGTTTGCCCATAATCTTCATCGCTTCGTACATGGCGCGGCGGATCACCGGCTCACCCATACGATTAACCATGCGATTGATGAAGTTGGCGGGCTGCCCCTCTTTAGGGTGGTCTAGCTTGAGTACGCGCCCGGTCATTAACAGGCCCCAGGTAGAGGCGTTGACCATCCACGAGTCGCTCTTGCCCACGTGAGACTGCCAGTCGGCGGGGCCGAGCTTGTCTTCAATCAGGGCATCGGCGGTAGCTTTGTCGGGAATGCGCAGCATGGCTTCCGCTAGGCACATCAGCATCAAGCCTTCATGAGTATCCAGGCTGTACTGCTGTAGTAGCTCATCAATAGTATCGACGGCCGTGTCCATTTTTCGGACATCCTGAACCAATGCGGCTGTATTGGCTTCAATGCGGGCAAAGTCGTCGCGGTCAGCATCCAGCACCTTGATCAGTTCGCTGACATAGGCGCTTTCATCCACTAGATAGTGGTCGCTAACGCGCGCCATGAGAGTGTCGAGATCAGTTTGCCAGATGGCAGGGTCACGCATTTTCTTGGCATTGAGCATTGAAGCCCCCGAAAGTCTGAACAGAACGAATGGGTAACAGGGCGTTACGCCCAAGCTAGTCAGCGAATGTAGAGTGCGGCTAACTCAGGTGTATGCTGATTTCACGGTAAAACATGTCAATTCCGCGGCAAGCACAGTAACTTTACGACTTTAGTATAGTTTTTGCTGGCCAGCTAGCGGCCCTAACGCAGCGTTTGAGGCACTGAGCGCAATGGGTGACGCATCACCCTGGCGTAGTTTACGCGGCGACAAACCATAGCTACGCCGGAAAGCATGAGAAAGTGCGCTTTGGTTGGCAAAGCCGGTTTGAATGGCAATGTCGGTGAGCGGAAGTCGGCTTTGCAAAATCAGTTGGCGGGCCGCATTTAGCCGTTGCCGCTTGACGTATTGCCAGGGTGAAAGCCCGGTTTGGGCGCGGAAACAGTCGGAAAAATGTGCTTCGCTCAAACAAGCCAGCCGCGCTAGGTCGGCGACACGAAGCTCCTCAGCGAGGTGCTGGCGAATAAAATGATTAATTCGCGTCAAGTCCAGCCGACGTTGGTTTGAAGTGGTAGCAGAGCCCAATCTCGCTTTAAGGGAACCTAAAAGGGTGGCCGCTAAGCGGTCTTGCTGAAAGGAGTTGGTAGAGGTATCAAACCCTTGAGCAAGTTCGCTCTCCATAAAGGCTAAGTAGTGGCGCAGTGCGTTGTCTAAACCAAAGAAACGGGGGGCATCAAATAGCGCTACTAATTCGTGATTTTCACCTGTCAAAGCGGGCGCGTCCTCGGGCAGGTCGAGAATCAATTGTCGATTATGGCCATTGCCCGAATAGTAGTGCTCGTGATTGGCGGGCACGATACAGCCTGAAAAGGCATTGACGCGCCCACCCAACCCTTCAATTTCAAACTCTGACGAGCCACACATGGTGATGACTATTTGATGAAAATCATGAGCATGATGTTGCGTGGCGCTGGCTAGAGGTATTTGTCGAATGGTGCTCGGCATAGCAGGTCTCCTGGACCGCACCAGCTACTGCTGGCGGAGGGCTGTATGGGCGGACAAATGATCGCGAAGGGCCTTAAGTTCAGCCTGGCCCTCTTGATTGAGCAATGGTTTACCTTGGGCTACCATCCAGCGTCGGCCATGCTGCTCCATTAAATGCGCGGCACGGCGACGAATGCCATCCAAATACTCATTATGCCGAATAGGGTAGCCGATGATAGCGTTCCACTCGGTTTCGCTTACCTGGCTGTTGAGCGCTTTATCAAACAGCGCCAGTAAATCCTTAGGTTCAGTGCGGTAGCGCGGCGTGCTTGAGGTCATCAACACCAGCATTACCGCGCCAATCACCAGCAAGCACACCCCAAATACCAATAAATACAGCGCCATTCGCTGGGCTCCTAGGCGTCATCAGTTCACAAATTGTCGTTTAATTATACGCTTGACGCCGCCAAGGTCGAAAATTTTACTATTTTGCGAACTTTTTCAGCGCGGCGTGTCTGAGTATGTACAGACAACAGCGCGATAGCAGTCGCTAAAGTTGTTGTTCTGGCTCTTTGTTTTGATCCCTTGCTTCCGCTACTCCTTGAGTAGCGGTTTTTTTTGCCTGATGCTTGCCTGTTATATCGCCGCTTAAAGAAAGCGTAGCCAGCATAACGGCACGGCTAATGGCGGCGAATCATTAGCAGCGCAATTAGGATATCACGTCGTGTCACGATGCCTATTAACCGCTGTTGCTCCACGACCGGGTATACCTTGGGTTTCGCTGACCGCATTTCCTGTGCCAAGTCGGTAATGCTCTTATTCGGTGATACGCTGAGTACTTCGTGGCGCATCAACTCTTTAACGAGCGGCGCCTCATCATCGTGATAGATACTATCAAGCACACGGCCCAATACATCCTGCTCCGAAATAAAGCCGATTAAGCGGTCGGCGGCATCAACCACCGGTGCGCCTGGCAAGCGGTGCAGTGCCAGGCCCTTGGCTAATGTGGTGATGGATGCGTCGGGTGAAACACGGTAGCAATCGCGGGACATGATGTCGCGAACGATGTTGGGTGCTGCTCTACTCATCATGGACACTCCTCGATCATCGTATTCAGCGCTGTGACAATAATAAAGCTGTCGCAGGCAGTGCGTTGTGATTGTTCGTTGTTGTAGGCGCTAAGGGAGAATCAACTCTTTCACTGTAGGTGATTTGTTCATGGCGTGCGTCCTGCAAGCTATCTTTATTCAACGCTATAAGTACTGAATTTTCTGTGTTGTTAATTTTCTAATGGCATCACCTGACCGTTAATTAAGGCATCAAGGAGCCTTCCATGGATGCACGTGAATATTTAAACCGCAAAGGCGTGGGGAGTGAACGTGACCCGGATCGACCCAATACGTTAGAAGAGAAAGCCTGGGAACGGGCGAGGGGCTCTGGTCATCAACGGCCTAAATCGGGCACACCCCATGATTGGGAAGACTGGGAGCGCCATCACGATGACTTGGCTGAAGGGGCTGAAACCCTTGAGCAGAAAATCGATAAAGAAGCCCATCGTCTTGCCCAGGAGCGGGCGGCTCAGGCTGCTAAAGAGCCAGCTCCTGGCGCCGTAGAACACTTCACGCCACCGCCCAAGGCGGCGCTAGACGCGACCTCGGCTGCATCATCCAAAACGGCATCAGTAAGCCAGGCAGAACCAGCGACACCCGAGCCCGCCGCGTTGAAGTTCGCCTATTATGCCCTGGCGATGTGCCTGCCACCCCTCGCCATCGGCTTAACACAGGGCGGCCAAAAGCGAGTGATTATTGCGTTGGTGTTGACACTGGCGGGTTGGTTGCCCGGTGTGGTGTATGCGGCTTGGTGGTTGCAGCGGCGTTAACCAACGATTGTTATTACGTTTACGACTTGGCAGCTTCACCCATGTGCGTATAATCCGCGTAAACTAATTTATAAGCCGGGGTTTACGATGGGTTATCTAATGGGCGTTACCGCCCTGTGGGCATTTTCCTTTTCGTTGATAGGGGTTTATCTGGCAGGGCAGGTCGACAGCTACTTTGCGGTGCTGCTACGAGTAACGCTTGCCATGCTGGTGTTCCTGCCGTTTTTACGCCCCGGCCTGTTGCGCGGTAAGCAGCGGCTCGCCCTCATGGGATTGGGTGCCATCCAATTGGGGGTGATGTACACCTTCTTCTACCAATCCTTTTTGCTGTTATCGGTGCCTGAAGTACTGCTGTTCACGATCTTTACGCCTATCTATATCGCACTGCTGGATGACCTGCTGTTTGGCCGCTTTACCCCCATCTATCTCGTGACGGCACTGCTTGCAGTTCTCGGGGCAGGCGTCATCCGCTATGACGGTGTCGATAGCGGCTTCTGGATGGGCTTTCTAGTGGTGCAAGGGGCAAACCTTTGCTTTGCTATTGGACAGGTAGGTTATCGTCGATTAGCGGCTGATTTGCCGCCTACGCTGGCGTGGCACAATGTGTTTGGCTGGTTCTTCATTGGCGCAATGGTAGTGGCATTACCCGCTTATTTACTTTTCGGCAACAGCGCTGCATTACCGACCACTTCGCTGCAGTGGGGCGTATTGGCCTGGCTGGGGTTAGTGGCGTCTGGCGTTGGCTACTTTGCCTGGAATCAGGGCGCCACTAAAGTGGATGCTGGCACGCTAGCGATTATGAACAATGCGCTGGTGCCAGCAGGGCTTATCGTTAACCTGGTGATTTGGAACCGCGATGCGGATATCCCGCGCTTGCTGCTAGGTGCGCTTATAATCGCGGCCTCGCTGTGGCTCAACCATTGGTGGTGCCAGCGTCGTCAAGTGGCCGTTAGCTAAGCCTATTTGCCCGATACCTCCGGTGTCTCCATAATGGCGGCTTCTGTTAGCGAGAGTCGGCCCATGAGCAACACCTTACCGCCAGATGCCAAATCTTCAGAGGCTAGCTCGCTCTCCAGCGATCAATCAGGCAGGCCCTTTAAAACCATCGGGCTGATTGGTCGGTTGGGTAGCGATAAAGTAATCGATTCTCTGCAGCGCCTGGTGACCTATCTCGTCGCCCATGAGTATTCGGTGCTGGTGGAAGACCGCACGGCTACTGCCTTGCCGCACCATGGTCAACCGGAAGCAAGCCGCCGCATGTTGGGGGAGCTGTGCGATCTGGTGATCGTGGTGGGAGGCGATGGCAGCTTGCTTGGTGCGGCGCGTACGCTCTGCCGAAGCGGAACGCTTATTTTAGGGGTCAATCGTGGCCGCTTAGGGTTTCTTACTGACATTTCGCCAGATGAGCTGGAAACTCGTGTTAGTGAAGTGCTCGCGGGCGAATTTGAGATTGAACAGCGTTTCCTGTTAGACGCCGTGCTCTACCGTAACGGTGTTGCGGTGGGCAACGGCGATGCCTTGAATGAAGTCGTTCTGCACCCCGGCAAAGCGGTGCGCATGATTGAGTTTGAATTGTTTATTGATGGTCAGTTTGTTTATAGCCAGCGCAGCGATGGCTTAATTGTCGCCACGCCTACCGGCTCTACGGCTTATGCACTCTCGGGTGGTGGGCCGATCATGCACCCCAAACTTGATGTAGTGACGCTGGTGCCGATGTTTCCCCATACGCTGTCGAGTCGGCCAATCGTGATTGATGCCGCCAGCGAAATCCGTATTCATATTGGCGAAACTAACCAAACCTATCCGCATATAAGCTGCGATGGGCAAACGCGGGCGGTAGCGAAGCCTAACGATGTGTTGGTGATTACCCGTAAGCCTGAACGCGTTCAACTGGTGCACCCCATCGGACATAATTTCTACGAAGTGCTGCGCAGCAAATTAGGCTGGAGCCACCGGTTGGGGGATTAAGCATGCAGCGTGAAACGCAAGGCAGGCCTCAGCTGGAAGGATATGACCTGATTGGTGATGTCCACGGCTGTGGCGCTACGTTAGCCGCATTACTCGAAAAGCTGGGTTATCATCAGCGCAGCGGTGTATACCGCCACCCACACCGCAAGGTGATTTTCCTTGGCGACCTGATTGATCGCGGGCCGCGTATTCGCTTGGCTGTGACCATTGCCCGGCGGATGGTAGAGCAGGGCGAGGCCTACATTGTGATGGGTAACCATGAGTACAACGCCCTGGCGTATACCCATCCAGGGCCTGAAGGTAGCCACAAGCGCTGGCTGCGTGAGCATACTCCTCGGCATAATCGCATTATTCAAGACACCCTAGAGCAGTATCGCGACTACACCAACGAGTGGGAAGATACGTTGGCGTGGTTTAAAACTATCCCGCTCTGCCTTGAGATAGATGGGATTCGGGTGGTGCATGCCTGCTGGGATCAGACGCTGATTGACGAGCTAAAGCAGCGACGTCCTGATCAATGTATGGACACCGAGTTTTTGGTTGAATCCACCGACCCCACTACCCAAGCGTATCAAATACTAGATCGCCTCACTCGAGGCCCGCATGTCTCGCTGCCTGAAGGGATTGCGATACACTCTGGCGATGGCTTTACGCGGAAAAGTTTCCGCGCCCACTTTTGGGCTCAAGACCCACAACAGTGGGGTGATGTGGTCTTCCAACCGGATAACCTGCCCGGCGATCTTGAAACCCGCGAACTCACGGCCGAAGAGCGGCAGCAATTGAGTTATTATGGGCCAGAACAGCCGCCGTTATTTATTGGTCACTACTGGTGCGAAGGGATACCGTCGCTTCCCGCTCGCAATATCGCCTGTTTAGACTACAGCGCGGTCAAATATGGCCGGTTAGTCGCTTATCGCTGGAGCGGGGAGGCGACGCTAAATGCCGACCACTTTGTATGGATTAAGGTGCCGAAAGAGGAGCGGGCATTGCCGAAACCATGGGAAATTGATTTTGATTAGGTGATTATTTCTTTGGTTACTTTTTTTTACATAATTTTTGCAAAACGGCTGAACTAACGCTGCTGTCGGCTATCAGAGTAAGTGTTCCCTTGAATGATCCCTTGCTTTTATTCTCCGGCGGTCCCCACCGCCGGTTTTTTTTGCCTGCTTGTTGGCAGCCGATAGCTCGCCCAATACCTACTCGCTGCGGTCAGCGTGCCGTTAGCGCATTGATTAGAGGGATGTTATGCATCCAGTGATGCTTTTGCCCGATCACGCGGATACAAGCGAACTGCGCAAGGCACTTTGGCGCCACCGCATTGGTCACCGCATTACCGACGAGGCCGACGGCCAGCTGCTATGGATTGCTGACCCTCGTCAGCACGATGAATTAAAAGCACTGGTAGAGCGCTGGACACAGGGGGAACCCCTGGAGCTTCAGCACTCAGCCAAGCGTTCACGCAACATGACTGCTTCCCTGACTTCTCTCAAACAAGTGCCGGTGACGGCCTTGATGATTGTGATAAGTGTGGTGGTGTTTGCCCTGATAGAGGTGTTCGGTGACCAACTGATCGTGACGTTGACCATCGTGCCCATCGGTATTTCAGGGGGTGAGCTGGTGTTCGGTCAGCTGTCGCAAACGCTCTCGTCAGGGCAGGTGTGGCGCTTACTATCGCCTGCATTTCTGCACTTTGGCTGGATGCATTTGATATTTAATCTGATGTGGGTGTGGTACTTCGGCCGTCAGATTGAAGCGCTGCAGGGCAGCCGCACTATGCTACTGCTGCTTGTTGTGGCGGGCATAGGGGCCAACATCGCTCAGTACCTGACCGGTACCGTATTGTTTGGCGGTATGTCCGGTGTGGTTTATGCACTGCTGGCCCACGTTTGGTTGATGTCCCGGCGGGTGCCCAGAAGTGGTTTCTTTGTGCCACAAATGTTGGTGGTCTTCATGCTGGGGTGGATGGTGTTCACCATGACCGATATGGCGGGCAGCGTTGGTTTTGGTAATGTCGCTAATGAAGCGCATTTGGGTGGCCTACTCGTGGGGCTGGTCACAGGCTGGTATTATTCATCCCGCCGTTTGAAAAAACATTAAGAGGCCGCAATGAGCGAAATGACGTTCGAGAAAATGATTAACCAGATGACCCCAGCGATCTATGAGAGCCTGAAACAGGCGGTATCGCTGCGCAAATGGCCTGATGGTCGTCGCTTAACGCCCGAACAGACTGAGCTCTGTTTGGAAGCCGTGATGCGCTATGAAGCCGAGAACAATGTGCCGGAAGAGAGCCGCGTAGGCTATTTAGAGCAGCGTACCTGTGGGGCAGCTGCCAGCGGCGCTGATGTAACACCAGAAATGGCCGGCTTGGCACGGGATGCCACGCGTGATTGAAGCGGCAGTGCAAGGTTGTTTAAGCAAAATGGCGGCAGCGCTGCCTGATCGTCAGCATGAGCAGGTAACCTACCATTTGCGTGCAGGGGAGCATCGTGTCGCGCTTAATGAGCGTATCGGTGAGCCGCTTAGTTTGCGTTGGACAGGCGCGATTGCCTGTACCCACTGTGGGCGGGCGACCAAGAAGAGCTTTGCCCAAGGCCACTGTTACCCTTGCTTTAAGCGGTTAGCACAATGCGATACCTGCATTATGAAACCAGAAACCTGCCACTTTTTCCAAGGCACCTGCCGTGAGCCGGAGTGGGGAGAGAAGCACTGTTTTCAGCCTCACATCGTTTACCTGGCTAACTCTTCTGGCTTAAAAGTGGGTATTACGCGCAAAACCCAAATGCCGACCCGTTGGTTGGATCAAGGTGCGATACAGGCGCTGCCGATTCTGGAAGTCAATACCCGGCAGCAATCGGGGTTTGTCGAAATGCTGTTCAAAGAGCAGGTGGCCGATCGCACCAACTGGCGGGCCATGCTTAAAGGTGATGTTACAGCAATGGATTTAGCCGCTGAGCGTGACCGGCTGCTGAGCCTGTTAGCTGGCGGGCTGAATCAACTCCGCGAGACTCATGGGGCAGATGCCATTCGCACCTTGGAGCAGCCCGCACAAGAATTTCACTACCCGGTCAGCGTCTTCCCAAAAAAAGTGGTGTCGCATAATTTTGATAAGCAACCGGTGGTGGAAGGCGTGCTGCAAGGCGTCAAAGGCCAGTATTTGCTCCTTGATAGCGGCGTTATTAATCTCCGCAAATTCACAGGTTACGAGATCCAGGTGAGTTAATCGGCTAGCCAGAGTGCGGTGAGTTGGCTAAGGTTAGGGGGTAGCATTATCTCGCCTTAAGCAATGCAAGGAAGCCCCGATGCCCTGGCTTAAACTGCTTCACATTGCCGCGCTAGTGATCTGGTGCGGCTCGCTGTTGTATTTGCCCGCTTTGCTCAGCCAAACGCTGCAGCTACGTAAAGACTCGGGCTTTGCACAGGGTACGCCGCCAATGCCGCGGTTTTTTTATATCTCTTTTGCTACCCCTGCCGCCTTAGTGGCGATTGCGTCGGGTACGCTGTTGTTTCTTATCCATGGCATATTGGGCGGCTGGTTAATCTTAAAGCTTGGCGCCGTGGTGGCGATGGTGGCCGCTCATGGCTGTTTTGGCTGGTTAATACTGCGCCTTGAGCAGGGCCACTACCGTTGGGTGAAGCCCGCCAACTGGACAGCGCTATGCGTTGCGTTAGTGGCCATTCTCAGTGTGCTAGGCTTTGTATTAGCAAAACCGCTGGATTGGAGCTAACACTGTGGCTCTAGTCCTCAACGTCGACACCGACCGCATGTTCATACACCAGTTGGCCGCCCAGCAGGCCCGCCACGGCGATCAAGCCAGCGGTGATCAGCGATACGGCCAATCCCCAGGGCAAAATCGCGCTGGCGTCGTTAAAGCGCAGCAGCCAGTTCAGCGACGCCAGCGAGAGCATTACGACCGCTACGATGGCATGACTCCAACCGGTAATCAGGCGGCGAATACGCGGCACGGTGACCAAGTCAATAATCCCCGCCGTACTGGCAATCCAGCCGCCAAACGCACCGACGCCAGCCAGCCACAAGCTGGCGCGCAGCCAGAATTCATCACCACTCAGCAAAAAGCCGATATCGCTGGCCACCAGCGCCAACAGTGCAGCGACCGGGAAATGAATCATCACTGGATGCAATGGGTGGCCGGCGATAGAGGCGCGGCTTACGATCGAGAGTTGGCGAGTTTTTGCCATGGTCACTTCCTGTGGGCAGAAAAAGGAATTCAGGGATGAGGCTTAGACTTCAATGTTTAACACGTATCCAGCGCTTAACAAGTATTCAACGCTTAACCCAGCAGAGGGTCAACCGGCTGGGCATTCTGCTCGCCCTGTTAGCTGGATTACTGCTAACCGGCTGCGCGGGCGATAAGTCTATTCTAGACCCGGCAGGCCAAGCTGCGCGAGATGTGGTGATGATTTGGTGGGTGATGCTAGGCTTTGGCACCGTCGTATTGGTCATGGTCACCGTTTTTTGGCTGTATACCTTTAAGCGTAAAGAGGTGGCACGCACACCGGTAGAAGAGCGCCGGGTGGCACGGCGTTGGATTGTCGGCGGCGGGATAATACTGCCAGTCGCCAGTATTATCGCGCTGTTAACTTTTGGTGTGCCGACGGGGCAACGTATGTTAACGCTGCCTTTAAGTGATCCACCGGAAGTGATTGAAGTCATCGGCCATCAGTGGTGGTGGGAAGTGCGCTACCCAGGAGCGGAAGGCGGCGAAGTGGTGACTGCTAATCAACTCATCATGCCGGCGGGTGAGCCCATTGATTTTCATGTCACCGGTGCCGATGTGATCCATGCCTTTTGGGTGCCGCGGTTAGGTGGCAAGATTGATATGGTTCCAGGGCGCATCAATAAAATACGCTTGGAAGCGGATGAGCCAGCGGTATTTGGCGCTCAATGCGCCGAGTTCTGCGGCGCCCAGCATGCCCAGATGCAGCTCTATGTAGAAGCTGTCGAGCGCGACGAGTACGACGCTTGGTTGGCTGACCGTCAAACGGATGAATTGTCGTCGCTAGCGACAAACGACCAACAGCATGAACCTGCCAGGGAGGCATTTATGACCCATTGCGCGAGCTGCCACCGGGTAGCCGGGCTCTCAACGGCTGGAGAAGGGCCTGACCTTTCTGATTTAGGCAGCCGTACCAGCTTAGGAGCGGGCATTATGGCCATGGAAGAGGGCGCGGTGACCCACTGGCTGCAACACCATCAACGTTTAAAACCAGGCAATAAAATGCCGCCCCACGATGATATTGACACCGCTACCTTGGCGTCCCTGGGTGCTTGGCTGGAGAGCTTGACACCATGACGACCATTAATCGTGAAGTGACGCCACCGGGCGATTTACCCGAAAATCCTAAGCGGTTGCACAACGATCTGCATGAGATCTGGGGAAATCCGCGCGGCTTAAAAGCACTGACCATTGTAAACCACACCACCCTTGGCCTGAGGTTCATGGTCACTGGGATGGTGTTTTTCTTGATTGGCGGCCTGTTGGCCATGCTGGTACGCACCCAGCTGGCGCTTTCTGATCAAGATTTCATGACACCGGATATCTATAACCAGGTCACCACCATGCATGGCACGGTGATGATGTTCCTGTTCGCTATTCCTATGCTCGAAGGGCTGGCGATTTACATGATTCCTAAGATGATCGGTGCCCGCGATCTGGTCTGCCCACGGCTGACATCGCTGGGCTACTGGTGCTATCTATTCGGCGGGATCATCTTAACGTTTAGTTTGGTGTTAGAGATGGCGCCGGACAGCGGCTGGTTCATGTATACCCCGCTCAGTAGTAGCGAGTATTCACCTGGTTTAGGTTCGGATTTTTGGCTATTGGGGATCACCTTTGTTGAAATCTCCGCCCTCTCTGCGGGTGTAGAACTGGTGGTTTCAATACTGCGTACGCGTACCCAAGGAATGGCGCTGCATAAAATGCCGCTGTTTGCCTGGTACATTCTCGCGATGGCTTTAATGATTGTGGTCGGTTTCCCGCCGCTGATTCTGGGCAGTATTTTACTTGAGCTTGAGCGTGCCGCGGGGATGCCTTTTTTTGACGCGGCCGGGGGCGGTGACCCCATTCTTTGGCAGCATCTCTTCTGGCTGTTCGGTCACCCTGAGGTTTACATCATCTTTTTACCGGCGGCGGGGATAGTGTCTACGCTGATACCGGTGTTCGCTGGCCGTCCGATTGTGGGCTATGGCTGGGTGGTTTTTGCCATTGTCACCACCGGCTTTATCAGCTTTGGGTTATGGGTCCACCATATGTTTACCGTGGGGATTCCCCAGCTGGCCCAAGCCTTCTTTTCAGCCGCCAGTATGCTGGTCGCGGTACCCACGGCGATTCAGGTGTTTGTTTGGCTGGCGACGTTATGGCTGGGTAAGCCGAAGATGAAGCTGCCGATGCTGTGGATATTAGGCTTCTTGATTATTTTTGTATGCGGCGGCTTAACGGGGGTAATGCTGGCGCTAGTGCCGTTTAACTGGCAAGTGCACGATACCCACTTCGTGGTGGCACATATGCACTACGTGTTAGTCGGCGGCATGTTCTTCCCGCTGGTCGCGGGGCTTTATTACTGGCTGCCACTCTTCTCTGGGCGTATGCCTTCTGAAACGCTGGGTAAGTGGGGCTTCTGGCTGACGTTCATCGGTTTTAATACCACGTTCCTGATTATGCACTGGACCGGGCTGCTGGGTATGCCGCGCCGTGTTTACTCTTATGACGCGGGCATGGGTTGGGATGTTTTTAATCTAATTTCTTCAGTAGGCGGCTTCATTATGTCGGCGGGGATTGCCATGGTGCTACTGGATTTTGCCCTACACTTCCGTTTTGGCAAGCCCGCTAAGCCTAATCCATGGAATGCTGATGGCCTTGAGTGGGCCAATAGCATGCCGCCAAGCGCCTATAATTTTGTCAGTTTGCCAAAAATCGAGACACGTCACCCGCTTTGGGATGACCCTGATCTGCCGCGCACTATAGCGGAAGGCCAGCATAGTTTGGCGGTAGCGACTCATGGGCGACGTGAAATGTGGGGAACCGATCCGTTAACCGGCAAAGTGCGCGAAATTATTCACCTGCCGGGGAACTCGTGGTGGCCGCTTTTCGCTGCGATGGCGTTGGCAGTGGTGTGTTTAAGTCTGCTGACTCGCCTTTACCCGTTGGCCGTTATCGCCGTGGTGGTCGCTGGATTGTTTCTATTGCGCTGGTCATGGGAAAACGGTGCACATCCTAAAGCCGCTCCTGATGCACGGGTGGCTCCCGGCGATCCACCGCTGCACTCGCGCACCATGGATGGTCCCGGGCTATGGGCAATGTCGATAACCATGCTCGCTAATGGCTCATTCTTCCTTTCCTATTTGTTTGGCTGGTTCTACCTTTGGACGGTCTCGCCTGAATGGCGAATGCCTGAGGTTTCACCGCTCTCCCTGGTGGGCCTGCTGTTGGCTGGTGGAGCACTCACGGTAGGTGCAGGCATCCTCGAAAAACTGATAAGTGGGTTGCGTCAGCAGCGTGATGCTGGGCTGTCACTAGGCATGTTTAGTATTAGTGCGCTTGGGTTTTTGCAGGTGGGCATCACGCTTTGGGTACTGCTGAGCGCAGACCTTGCGGTTAACGAGAACTCTCATGATGCAATCATTATGGTGGGTCTAGCGTATGCACTGTTTCATGGGGGTTTGGGTGCTGTGCTAACGCTGCTTCAGGGCCTACGGGTGGGTTATGGCTATGTGGGCGCCCATGCACCTTTTGAGCCCGCTGTCGTTGCTCAATTGTGGCGTTATAACGTGGCGACGTTCTGGATCATCGTGGGCGCGCTTGCCGTGCTGCCCCGTGTCATAGGGAGTTAGGCGGATGACCATCGTGATGCAGCGCTTACACCTCACTCACCCATTACACTTTGTTATTGGCTTAACGCTTTGGAGTGCTTGGTTTGTAACAGTTTACGGTGGCCATGCTGTGGCCTGTGAAGTCATGCCCCCTGACCCAGAACAAGGTGTTTTTACCCTCGTTAATGCGTTGCTGCTTATGGTCAGTCTTGCTGCCGTTGCGCTATTAGCCGCGTTAACGATGGGGTGTTACCGCATTAGCAAACGTCATGCCGGGCGGCTGCGCTTTAATGCACGGGTTTCTGCCGGGCTCTATCTCTTTTCTACCTTCGGCGTATTGTTTGCAGCGATGCCCATCATCGGTATTCCGCCTTGCCTGTGAGTGGTATGACTGACACTAACGCAGACAAGCTCTATACCCTTCACGGTATGTGGTGCACCAGTTGCGCGTTGGCCGTGGAAGGCTCCCTCAAACGGAGTGATGGCGTGTACGACGTTAGCGTGCATTATCCCAGCGCCACGCTCTGTATAAGCGGCACGCCAGCCGCGACTCAGCTCTCAGTGCTTGCCTCAAAGGTTAAGCGACTAGGCTACCGGCTGACGGAACTTGAGCCGGTGGGCGATGCCCATGCGCGACTGGAAGAGGAGAGCCGCTACCTCACACTTAGACTGATGGTGGGTTCGCTATTTGGCATGTGGACTATGCTTGCCTCAGTTCTGATCTACGCATCCGCCTTGCCCAATGAACAGGTCGAGCAGGTAGTGGCATGGGTGTCGGGTGCTTTTTCACTTCCCGTGGTGCTGTTTGCGGGCGTGCCGTTTTACCGAGCGGGGTGGCGTACATTGCTAGCCAAACGCCCTGGAATGGATGTGCTCGTCAGCCTTGGTGTATTTGGCGCGGTGCTCGTCTCGATCGGGCTTTTATGGCGCGGTTCATCGGAAGTATATTTCGATACGGCGGTGATGCTGATTGTGCTATTGCTAGTCGGGCGGTTAGTGGAAACGCTGTGCCGTCACCGTGGGTTAAAAGCGTTGGACGCATTAACACTACCGAACGCGAACATAAACGTTTACCAACATGAACATTGGGTAATGGTTCCTGCCGATGAAGTGGCCGCAGGAATGCGCGCCGAGTTAGCGCCAGGTGAGCTGGTAGCGCTTGATGGCACTCTGGAGGCGCCTGGCTGGATCGATACCGCCTCGCTGACCGGTGAAAGCCTGCCGCGCCACTTTCATACAGGTCAGAAGGTCTATGCAGGCTGCCGCTACCTGGGGGCAGCGCCGCTGGTAATGCAGGTGAGCGCCGGGGTAGGCAAGCGCCGGTTAGACCGTCTATGCGACGAAATGCGCCGCTATCAGGCCAAAAAAGGCGAGCTGCAGAAGCTAGCTGACCGCTTTGCCGCTTGGCTAAGCCCCTTAGCGCTTGTGCTGGCGTTACTGACGCTGCCTGCTGCGCTGTTATTTGGAACGGGCTGGGAAGAGGCCTTTGTGCGGGCGCTTTCCGTACTGGTGGTGGCGTGCCCCTGTGCTGTGGGGCTTGCCGTGCCGTTGGCAAGCCTTGCCGGTAGCAGTCAGGCCATGCAGCAAGGTATTGCGCTACGCGACCCGGCAGCGCTTGAAACCTTGGCGCGCATTCGCTCGGTAGCACTGGATAAAACCGGCACCTTAACGATCGGCAATCTTTCCGTGCTGCATTGGCAGGCGCGGGAGGGCGTTGATAAGCATACTGTGCAGCGCAAATTAAGCGCCGCCGTCGTTGGAAGCGAACATCCGCTAGCGCACGCGTTAACCCACTGGTCGGATGATCAACGTGATCAGCACCCTGAGCAGAATCCGGATCAGAATATAGAAGTAAATGAATCGCCTGGGGAAGGGCGCCGAGTGCAGCTAAATAGCGGCGAGTGGCTAACGCTAGGCAGCGCTAATTGGCTAACTCGTCAGCAGATTGCGTTGCCATTTCAAGCTGAAGACCCCGCGCTGACGTTTGCTTCTCAAGTAATGTTGGCTGACGAAGCGGGCTGGCTGGCCACGTTCTATCTGGCTGATCAACCGGTGGGGGATGCCGCTCCAAGCATGAAGCGTCTGCTCGCATCAGGCTATGTGGTAGCGATGATTAGCGGCGACCGGCAGGGGGCCGTTAGCTGGCTGGGTGAGCAGATAGGGCTTGCCCGAGAAGCTTGCTATGCCCAGCGTTCGCCTGAAGCCAAAGCGAGGCTGTTGCAGGCGCTACCATCGCCAACGCTTTACGTGGGTGATGGCTTGAATGATACGTTGAGCTTGGCCGCGGCTGATGTGGGTATTGCCCCGCTAAGTGCCAGCGAAGCCGCCCGTGAAGGGGCTTCTGCACAGCTCATGACACCGGGAATGGGTGGTGTAGTGCAACTGCTTAGCATTGCTAAACGCACCCGGCGCATCATGGTGCAGAATCTGTTCTTCTCGGCACTTTATAATACGCTGGCACTAGGGCTGGTAGCTGTGATGGCCATTCCGCCACTGGTCGCGGTACTCGCCATGGCGGCAAGTTCGCTGAGTGTCACGCTCAATGCCGCACGGTTAGCGTGGGCCGAGCCGGAGGAAAACGATCAGAGGGTTCCGGAATAGCCGAGTGCCTGTTTAAGCCGCTCGGCATTCGTTGCCACCCAACGTGGGTCAATCGCCCCCCAGTCACGTATTTGGTAGCGGCCAATGTTGTGGCGCTCGCCTTCATCTTTCGTAAATACGCACTCGATATCTAATTCGGCAAGGGAGGCTATCGTATCCTGGGCGGTACGCCGTGGCATGCCGGTGGCTTCAATGAGTGCAGGCACGCTGGCAGCGCCATGTTCGATCAGATGGGCCACGTATAAACGTCGGTAAAAACTCGATTTCGTTTTGCTAAGCGCGGACATTAGGCTTCCTTAACAGCAAATTGATTAAAGCGCTGCTTAGCTTAAAGGAATAAGTCGCCCTGCGCCCGTGGTGGGCGGAAATCCCGCGTGTTCAAGCCCTGCTCGGTGCGATCCTGCATGTTCCACTGGCGGCTGGCGCGGGCAAAGCGCTGGGCAATTAAATCCGCGAATACCCCTTCACCACGAAAGCGCTTTCCAAATTGGGCATCATAGGCTTTGCCGCCCCGGCACTGGCGCATAAGACTCATCACTTTGGCCGCGCGTTCTGGGTAATGAGCTTCCAACCACGCTTCAAATAGCGGCGCCACTTCGTAAGGTAAGCGCAGTAGCATCCAGGCCGCCGTTCTCGCCCCCGCACGGCTGGCTGCTTCTAGAAGCTTTTCAATTTCATGATCAGTCAGCCCTGGAATAACCGGCGAAATCAATGTGCCGACTGGGACTCCCGCGGTATTAAGTTCACGAATAGCCCGTAAGCGCGCTTGAGGCGACGCCGCCCGTGGTTCTAGCGTGCGCTTTAAATTGGCGTCCAGGCTGGTCAAGCTAACAAACACACGCACCAGGCGATGCTCTGCCATCTCTGCCAATAGTTCTAGATCGCGTAGCACCAGCGTACTTTTAGTTACCAGCGTTACCGGATGGCGGCACTCCAACAGCAACTCCAGCAAGCGGCGTGTGGTTTTATAAGTAGCCTCTAACGGCTGGTAGCAATCGGTGTTGCCGGAAAGGTTGATCGGACGGCACACATAGTTGGGGTGGCAAAGCTCCTCTGTTAACCGTTCCACCAACCCGCTGCGGGCAATCAACTTGGTTTCGAAATCCAGCCCTGGCGATAAATCCCAGTAAGCGTGGGAAGGGCGTGCGTAGCAGTAAACGCAGCCATGTTCACAACCACGATAAGGGTTCAGTGAGCGGTCAAATGGCAAGTCCGGTGATTTATTCCACGACAGTGCGCTCTTACTCACTTCCTCTCGCACTTCGGTGGCGATGGTCGTAGAGGCTTCCTCACGCCACCAACCGTCGTCTTCCACCACGCTATGGCTAGGTGCAAAACGGTTGTGCGGGTCATAGGTCGCTCCGCGTCCCTTGTAAGAGTTTGGCTGGAAAGGGGGGCCAAGAGATGCCATGGAATCACCTCTGTTAATATGATTAT
>NZ_PJBT01000019.1:0-59917 GCF_002836035.1 Halomonas sp. MES3-P3E | reverse complement strand
AAAGAAAAACATTTCACTCTTACCAATCAATAGATTGGCCATCCCAAGCCCAAAAAGTACCGTTATCATCAGGTGTTCGTTGAGCGATGACTGCCAGTAACTGCTCTGCAACAAATGCAGGCGTGAAGAGCTTCTCGTCAGGCACCCTTGATTGAAAAGGTTTAGAGAGCGCTGTATCGGTGGTGCCAGGGTGCAGGCATAACACGGTGCATTGTTTGTTAAGCCGCTTGAGCTCTATTGACGCCGTCTTAAGCAGCATGTTATGCGCTGCTTTGCTGGCACGATAGCTGTACCAGCCGCCTAGCTGATTATCCTCGATTGAACCAACCCGCGCAGAAAGGCTGGCGATCACTGTAGGGTGTGTCCCTTTGAAAGAGTCTTTCAGTGCCGCCAGTAGCAAGATAGGCGTAAAGGCGTTGATATTCATTGTCTGCGTTAGGCTTTCAACACTCAGCTGATCCAGTCGCTTTTCAGGAACCAGTTGTTTGGCTTCATCATGAAGTATGCCAATGGCATTAAAGAAGAAGTGAACAGGCCGGGCAGCCAATGCATTTTGAAGTGCCTGCCTATCCTGTTCTTGAGAAACATCAAGCATCAGGTGAGTAAGGCGTGGGTGGTCAATTTGTGATGGTTTACGGCTTACCGTAATAATGTGGCCGACCTGGGAGGAAGAGAGTAGCTGCTGAATGATGGCAGCACCTATTCCTCCCGATGCGCCAACAACCAGCGCTGTATAATGATGAGGCAGCAAATAGAACATGGAAAGCCTTTGGAATCCTACTAGTGAGGAGGGCTTTCATTGAAACGTTATGCAGGGAACTTGTCGAGGGAATATATCAGGCGGAAGCGTTGATTCTGCCAGGTTGAGCACTATTACGACCATCCGGCTTATACAGCGTTTTTTCTGCAATTTGGCGGATGTAATCCAGCATTGCCTGGTTATGCTTCATTCGTACTGACAGCATTTGTCCCGTCAGATCATTCATGCGTGAGGCGCGCTCACTTTTTTCAAGCAGGCTTTCCCATGCTGTTTGACAGCCAGCATCAACAGCTGCTGATCTAGCGCCAATAGCACCTTCATCATAACCGAGGCGTTTCTGTACATTGCGGCGCACAGTTTCAATCCGCTCTAGCTCGGCTAATAATGACTGCTTCTCGTGTGCGACTTGAGCTAACGCATCGCCGTCAATGTCACCTTGCGTCAAAAGGTTTTGCTCGTTGGACAACAACGAAATTAACGCATCAAGGCGCTGCCGTTGGTCGGTAAGCAAAGATGCAAGGCTCATTTAAAGCGTCCCCTATAAATCTTTAAGATTGGCAATTAAACCGTCAGCAATTCGGTCCGCGCGCATTTCCAGGCGCCCTTCACGAATAGCGTCTCGAATCTCTTCAACTTTGGCGGTATCGATATCCTGAGACTCATCAATACTCGATTGACTCAGTTGGGTCGACTCACGAGTCATGCCGCCCGGTGTGGCTGGCGATACGCTCTCCGCTTTTTGCGTTTCATCCCGCTGCTGCGTAGGATTCGAGCGTAATAGCGAGTTAATGTTATCAATTTTCACGTTGTCTGCCTCATCGTCAACGTCGATGCGCTTGGCGCCTAGTGTAGCTTGTATAGCCATATATCGGCAGCGCAGGGTATAACTTTAGGCGATGCGTTAAAAATCCACCACCAAAACACCTCGATCAGTGACGCGGGCAGTCATGATTTCGCGTGATCCAAAACGCACCCTTACTTGTTCACCAAGAGCGCCATTTTCTAGCGCCTCCCCTTCGCGTGAAACGCGAAAAGCTGAACCTTGCGCTACGACAGTAACGCGCTGCCCACGTTCAACCAAGTCAGGAGCTTGTAAGTAATGAGCCAAAAAAGCGCTACCAGTGCGAATGGGGCGCTGGGTGATTTTACCTATGATGTCTTCTTCAGCCGTCAAAGCTTGCGCCGAAAGATCGCCTAAATTACCACCACGTTCGCTGAGCATATTCGAGGTAATCAACGTGCCTCGCTCAATATCTCTCGCTGCCACCACATAACTACCAATGACATCAATTTGAGCCTGTAAGTAACGCACTTGTCGGCCGTTTTCACCGCAACGTACCCCAACGGAAACGCGGCCCAAGGGGGCTTGGTTTGCGTTGGGTAAAAAGGGCTCTGGTTGAATGCATTCCGGCAAATGTGGAGAAGGTGGCCGTAGATCAATCACCACTTCCTCGCCTAATGCCTGGGTTTCCTGATACAAAAATTGGTGTACTTGCTGAAGCAGGGCGTCGTCATCAGCCTGAACCTTAGTCAAAGCTGTAACGGCTAGCATTGCCAATAAAAAAATCACTTGCCAGTAGCAAAGCATGCTTGGCTGAGTAACGTGCTTTCGTAGCATGGAAGGGGCCACTTGCTGAAGAGCTTGGGGAAGTAGGCTGATGAGGCTACCGGTCAGTCAGTGTAACGAAAAGGTAGCAGCCGTATCACGCGAAATGCTGGTGGAAACGCCAGCTGTTCCATGCTTTAGGCTGACAGTTACAGACGTATTCTTCATCATCAACAAAATCCATTTTATTTTTTGCCTCAACGCGAGGGTCGGCATGATTGATCAACTGGAATCTGCCTTTAACTATCATCAGCAAGCAGTCGGTTTGCGCCAGGCACGCCACGAAGTGCTGGCGGCGAATATAGCCAATGCCGATACGCCTAACTATAAAGCGCGTGATATCGATTTTGCTAGTGAGCTGAAAAAAGCAGTAGACGGTACTCAGAATGCATCCAGTAATACCGGCGGCGGCCTGACGTTGGCGCGTACCGCTGGTAGCCATATTGCTGGAGAAGGCCCCGCATGGCGCGGAGCGGGCAACGCCGATTTACTTTACCGCATTCCCGACCAGCCTAGTTTGGATGGTAATACGGTTGATATGGATCGTGAGCGCACGCAGTTTGCTGATAACGCTGTTCGTTATCAAGTCGGCCTCACGATGCTCAACAGCCGTATTCAAGGGCTGAAAAATGCCATGCAGCCCGAATAACCAGGCCAAATTAGTGAGGAGTTAAGCAACGATGTCGATGTTCTCTACGTTTGATATTGCCGGTTCGGCAATGAGTGCCCAGTCCCAGCGAATGAACGTTACCGCTAGCAACATGGCCAATGCCGATAGCGTTGCCGGGCCTGATGGTGAAACCTACCGAGCAAAACAGGTCATGTTTGAGACTCAGGCACAAGGCAACCGCTATGGCGTTGGCGGTGTGCGAGTGACCGAAGTGGTGGAAGACGACTCACCGCTACGCATGGAGTATATGCCCAACCACCCGGCAGCGGATGAAGAGGGTTACGTAGCAAAACCCAACGTTGAGCCAGTACATGAAATGGTCAATATGATTTCTGCCTCGCGCTCCTATCAAGCCAACGTTGAAGTGTTTAATACCAGTAAGCAGATGCTGATGCAGACGCTGTCGCTGGGAGAGGGCTAACAATGAGTACTATTGATCCAACCACGTTGTCGAATATCAATGGTGGTGGTATTCAGCTAAAGCAGAGTCAATCAGACGAGCTGCGTAATAGCTTTATGACGCTATTGATTACGCAATTGCAAAATCAAGACCCGCTTAAACCCATGGAAAACGCGGAGATGACGTCTCAAATCGCACAGATCAACACGGTAAGCGGTATTGAGCAGCTGAATAGCACGTTACAGAGCATCACCAGCCAAATGGATGCCAATCAGGCATTGCAGGCGAGCGGGTTGATTGGCCAGGGGGTCATGGTACCTGGGCGTCAAATCATGTTGGAGCAAGATAGCGAAGGTCAACCTTACTCAACACCTTTTGGGATTGAATTAGACCAGCCCGCCGCCAATGTTCAAGCGACGATAGTTGGCCAGGGTGGCCAAGTTATTCGCCGTTATGATTTAGGGGCAGTTGATGCGGGTGTGCAGTCTTTCAAGTGGGACGGGGAGAATGACCAGGGCGAGGTGGTTGCCAGTAATCGCTATGCCGTTCAGTTAGAGGCGACGGACGCTGAAGGCGAAGCCATTGAATCAACCGCGCTTAACTATGCGATCGTCAATAGCGTGACACCTAACGATGTTAACGGTGGTGTTCGGCTGGACCTAGGGGCGATTTATGGTCAAATCAGCCTGAATGATGTTAAACAAATCCTTTGATTTAGTAACATAAATTGTCTTCTAGGAGAATGAAATGAGTTTTTCTCAAGCACTAAGCGGTCTGAATGCACAGTCAGAAAACCTAAAGATCTTAGGTAATAATATTGCGAACTCGCAAACGGTCGGCTTTAAAAGCTCAGGTGCAATATTTTCTGATGTATTTGCCGGTGCAAGTAGCCAAGTGGGCCTGGGCGTAAAAATTTCAGATGTTCGTCAAGACTTTGCGGCAGGTGATTTGGAAACCTCGGGTCGCACTTTGGATCTGGCAGTGGCTGGTGAAGGTTTTTACCGGGTTGAACAAACGAGTGGTGAAGCCGCTTATACTCGAAATGGTCAATTTAGCCAAGATAATGAAGGCTTTTTGGTGAATGCATCAGGCCAGCGGTTAACGGGGTATGGTCTTTCTGATCCTAATGATCCGTTTTCAGCTGTTGTGCCAGGAGGAGCCCCTGAAGCGCTAAATATTTCATCAGCTGACATTCCTGCAAAGGCTACTGCGGACGTGGCAGCTACCTATAATTTGAATGCCAGTACAGTACCAGGACAGGGTTTGCAGCAAGCAACTGTCCAAGCAGTGGATGGAAATGGTGATTTAATCACGGTTGATAACGACGGTGCTTTTGATGCAACAGGCGATCCACTTGAACTCGATGTTTCGTATCACTTTTCCAATAGTTTCACTACGTTCGATTCCTTGGGAAATGAACGCAATATTACGATGTATTATGAAAAGGTAGATGATAATACCTGGAAAGCGTTTCAAGCTGTTGATGGGAAGCTTTCATTTGATGGAGTGGATAATGCTGCGCAAGATCTGGAGAATTCGTTCTGGCTGAAGTTTAACAGTAATGGACAGCTTGCTAAATATAGCGATCTTGATGGGGCAGGGGCTGGACTTAGAGATGAAGACGATATAGTTGGTGTCGCTGATGCCGGTTATCGGCTTGCTTTTGGTACGGCTACTACCCCAGTGAATCTTGATGTAGATAATGCTTCCGCCAATGGTCAAGATGCGACTCAAGCATTCAACCAAGCCTCGGTAGACAATGCAGGCCTAACGAAAGCCTTTGCAAATTTAGAATTTATTGTGGGTGATGGTGCTGATCCGCTTAACTATGATTTTGCACTGACTGGAACTACCCAGTTCAACAATAACTCTGTGCAAAATACACTGACGCAAGATGGTTATACCTCCGGCAGCCTCGCTGGGTTAGAAATAACACGCGATGGTCGTGTTATTCGTATTTATACCAACGAAGAGCGCCGTGATGCAGGGCAAATTGTATTAGCTAACTTTGCAAACGAAGAGGGCCTCCAGTCTATAGGCGACAACGCATGGCGCGAAACCAATGCCTCAGGTATCGGCATTATAGGTACTGGTGGTACCGGCGTATTCGGCACCATTGAGTCTGGCGTGTTGGAAAACTCCAACGTTGACCTAGCAAAACAGCTGGTGGATACCATCGTTGCCCAGCGTGCTTACCAAGCGAACTCGACGTCGATTAGTACCCAGGACGAGCTCCTGCAGACCATTATTAATCTTTAATAGTCGGTCAATCTTGTAAGGAGTAAGTACCGTGGATCGAATGCTCTATACCGCCATGAGTGGCGCCAAAAACAGTATGGATCAACAGTCGATAGTGAGTAATAACCTATCGAATGTGAGTACTACTGGTTTTCGTGCCCAGCTACAGACTGCTCGTTCTGTGCCCGTGCAGGGTGAGGCGTTGCTGGCAACGCGGACGTCAGCGGTGACCACCACGCCCGGCAGTGACTTTTCACAGGGGCCCGTTGAGTTTACGGGGCGCACACTTGATGTCGCGATGCAGGGCGATGCGTGGATGGCAGTGCAGGCGGACGATGGTACCGAAACCTATACGCGGCGCGGCGATCTCCAAATTGACAGTGATGGGGTTCTGCTTAATGTAGGGCGCCCGGTGATGGGGGAAGGTGGCCCTATTGCCGTGCCGCAAGGCGCGCAAGTCTCTATCGGTGCCGACGGGACCATTAGTGCCATTCCCGAGGGCGTAGGGCCAGAAGCGCTCGTCGAAGTAGGGCGGATTAAGTTAGTGACACCCGAAGAGGGAGCGCTAACCCGTGGTGAGGACGGCCTGTTTCGTGCACCTCCTAATGAGGAAGGTGGACCGGGCGCCTTGCCCGCCGACGAGAATGCCAAGCTAGTGAGCGGCGCGCTTGAGGGCAGCAACGTGAGTGCCGTCGATGCCATGGTTTCAATGATCGATGTGGCACGCCGTTACGATATGCAGATGAAAGTGCTCAGTACCGCTGACGAAAACGCCCAGCGTGCCAACGGCATTCTATCTATTCAAGGTTGATGTTGGCCATTCAATGCTGATGTGAGTCAGTCGGCCAAGGGAGCATAATTATGATTAAGTCATTGTGGACCGCTAAAACCGGTCTAGAGTCGCAACAAACCAAGCTAGATGTCATTTCAAATAACCTGGCCAACGTCAGTACCAATGGCTTCAAACGCTCACGTCCCGTGTTTGAAGACTTGTTATATCAAAATATGCGTCAGCCAGGGGCTCAGAACAATATTCAGGATCGCCTGCCCTCAGGCATGCAAATTGGTACCGGTGTTCGCGCGGTGGCCACTGAGCGTTTGCATACCCAAGGTGGTTTAGAGCAAACGGAAAACTCGCGTGATCTAGCCATTGATGGCGAAGGCTTTTTTCAGGTATTGATGCCCGACGGGACTAATGCTTATACCCGCGACGGCAGTTTTCAGCTAAACGAAAATGGCCAGATGGTGACGGCTAATGGCTATCCCGTTGAGCCTGCTATTTTCTTACCTCCCAACGCACTGTCAGTGAATGTAGGTGAAGACGGTACGGTGAGCGTCCGCCAGCCAGGCGTGGCTATTGATAATGAAGTTGGGCAAATCACCGTCAGTACCTTTATTAACCCGGCAGGTTTAGAAAGTGTTGGGGGCAACCTCTATCTTGAAACAGGGGCCTCAGGCGCACCTAACGAAAATATGCCCGGAATGAACGGCGCTGGGCGTCTATTCCAAGGCTATGTAGAAACGTCCAACGTTAATGTGGTTGAAGAAATGGTCAATATGATTCAGACCCAACGCGCCTATGAAATTAATAGCAAAGCGGTCTCTACCAGCGATGAAATGTTGGCACGCTTGAGCCAGCTGTAACGGTTTTTCAATAAAGTTTACTAACAGGTTGCGTCATGCTGGAGTTGCACCCAATGTTACGTCGTATTGCACTAGCTGGCTTGGCGCTCTTAATACTGGTGGTTGCCGGGTGCGCTCAAATTCCAAGAGCCTCAGTGGTGGGAGAGCAGGAGCAGATCAGTATTGTTGATCGTCCACCACCCATCCCTAATGGCTCTATTTATCAGGCAAGGCAAGGGTATCAGCCGCTTTTTGAAGATCGCCGGCCGCGCTCGATTGGCGATATTTTGACCATTGTGTTGGATGAAGAAGTCAGTGCGAGCAAGAATTCGCAGTCCAACGCAGGTCGTAGTGGCAGTGCTAGCCTGGAATTGGCAGAGCTTCCAGATATTCTCGATACTCTTGCTGAGTACGGCTACGATGTTTCCGGTGAGAACGATTTTACCGGCAGTGGTGGGTCGCAGGCGAATAACTCCTTTACCGGTACGATTACCGTATCGGTGTTAGAAGTCATGAATAACGGCAATTTACGTGTACGGGGCGAGAAGCAAATTGCCATCAATCAGGGAACGGAGTTTATCCGTTTTTCAGGCGTGGTTAACCCGCGCACGATTACCGCACAAAATACCGTTCCTTCCACTCAGGTGGCTGATGCGCGTATTGAGTATGTGGGTGACGGTTATATCAACGAAGCGCAGCACATGGGTTGGCTACAACGTTTCTTCTTAAACGTCTCGCCATTCTAGCCCCTATTTGGAGCTATCAATGTTAAAGCGACCAATAACACTGTTACGACGGGCAATAGCGATGCGATTAAGTGGTTATCGAACAAGCAACACCTGGTTGGTTCAGCTGGGTGTCTTAGTGCTGATGTGTTCACTGGCACTACCCGCCCAAGCGGAGAGTGTTCGCGAGCTTTCGAGCTTTGCCGGTGTCCGCGATAACCAGCTGGTGGGCTATGGGTTAGTCGTGGGCCTTGATAGCACCGGTGACCAAACAACCCAGGCGCCTTTCACCAGTCAAAGCCTGACCAACATGCTTTCCCAGCTTGGGGTGACGGTACCTGCAGGTACGAACTTACAATTGCGCAACGTGGCTGCAGTGATGGTAACGGCTGATCTCCCGCCATTTTCCAGGCCGGGCCAGCGGTTGGATATAGTGGTTTCGTCGATTGCCAATGCGCGCAGCTTGCGAGGCGGTACGCTGTTAATGACGCCGCTAAAAGGTGCCGACGGGGATACTTATGCGATTGCCCAAGGCAATATGCTCGTAGGTGGGGCGGGTGCACAGGCTGGTGGCAGTAGCGTTCAGATTAACCAACAGGCCTCAGGCCGTATCCCCAATGGTGCCCTGGTGGAAAGAGAAGTGCCGCTTAACCTGGGCAGTAACGGTGGGATGCTTGAATTACAGCTCAACGATTCCGATTTTGGCACCGTTCAGCGCATGGTGACGGCGATTAATAACGAGTTTGGCCAGTCGGTTGCCTACGCACGAAATGGTCGAGTCATCGCCCTGGATGGCCCTACCGATGACAATGCAAGGGTCAACTTTATGGCCCGTGTCGAAAACGTTCAGGTAACACCTACTGAGGCACCAGCGCTTGTTGTGCTGAATTCACGTACCGGCTCGGTCGTAATGAACAGTGCCGTCACATTGCGAGAAGCGGCGGTAGCCCACGGCAGTCTGTCGATCATGATTGATACCCAGTTTGGCGTTAGCCAGCCTAACCCGTTTGGCGAGGGAGAGACGGTCGTCGTACCTGATGCGGATATTGAAATTGATCAGCAAGAGGCTTATCTGCAAATCGTAGAAGGCGCGCAGCTCAACGAAGTGGTCAATGCATTGAATGCGTTAGGCGCCACACCCCAGGATTTAATGTCGATTCTAGAAGCGTTAAAAGCATCGGGTTCGCTACGCGCTGAGCTGGAGGTCATTTAATGAGCGCGAATGATATGAGCAGTCAGTTCGCCCTGGATGTGAGCGGCTTTCAACGGCTTCAACACACCGCCCGAGTCGACCCTGAAGCTGGCGTAGATGGCGCAGCCCAGCAATTTGAAGCGTTGTTTATTCAGATGATGATGAAGAGTATGCGCGAAGCGACACCCACCTCAGGACTGATGAATAGCAGCGCGACGAATACCTATCAATCGATGCTGGATCAACAGTGGTCCCAAGTGATGGCTTCGCGTGGCATGGGCCTTGCGGATGTTCTCGTTGAGCAGTTAGAGCGCCAAGGTGCTATTTCAAAAGCAGAGCCAGCAGCCAATGCAGATCAAGAGCTGCAAGCCCTAATCGCCGGTATTCCCCGTGGCACGCCCCGAATACTTGATGACTCTTTCTCGGTAGATCCGGGCGCTACTGGCACAACAAGCTCACAGGGCAGCGGGCAATTCCTGGCTGAGCTTGAGGCCATTCGCCAAGGTGTGGAGAAAGGTAATACAGTCGATGAGTCCGCGTTAAATCAGCGAGAGCCGACAGCTTCAGGTCACATTGACCAATTTATGCAAACGTTAGCGGCGCCAGCCCAGGCGGCTAGTGCCAACACTGGCGTTCCTGCTGAATTAATTTTGGCCCAGGCGGCGTTAGAAACGGGCTGGGGTCGGCACGAAATTGCCACTCGCAATGGAAATAACAGCCATAACTTGTTTGGTATCAAAGCAGGTAGCCATTGGCAGGGCGAAACAACTGACATTGTGACGCATGAATATATCAATGGGCGACGTACTCCGGTAGTCGACACATTCCGCGTTTACGAGTCGTTTGAGCACGCTTTTACCGACTATGCCAGCCTGATCAGTAATAACCCGCGCTATGCCGGTGTTGTCCAGGCACCGAGTGCCGAGCAGGCAGCGCAAGAGTTACAGCGTGGTGGTTATGCCACTGACCCGCGTTATGCCGATAAACTAGTGGCAGTAATGAAGTCGATGGGGCCGCTTAACGCGGGTGACGATTTCCTGGCAGATTCTCGCTAGCCCTTTCCTCAAGTTTTTTTGCGCACTGCCGATACTTGTAACATGTATAGGTATCAGCCTAAGGAATTGAACCATGAGCATGTTTTCGATTGGGTTAAGCGGCCTTAATGCGGCACAGAATGCCCTGAATACGGTTAGTAATAATATTAGTAATGTCTATACGCCTGGCTACAATCGGGAAATTACGGTTCTTAACGAAAGTAATAATAACTCTGGCGTGCGCGTCGCGGATATTGAACGACAATACAACACATTTGTCGCTGCTCAGCTGAATAATGCCAAATCCCAGTCTAGTGCTCTAAATGTTTATAGCACGCAAGTCACGCAAATCGATAACTTGCTTGCCGATCGTGAAGCTGGTTTGGCACCATTGATGCAGGATTTTTTTTCCTCCCTTGAAGATTTGGCCAGCGCACCTTCTGACCCTGCATCGCGCCAGGGTGTGTTAGGCTCTGCTAATACATTGTCTGCCCAGTTCCGTTCGTTTGATGGTTATCTCCAAGATTTGCAGTCAGGTGTTAATGGGCAAATAAAAGATGAAATCACTCAAATTAATAATACGACGACTCAAATCGCATCGATTAACCGTGAAATTTCTCTAGCAAGAGCGCAATTAGGTGAAGCACCGAATAGCCTATTAAATCAGCGTGATCAGATGATTTCCGAGTTAAACGAAAGATTGGATGTGCGCCTTAATATCCAAGATGGTAAAACCTATAATCTAACTCTTCCTAATGGCCAGCCGCTTGTTACCGGTGATACCGCTTATAAACTTGAAGCGATAGAGTCGCAAAGTGATCCGCAAAGAGTGGTAGTGGGTTACCGAGAGGGAGCCCAAGGAAACGGAAATTTAGTTGCTTTAGACGAGGGATTGATTAGCGGTGGCGCGTTAGGTGGTTTGATGAGCTTTCGCTCAGACACGCTAGATAAAACGCAGAATCAAATTGGCCAGTTAGCCTCCTCATTGGCATTAGCTTTTAATGAGCAGCATCAGCAAGGAGTAGATTTACAAGGAGATCAAGGCGAAGCGTTTTTCAGCTTAGGTAAGCCAAATGCTTACTTTAATGCTGAGAATGGTGGCAGCGCTAGCGTTGAAGCGACTTTTGACCTGGAAGATATCAGTGCATTAAAAGCGACCGATTACTCTATTAAAGTGACTGACGCTGCAGCTACACCACCAACATTTGAAGTTACTCGTAAAGATGATGGTTCGTTAGTCGATGTTGAATTCGAGGATACTACAGACACGCTAAGCTTTGGCGGTGTCAATGTCGTTTTTACGGATCTTAATACGGCTCAAAACGGAGATCGTTTTGAAGTACAGCCCGTTCGCCGCGCCGCTGGCGGTATGGATAGCAATATTACGGATCTAGATAAAATTGCTGCGGCCAGCTTGGTTGAAAGTAAAGGTGATTTGGACATTAGCGAACTAACTGCTGCAAGCGGTGCTTTTAGCGATAACGAGAGTTATGAACTAAATGTTGACGATACTGGTGACCTGGCGGTTATGCCGACAACACCAACAGTGACCGTTACACGGGGTGATTCAGTCCTTACTTCTGGTACACCTCTGGAAGCGGGAGACAAAATCAGTATTGACGGTCTAAGCTTTACCCTGGATGCACTTCCAGTCGGCGAAGCTAGTCTTGTCATCAGCCGAAGTGACGCTAGCGCGGGCGATAATCGTAACGCCCTGGCACTGCAGAATATGCAGGCTGAATCGATTGTGGGGGGGAGTGCTTCTGTCAGCGGTGCTTATGCATCTATTGTCAGTGATGTAGGTAATCGAACTAATATTGTTCAAGTTAATTTAGATGCACGCCAAGGTTTAACCGATCAATTAAAGGCAGTACAGCAGTCTGAATCAGGCGTTAGCTTAGATGAAGAAGCTGCTAATTTGATCCGCTTTCAGCAGTATTATCAAGCGAACGCACGTGTGATTGATACGGCTTCCAATATTTTTGACACCATTTTAGGTCTGCGAAGCTAACTTATAGGAGTCTATTTCATGCGCATTAGCAGCGTAACTATGTACGACCAAAGTACGGCTTCTATTAATCGTCAACAGAGCGATTTCTTGAAAGTTAGCCAGCAGATTGCCAGTGGCCGACGGGTAGTGAATCCTTCTGATGACCCACAAGCTGCTTCACGGGCAGTGGGCGTAGACCAGTCAAAAGCCGTTACACAGCAGTATGCCGATGCGCGAGTATCGGCACGTAATTCGCTATCACAGACTGAAAGCATCTTAAACAGTGTTAGCGATGCGGTGACTAGCGCCAAAACACTCTTGATTCAAGCATCGAGTGACACGCTGAGTGACGTGGATCGTGAGTCAATCGCCAGTGAGCTCAAAGGCGTTTATGAAACGATGCTGGGCCAAGCCAATGCCACTGATGGTAACGGTCGTTACCTGTTTGGGGGCTATAAAGATAATGCCCCGCCGTTCGTAAAGTCAGCCGATGGCAGTGTGCAGTATCAGGGCGATAGTAATGTACGCGAACAGCGCGTGGATGCTTCGCGGCTAATGCCGGTTAACGATAATGGCGAGACTATCTTCAAGAGCGTTCCAAGCGGTGCGGGCTATATAGCTGAGTCGGTCAAGACTAGTGCCCAGGGCGAGCGCCTAGTTGGAGAGGGCGCTAGAAACGATGGCACCGTAACATTCACTGGTCCGCAGATAAGTGATGTAAACGCCGAGGGCTACGGTGACAATTACCGCATTGTATTCACTGAAAATACTGGCGCTGACCCTAAAAGTGAGTTTATCTACCAAGTACAGCGTTTTGAAGATGATGAATGGCAAACCGATGCTGGTAGTTTGGTTGCTGAAGGTGAATATACGGGAGCAGGTCAGCAGTTATCCTTTGGCGGTATTAATATTACGTTAGAGGGTGAACCAGCTAAAGACGATGAGATTTTAGTGGCACAAGCTGGTGGGGACGTTCGTGGTGCTGATCTCTTTCGAACCATGGAAGAAGCTATCAGGGTTTTGGATTTTCCAGCGGATGATCCAACCAAAAAAGCTGACCTGCGCAACACTTTGAATACTGCTATGCGCGATCTGGACAACAGCCTAGATAATGCCCTAACCGTACGCGCTTCTGCTGGTGCGCGGCTCAATGAGCTTGATGTTATTGATGCTGTCGGTAGTAACCGTATGCTGAACTATGAGCAAACGTTGTCCGATCTGGTCGATCTTGATTACGCAGAAGCCATTTCTGAGTATAGCTTGCGCCAAGTAGGTATGCAGGCAGCGCAAAAAGCGTTTGTCGATATTAAAGGCTTATCGCTATTTAACTATATGTAACGAGCGTTTTGTTCTTACACGGTTTACTAAAAAACCCCAGGCTTTACAAAAAGCATGGGGTTTTTACGTTAAAGGTGCCATTGTTTCGATTAGGTTTTGCAGAAAGTCTAATCCTTGAGTAAATAGCCGCTGCAGAAAGCGGCTAATATCGGTCATTAATACCATCATCAATATCAGACCCACGATGAGCGAGGTAGGGAAACCAATATTGAAGACGGTGAGCTGAGGGGCGGAACGGTTCAGTATGCCCAATGCCAGATTGATGGTTAGTAGGGAGCCCACTAGCGGCAGTGCCAATAACATACCCGCCGCAAAAATCGTCCCCGCGTAGCGGGCTAGCAAAATAAACGCATCTGGGTTGAACGTCCCAATGCCAATGGGTAGCGTTTGGAAGCTCATAATCAAGGTTTCAAGCACCATTAAATGGCCATTCATCGCCAAGAACATGAGCAGTGTGATCATATAGAGAATACGCGATAGCACCATAATGTTGGTGCCGCTCGCTGTATCAAAAAAGCTCGCAAATGCTAGGCCCATTTGAAGACCGATAAAGTCCCCGGCTGCTTGAACAACCGCAAACATGATATGCATGACGAGACCCATCGCCAAGCCAATCAGTATCTGTTCGATCATAATGCCGACGCCAGCCCAGGACATGATGGCGATAGCCGGCATAGTTGGTAGAATCGGCGCAATCACAAAGGCAATGAGGGCAGCAAGGCCGACTTTGGCTTGATTGGGAACACTCGAGTGCCCCCAAAGCGGGGAGGCGGCCATAAAGGCAGTGATGCGCGCAAACGGCCATAAAAAAGCCACTAGCCACCCTTGTAGCTGTGCGAAAGTGACTTCGACCATCGGCTTACATCACCATATTAGGGATGTTGGTAAATAGGCGGTGTGTAAAGTCAGTAATTAAGCCAATCAGCCAGGGGCCAGCAAACACCAGCACCGCAAACACGGCAAGGATTTTAGGAATAAATGTCAGCGTCATTTCATTTATCTGAGTCGCGGCTTGAAACAGACTAATGATAAGGCCGGTGAATAGCGCTGCCAGCAGCATGGGACCAGCAAGGAGAAGCGTTACACGCATGCCTTGGTACGCAATGCTCATCACCATTTCAGGGGTCATCGTAGAAATCCTATGTGGCGTATAAAACGCCACGGCTTATTTGATATAAAAAGCTATTTCAACAACACGCTATATCATGTAAAAGCTTTCAGCCATCGAGCCAATAATAAGCTGCCAACCATCCACTAAAATGAACAGCATCAGTTTAAAGGGTAACGAGATTGTGATGGGCGGTACCATCATCATCCCCAGTGCCATCAGCGTGCTGGCGACAACTAGGTCGATGATTAAGAACGGAATAAAAATAGTAAAGCCAATTTGAAAAGCGGTTTTCAGTTCGCTGGTAACAAAGGCAGGCAACAAAACACGCATAGGCAACTCTTCTGGTCCTTGCATAGGGCCTACATCCGCCAAGCGAACGAATAAAGCCAAGTCGGGCTCGCGGGTTTGGGCAAGCATAAATTCACGAAAGGGGTCTTGGGCAAGTAATAAAAACTCTTCAAAATTTATTGTTTCATTAGTCAGTGGCACCCAGGCGTTGTCATAGACCTGTGCCAATACCGGCGACATAATAAAAAAAGTTAAGAACAGTGCGATCCCCAAGAGCACTTGATTGGGCGGTGTTGCCTGGGTGCCCATTGCTGTACGCAATAGGCTAAGCACAATGATGATGCGTGTAAAACTGGTCATCATCAGCAGCATTGAAGGTAAAAACGCTAGCGAGCTCAGAAAGAGCAGGGTTTGCAGCGAAAGCGACCACTGTTGCCCGCCATCCTCTAAGGGCTGCGAGATAATCCCGGGTATTTGCTGAGCATGCGCTGGCGCGGCGATAAAGCACACAACCATAGCGGTAATCAGCCATAGCCAGCGCTGACTACCACGGTTAGCAATATAATCTTTTGAAACACATGGCTTAAAAAAACAGGGCCAAGAAAGGTGCATCCATTGCCTCATGGCGTCTTATAGGGATCGGAGGGAGCGGCTGACCCTTTGCGCTGGCTAGCGGCTAGCGCTTTAGATAAGCGTCGCGCAAAGCGCGAAGACGGAGGAGATGAGGCGGTGGGGGCGCGCTCTTCTGGCGCCGGGCGTTCGTGTAACTTAGTAATACGTCCCCCGCCAACGCCAATAACCAGCCATGTATCTTCCACTTCAACGATGACAACACGTTCACGGTTGCCCACCGCCGTGCTGCCCACGACACGTAAGTGAGCGCCATGACGAGTGGTGTGGTTGCTCCAACGCTTTAAAAGCGCCGTACAAATTAAAATGATCGCAATAACGAGGGCTAAAGCGGCGGCGGTTTTACCCAGCATAGCCATGCCCACTAATGACTCGCCCCCATTGCCTAGTGCATCAAGCGAGCCATTCTGCGCCGAGGTGGTAGTAACACTCATCGGTTCAATTTGTGAATTCGTTCGGAAGGTGTGACGATTTCAGTGATACGAATCCCGTATTTATCTTCAATAACAACGACTTCCCCTTGAGCAATTAAATAGCCATTAATCAAGATATCCATCGGCTCACCGGCGAGCCCTTCAAGCTCAATAACAGAGCCTTGTGCTAACTCCAGCAATTGCTTAATGGTTAGCTTGGTACGACCTAACTCCACAGTGAGCTTCACCGGGATATCCATGATCATCTCAAGCTCACGCGCCTGCGAGGAACCGCTGTCTGGGCTTAACGGGCGAAACACGTCATCACTCGCGGCTTTAGCGGGCGCTTTGGCTTCTGGCTCGTCAGCAGGCTCTTCTGAGCTCTCTTCAGCGGCTTCCTGCTCTGCCATGGCAGCTGCCCACGGATCTTCCTCTTCGCTGGCGGCGTCGGCGCTGGAGGCCGTCTCTTCTTGCTCGGACATGGCATCCGCCCAATCGTCTTCAGAGACGTTCTGATTAGGCTTATTGGGATCAGTCATGCTTTGGATTCCTTGGCTTTCTGTCGCGTAGGCACTTTAATAAAGTCTTTGGACGATGCGCTGTTCATAGCGGCATGGTCGATCAGATGTAAGACACGCAGCGCATGCTGTTGACGTTGGCTGCCGTACTCACACTGCATAACAGGCACACCATCCACACTGGCTGTAATTGAGCTTGGAATTTCTAGTGGGAGGACATCACCCTTCTTTAGCCCCATTACATGGGCGATACGGCTGGGTATCTGCGCAAACTCTGCCACCAACTCTACTTCTGATTGACGTAGCTCACTCGCCATACGGCGCGACCAACTGCCATCTTGGTCGTGGTTACTATCGTTGATCGGGTTGGCCAATAAATCCCGCAACGGCTCGATCATGGCGTAAGGCATGCATATCTGGAAATTGCTTGATAGATTGCCAACTTCAATATTGAACTTGGTATTCACCACGATTTCGTTAGGTGAGTTAGTGATGTTGGCAAATTTTGACTGTACTTCTGAGCGCAAAAAACTCACATCAAGTGGGTAAACGACCTTCCAGGCTTCTTGATAAGCATCAATTGCCAGATTGAGCAGGCGCTGGATAATACGTTGTTCAGTGTTGGTAAATTCGCGGCCGTCCGATTTAGTGACAAAACGACCATCGCCACCGAAAAGGTTGTCCACCACCATAAAAACGAGGTTAGGTGGGAACACCACAAGTGCAGAGCCGCGCAGCGGCTTCATCGACACAATATTCAGGTTCGTGGGTACGGGAACATTGCGAGAAAATTCGCTAAAGCTTTGATAGCGTACCGACTCTACTGTGATGTCTGCACTACGCCGTAATAGGTTAAACAGCCCGTTACGGAAGTAACGAGCGAAACGCTCATTGATGAAATCCAGCGCATGCAAGCGCTCACGAATAACGCGATGCTGAGTCGCCGGATCGTAAGCGCGAATACGCGATTCATCTTGCGTTTGGGAAGAGGAAGGCGATGACTCATCGTCTCCGCTAACACCCTTTAGCAGGGCATCAATTTCTTCCTGGGACAGTAGATCGTCCTGTGACATGAACGGCTCCAGTTCCCGAGGTTATTGCACAATAAATTCAGTGAATAAAACTTCACGCAAATCAAGCGGCGGCTGATTTTCCGTTAACGGGACGTTTAGTCGGTCAACAATCGACTGAGCAAGCTGCTGTTTACCTTCCGTTGAGGTAAGTTCATCAGCCTGCTTGCCGGAAAGCAGCATTAATAAACGGCTACGCACTTGGGGCATATGTTCTTCAAGAATGACTTTGCTTTCCTCGTTCCCAACGCGAAGGGTCACGCCTGTATAGAGTAAACGTGAGCCATAGCCGTCATCGACGAGGTTGACGGTAAAGGGTTCAATGCGCATAAAAATGGGCGTCGCGCGCTCCATCGCCTGCTGCACTTCTGCCGTTTCTGTACCATCTTTACGCTGGTCGATTACCATATAAATAGCGACCGCTGCGCCTATCGACGACAGCAGCACCAAGATAATCATTATCCAGAGCAGTTTTTTTGACCCGCCGCTTGTTTCTGCCATTTGCGATTCCTGTGAACTCCATGCGTATCACTAGCAAAGTATTATGCCTAAAGCGCATGCTGGTGATGAAATGAACAGGCTTGTTTGGCAAGCCTATCTTTTGGTTTAGTTATCTCGTGTGCTCGGCACCAGAATAATCATACAGAGTCAGGCGACCCCTATTAAGCGTAAAGGGCTAAGCGTAAAGGTCGACTCGTCCATCGATGATCAGTGGGCTGCTTTCGGCACTTAACGAGAGTTTCTCACCCTCGCCTTCATCGCCACTGTCACTGCCTATTCCTGTGCCTCGTCCACCGCCTGATTGGGCAAAGCCCTGTGCATTAGGGTCTCGCTGTTCTCCTACCGATGTCTCGCCTAGCGAAATACCTTGTTCAGCCAATGCTTCCCTTAATTGAGGAATCGCTTGTTCAAGTACTTGTCGCACCTGAGCATGGGCGGACAAAAAGTGTGCTTGCGCCCCTTGTTCACCAAATTTTAAAGAGATAGATAGCGGCCCTAGCTCTGCTGGATTCAACTGCATTTGGACGTGTTGTTCGCCCCCACGCTGTGAAATCTGCACCAACTGTTGGCCAAGCTGTTGTGGCCAGGCAGGGCTTGTAAAGGGCGTTGTTAAGGCAGCGGGTGTCGGGGCGACTGTGGGAGTAAACCCTTGTGCAGAAGGTGTTGAAGCTAACGGACCACTGCCAGCGGCTAACGAAAAGCCTGTAGGTAAGTGCTCACTGGATTGACTTCCTTTTGGTGCTCCCTCAAGCGTCATTAGAGCCCTCATTAGGGCTTCGCTGCTGATCTGTGAGGTGGCGGCAGCGCTGGTATTAACTTGCGCAAAGAAAGTATCAGATTGAGCTCGTGGAGCAGCCTGAATGTCCATAGCCGGTGCAGGAGCGCTGGTTAAGCGAGCTGTATCAACAGGCAAGGATTGATCGCTCTGACCACCCTGGCGTTGGGCAATCAGGCCATTTAGCGCGGAGACCAACTGTGCTGCTTCAACTTGGCTAATATTAAGCTGCTCGGCGACAGTCTCTAGCGCTAGAGAGGGGCTGCCATCCTGTGTAGAAGCAGTAGCTAAAGGCTGGGCGCTTTGAGCTTGGTTCATCAGGGAATTCAATGCTGCTGCAAGCTCGTTGACTTGATCCTGATTAATATTTAACTGTTCTGTAATGATCTCGAAGGCAGCCGGAGTCATTGGTGATTCAGGCTGTGCTTGAGGGCTACTTTCAGAAAATGAAGCCATTAGGGCGAGACGAGCAGCAATCTCGTCAAGGGGCGTGGCAGATTCCGCACCCTTAAGCTCCAGCGTGTCTACTTTGATCTTTGAATTCGGCAGTTCAAGCTGAGCCAGTAGATCAGATAAGTCGCTTTCACTGAGATCAAGCCCGAGTGCTTCAAGGACGGCGTTCAAATCCTCGCTATCCATTTCTAGCGCGTCAGATAAGAGGCTACCGAGTGTATTGAGCTGTGCTTGGTGTGAAGCTGTCTGTAACGAGCCATTCTCACTAAGCGTAGGTGCCGACAAGCGTTGCGCGGCAGAAGCTTGTGAAAACGCCTGCTGGAAAAAACCGTTGGGAGAATCTTGCCGGCTGAAAGTGCCATGAGACTGCGTCTGAGGCGAGCTTTGGCTGGCTGAAAGCAACTGGTGAATAGTCATGGTCAGTTCCCTGGCACCGCTAATGCGGAGTGTCGTTATGCTGACGAGCCAAACGGCTAGTCACCAGATCATCGTTAGTTTTTTGTTCATGACGCTCGCTGCGGCGGTGCTCTTCTAACAGTCGACGCGACGCCAGTGTATCGTAGGAAGAGAGCTTGCGCTGCTCTTGTTGCCAGTTCTTTTGACTCTGCTGAACGCTTGCCTGCTGTGTCGCTAACGCTTGCCGGGCACGGCTTAGGGCTGTATCCAGCGAGGCTAGAAATTGTTGATAGTTGTACATGGTGGCAGGGTCAATGCCATCGCGCATCGCTTTCTGCAATCGCTCAGCATACTCGGCTCGGTAACTCAGCAGCGACTGTAGTTGAGCGGTCGTTTGCTGCTCTGTTTGTCTCTCTTGCGCTAGTACTTTGCCCGCTTGATCGCGAGAGTCTCTGGCTAAGTCGGTTAGCATTTCGAGTTGCGATGTACTCATGTACGCCCTCCCACCAGTGAGCGCAACGCTTGACGAGAATCGGCAAGCGTTGCGCTCTCATTAATATTTTGTTGAAGGAAGTTCTCTAATGAAGGGAACCGTTTCACCGCCTCGTCGAGCTGTGGGTCGTGACCAGGGCTGTAGGCACCGACACTAATAAGGTCCCGGTTACGCTGGTAGCGCGAAAACAACTGCTTGAAAACACGCGCTTCCTGGAGTTGCTCAGGAGCGGTGATCGAGGTCATCGCCCGGCTGATGGACGCTTCTATATCAATGGCAGGATAATGTCCTGCTTCTGCTAACGTTCTTGATAACACAATGTGCCCGTCTAAGATGGCGCGAGCAGCATCGGCAATCGGGTCCTGCTGATCGTCGCCTTCCGTAAGAACTGTATAAAACGCTGTTATCGAACCGCCGCCGCGCTCAGCGTTGCCTGCGCGCTCTACTAAACTAGGTAATTTGGCAAACACTGACGGCGGATAGCCTTTGGTGGCGGGTGGCTCACCGATAGCCAGGGCAATTTCCCGCTGGGCCATGGCATAGCGAGTCAGCGAATCCATAATCAGCAGCACATTACGGCCCTCATCGCGAAAGCCTTCCGCTAGGCGGGTCGCGTAAGCCGCGCCCTGTAAGCGTTGCAGTGGCGAGGTATCAGCGGGGGCCGCCACTACCACGGCACGCCGTCGACCTTCCGGGCCTAAAATATTGTCGATAAAGTCCTGTACTTCACGGCCCCGTTCACCAATCAAGCCAACTACAATCACATCGGCCTTGGTATAGCGAGCCATCATCCCTAACAGCACCGATTTACCTACCCCCGAACCTGCAAAAAGCCCCATCCGTTGCCCTCGCCCTACGCTTAGCAGCGCATTAATTGCGCGGATGCCGACATCGATCTGTTCTTCAATAGGGGCGCGTGAAAGGGGATTAAGAGAGGGCGTGCTGAGTGTTGCACGAGGCGTTTCTTCTATGTTTTTGAGTAAGTTTTCGCGATCATCAAGCGGGTTGCCGTTGCCATCAAGCACGCGGCCTAGCAAATCTTCGCCTATTGGGAATCGCCGTGCGCTGTTGCTACCGCCTTCATCCAATGGGGAAACGCGTGCGCCAGGCATTAACCCGGAAACCTCTTCTAGCGGCATTAAAAAAAGTTTGTCACCGGCGAAGCCGACCACCTCGGCTTCAGCGTGTTTGTCACTATCAGCCAAGCGACCATCACTGCCCGGTAATTCAATGCGACATGCGCTGCCGACGGCCACTCGTAACCCGACCACCTCAATCACCATACCTGTCGCGCGAATGACGCGACCGCTATTGCGGTAACGCGGCAAATGACTGACGCGCTGCTGCGTGCGTCGCACTGCCTTATTCCAGCGATGTTGATGGGGACAGGTAGTATCTGCCATAGCGTATATGCCTAGGATGTGGGGACGTTAGAAGGTGGTGGTGAATTGAGGCCACGTTTGCGCGACTGAGCTTGAATGGTCTGCCAGCGGCTTTCGAAAGTCGCGTCAATTTCCCCTTGAGCACTGGTGACCCGGCAGCCGCCACGGGCAAGTTGATCATCGGGCTGCAGCTTCCAGTTGGCGGCCTTAAGTTCATTACCTAAGTGTTCTTCTACCAAAGAGTGATCATTGGGATTGAGCCACAAGCGCTGCTGACCTACCAAGGGCGGCTCGGTGTGCAGAAGTTCGCGCACCATCGCTAAAATCTGCTCAGGCGTTTCCTGTATGGCATCACTGGCAAGCTGTCTGCCGGTCGCTAGCGCTAACTCAACCAGGTCATGGGCGATGGTGTCGTCAATGCGCTCTAGTGCATCAGAGAATTGCTTTGCAAGGCTTTGTAGCGGGGTAACGGTTAGCCGAATTTGCTCTTGTAACTCCACTTGTGCCTGCTCAGCGGCTTCTGACAAGCCTTTTTCCATTCCCTCTTTGTGGCCCTGTTCAAAGCCTGCCTTATAGCCTTCTTCTTCCGCTTCCAGGCGAATACGGTCATGGAGTTCCTGGCGCTCTTTCTCTTCACGCTGGCGCGCCAGTTCGGCTGCCTTTTGCGCCGCCTGTACCTTGCGTTGGTGAGCCGTGGGTTCCTCGCCATCAGCAACGCGCTCAGCCGTGGTGGCCAGCTCATCCATTTGCCAGCGGCGCCAATCGCCATGGCGATCAAATTTAGGCGAGTGAGTATTAGACATACTCATCATCTCCACCTGCTAGGACAATTTCACCTGAATCAGCTAAGCGCCGCACAACCTGCAAAATGGCTTTCTGCTCGGTCTCCACTTGAGAGACACGGATGGGGCCGCGGGCTTCCATATCTTCGCGCACTAAATCGGCGGCGCGCTGCGACATATTGCGCAGGAATTTGTCCACCAAGGCGTCCTGAGCACCTTTAAGGGCCACCACCAGCGAGTTGGTATCGACTTCCTGAAGCACCATTTGAATGGCACGGTTGTCGAGGTCGAGCAGATTCTCGAATAGGAACATTTCGTCGATGATTTTCTGTGCCAAATCTTCGCTGTGCGAGCGAACTGTTTCGATGGCGGTCTCTTCTTGAGAAGAGTTCATTAAGTTAAGAATCTCGGCCGCTGTTCTTACGCCGCCCATTTTGCTGCGCTTGAGGTTCTGGCCGTCGAGCATACTGGTAAGCACTTCGGTCAGTTCCTGTAAGGCGGCGGGCTGAACGCCGCTAAAGGTGGCAATCCTTAGAACGACATCATTGCGTAGCTTCTCTTCAAATAGCTCCAGGATATCAGCAGCTTGATGACGATCCAGGTGAACCAGAATAGTCGCAATAATTTGTGGATGTTCGTCGCGAATCAACTCAGACACCATGGAGGCTTCCATGAGATTGAGTGCGTCGATGCCAGAGTTGCCGCCCGTCGTTTCGAGAATATCTTCGATCAGGCTAGTGGCGCGTTCGCTACCCAGTGCTTTGGTCAGCACCGAGCGAATGTGGTCGCTTGAATTCAGGTTAAGCGCTACAAACTCTTCGGTTTCTTTATGGAAAGCTTCGAGCACCGCTTTCATGTCGTCATGGGAGACCTGATTCAGACGGGCCATCTCCATACTAATTTCTTGCACTTCATTGGCACCAAGGTACTTAAACACCTCAGCGGCACTGTCTTCATCGAGTGCAAGCAATAAGACGGCGCTCTTGCGGGCACCGCTCATTTCAGCAATTGAACTACTCATTAGCATTCATCCAGCTACGAATGATCATCGCGACCATGCGGGGGTCTTCCTGGGCCATTTCACGCAGGTCATTGAGGTTATGCTCATAAAGTGAGGTCTTACGCCGCCGCTTGGGCTTAGCGTAGGTCTCATCGCCCTCATCAGAGGACTCTTCACCCTCTTCGCCATCTTCGTCGCCTACGCTCGCGGCCAACGTACCGCCAGGTACTGCAGTTGCCATAACCGGGGATTGGGTATAGCGCTTAATTAAGGGGCGCAAAATCAGTAGGTAGAGTAATAAGATAGCCAGCGCAACCAGCAAGTAGCGACCTACAGTGGCGGCTATTGAAAGGGTGTTGGGTTGCTGCCACCACACGACGTCAGTGGTTTCATCAACACTGCGCGCGAAGGGTGAATTGACGACTTCTACCTCATCGCCACGAAGCTGCGAGAAGCCCATTGCTTGACGAACCAGGCGCTCAATTTGAGCGATCTCAATGTCCGTTAGGGCAACATCTACCCACTCGCCTTCGTCATTCATTTCTGTGCGGTAATTCACTACCACTGCCGCCGATAGCCGCTCGATCTGGCCGAGACGGTGTTGCACATGCTCAATGCTGCGATCAACTTCGTAGTTGATAACGTCGTCTTGGCGTAAGTTACGCAGCGCTTCAGGGGGCGCGTCCTCTTGCTGGTCGTCAACTTCTGGGTCGCCCTCTTCCGCTGGTTCATTAATAGGGGAGGGCAGGGTGCCTGGCGGTGTATTGCTTAGCGCACCTGGAATGCCAGTGGCCAATGGGTCTTCGCCATCAAAGGCAAGGCTGAGCTGACGGCTACGCACGGCGGCTTCGTTAGGTGGCTGATTGGGGCCGTAGCGTTCAGACGTTTCCTCGCGTCGTGAGAAGTCTATTTGTGCGGCAACTTGGGCACGCACATTATCGCGACCTAAAATGGGCGTTAAAATATGTTCAATACGCTGCTGGTAGGAGCGCTCAACTTCGACAATATACTCAAGCTGCGAACCATCGAGATCGTTTCCGCTGCCTGTTTCGGCAGACAGCAAGCGACCATCCTGGTTAACCACGGTGACGTCTTCAGCAGCAAGGTCGGGAACGCTGCCTGAGACCATGTGGACGATAGCGCTAACTTGCCCTTCACCCAGCACGCGGCCGGGTAATAGCGTGAGCACCACAGATGCTTTCGCAGGTTCACGATCGCGAATAAATACCGATGGTTTGGCCATGGAGAGGTGAACACGAACGCCTTCGACTGGCCCTAGTGATTCAATTGAGCGCGCCAGCTCGCCTTCCAGGCCGCGCTGATAATTAATCTGCTCAGCAAATTGGCTAATCCCAAACGCCTGGCTATCCATCAGTTCCAGGCCCAAATTGCCACCACGGGGAAGGCCCTGCTCAGCTAGTTGCAAACGCAAGGTGTGGACTTGGTCGCTAGGCACCATTAATGCTTGGCCGCCCTCGCTGAACTGATAGGGAATGCCGCGGGCATCAAGCTCGTTGATAATGCCGCCGCCATCGGATTCGCTCAAGTTGCTATAAAGAACGCGATACTCTGGGCTGCTTGCCCACATGAAGAGGGCTGCCACAATGGCAATAGAGGCGGCGCCGGCGATGAGTAGCGCCACCAATGGATTACCACGCAGTTGCTTCAGCGTACGCCCAAAGGCCGAGTCGCTGGCGGCATCACGTTCGGAATTTCCATTAGCGGTACCGCCACTGCGAGGGGCGGCTTGATTCGTACTAGTTTGACGGCCTGCCGTTGCACCGGTTTCGCTCATGCGACCCTCCTAAGGGGCAGGCAAAACTGGCGTCGGCCCAGGCGCATCACCAAAGAAGGCATAGGCTATATCCGTCAATCGCGGTTATCCGCCAAAATGATGAAGCGGAATTGTGATGGACGCCATTATCCGGTGACTAGTCCAGCCTAAAGGAGCGATAAGCTTCGCTTTTTATGCGCATTTGTCTGTATGAGGTTAATCACTTCAGTGTTAGGCTTTTTGCATTAGTTCTTTTTTGCGAATTGAGGTAAGCGTATGAGCACTCCCGCAATACAGGCTACGCTACAACAAATGCAAGGCTTGGCAACTCAGGCGGCATCCACGCAGCCTCTTAGCGGTGCTCAGGCGTCAACAGCGGTAGGGCACGGCGGTTTTGGCGGTGAATTGCAGGCTTCCATTCAGCGTATTAACCGTCTTCAGCAAACGGCTAACAGCCAGGCGATGGCTTTCCAGGCGGGCGACCCTAACTTGCAGCTCAACGATGTGATGGTTGATATGCAGAAATCCAGCGTTGCTTTTCAAATGGGGCTTCAGGTTCGCAATCGCTTAGTGTCTGCATATCGTGACGTTATGAATATGCAAGTGTAGAGCTTTAGGCTTCCAAAGAGATGATCTGCCCTTGCATTGCCTCTAGCCGCTCAGCAATTTTTAGTACTTCTTCCGCGGGAATTTGGCGTATGACGTCTCCAGACTCTCGGTCGATTACTCGTGTAATGACGCGTGATGTCTCTTCGCTTAACTCAAACTCTAAGCCGCGTGGGCGCATCGCTTCGTTAATGCGTTGAATGGGCTCGATAAGTTTGTCAGCGGAGATTTCTCGTTCGTCTTGGTCGATATTTTTAATTTGAATGTTCGTTGGCGCTAGCTGGGCCAGCGTGTTTTCTAGCCGTTGTCCCGGGTTTAGGTTGGTGAGAACCGAGGTCAGCGGCTTGGTTGCTTCAGCAGGGGGTAATGAACTCATGGGGCACATTCCTCTTTAGTTAGCTTTGGCAACCGGTTGTGGTGCAGCAGCGAGTAACGGCGGCTTCAGCTTGGATTTTTAATTATCAATATACGCCTCTACCTTTTTATCGGCATGGCGCAGAAAAACTTTATGCTGCACCGGGGGGGGGCTGTTTGTTGGCGCAAGAGCCAGATACATATTCTTCTGCCTCTGCTTCTATAGTCTTTTAATAAGCATAGGAATGATGGCTTTTTGTGCATACGCCCCGCTGTTGGCATCTGATATGCTTCTGCGCTTTGCGGTGAACTAATTAACGCATAAGAGTAAGTGAGGCGAGCATGGCAGCGCAGCAGGATGAGTTTGAAACAGTAGCAAGCACAACGGTAATTGAGTCTCTGCTGAACGCGCTAATTGAAACGGGCGGAGTATCCCTGTGTCTCGCCACGGCTGATGCGCGTCCAGAACCTATTGTATTGATGGAGCAGCATCGGGACCAAACCTTGGTGATGGATCTCTCCTCGGTTGATTATTTGCTTCACCACTTGCAGGGCGGTGCTGCTTTCTACTTGCGCGGGCAGGCTCAGGGGAAAGTGGTTCAAACACCTCTCTTGCACTTGACGGAAACGCGCCATGCAGGTGGGCGTTTTTTGTGTTGCAGTGATTACCCTGCGACGTTAGACGTACTTCAGCGCCGTGAATCCTTTCGCGCCGAGTTGCGAATGGGGATGGTGGTGGCGGCCAGTTTGGGTAGTGGGGATGCCGAGGTGGCTGGCGAGCTAAAAGACCTTTCCCAAGACGGCTGCCAACTTGAGTTGCCGTTAGCGGCCAGTGGTCTATTGGCAGAAGATGCTAACTCGCTAAAGTTGGCGTTTACCTTTCCTGACGGCACTTATTTTGAAGTGCTTGGCGATGCCCGGCATCAAAAAACTGATGCTGAACGGCACCTGCTGCGTGTTGGTTTTAACTTCGTTGAGTGCAGCGCGGAGCAAGAACGCCAAATTTGGTATTTTGTGTGTGAAATTGAACGTGAGGCTGCCCGTTATAACAAAGAGCAACAGGACGAGCGCCAGCCCTCTCCACTGTTTGTATTACCGAATAAGCGTTCTGGCGCAGACGAGCTACTGGGGCGACGAGATGTTAAGCGTTACGCCACGCCGATGGCGCGACGACTGGTAAAGGTAGCCGCCTATTTAGATGCGCAGCTACTATCGTTGCAGCAAGGCAGTGATATCGATGGGCGCCAGCTCTCTCGTTATGCTGATCGAATATTGGATCTTCACGATGAGGATCGTGAAGCCTTGCTGTTTGCCTCCCGCTGCTTATTTCCAGAGCCTTTGGTGGTGCGCCACGGCATTGCAGTGGCCATTCATTTGCTTGATTTTGTGGGCGCGAGTATGCCGCGAGAATTGCGCAAAGCGATTGTCGCCAGTGGTCTTATTCATGATCTTGGCAAGGCGCTGGTTCCCCAGGTGTTGTTTAAGGCGCCGCATTTTGAGGCAAGTCATCGAAAAGTAGTCAGCGAGCATGTCCAGTTGCTGTTAGATCGCTTGCACGGCTGTCAGTGGCTGTCAGTGGCGATTGTGCAGGCCGTTATTGGAGGGATTAATGAGCGTATGGACGGCAGTGGTTATCCTGAGGGAGTAGGTGGGACTGAGCTCAGTGAGTTAGCGAAAGCCAGTGCTGTTGTTGATGTGGTCGAGGCGATGAGGCGTGACCGCGCTGATCGTCCCGCTAAAACGGTACAGCAAATTTATCGTCATTTATTACAGCATCCACATCAATTCGATATGCGTTGGATCAAGCGCTATATCGAGCATTTCAAGGGGCTACCTGTGGGTTCGCTGGCGCGTTTTTCCAGCCAGCAACAGGGTTGGATATTGCGCCTAGATGCAAAGGGTAATCCCACCGAGGTGTTGCTTGCACCGCAAGCTGAACCGCCCATGCGTGACAATGTCGGGGCGATAGTAAAGGACGATGTCACTGAGCGGCTTGGGCGAACGGTAGGCGAAATCGCTGTTTCTACCTGAAAGTGCAAAAAGCGCTAGTGAATGGTTAGCCATTCGTTGCCGTCAAATAGGCCTGGGTAAAAAAGCATTGCGAGACGTTAAAGTCCCTCTGGCTCGCGCCGATAGTTAATAGTAGCAGCGTGCAGTTTGCTGTTTTATATCTTTTAATCTTCGTGGTTCCCCGCTATAGGCGATAACCAAACCACGCACAGGAGTTCCGCTTATGACTTACTCTCGCGGTGGCGCCGCCTATGGGCGTGGAGCTAACGCTTATGCGCGTATCGGCGTAGAAAGCGGAGTGATGTCGGCAGACCCACATCAACTTATTGTGATGTTATTTGACGGCGCTCAAGCGGCTATTCGCGCTGCCCGCATTCATATGCAGGCAGGCAATATAGCTGAGAAAGGTAAATCGATATCAAAAGCGCTTGATATCGTTAATAACGGTCTCGCCGCCGCGCTCGATCAGGAGAAAGGTGGAGAAATTGCCGAGCGCTTAGCGTCTTTGTATGACTATATTGTACGCCTGCTGTTGGCGGCTAATCTGCGTAACGATGAAGAGAGCTTAAATCAAGCCGAGCGTTTGCTTGAAGATATTGGCTCAGCGTGGCGCGATATTGGCCAACAGCAGAGCGCGTGAGGCAATAATGTTAGCTTCTACCACCGCTTGTGACCAAAATGCTCAACAGTCATTGCTTGCTAGTTACGAAGCGCTATTGAGCAGCGTTGAATACATGCATGAACTTGCCAATGCTGAGCAGTGGGCCGAGCTCATTGACCAACGTACCAACTATGTTGTGTTAGTGGAGCAACTGCGTGAGTTGGATGCGACCGTGCTGCTTGACGGTGCTGCCCAACAACGAAAGGCAGAGTTGCTTGAGAGCATACTTGAGCACGATGTTGATATCCGGCGTCGCTTGGTAGCACGTCGAGATGAGCTGGGTAAGCTAATTGGGGTGTCGCAACGTCAGCGCGACTTGCATCGCGCTTATGCACCCCAGCAGGGCGCAGGGGTGTCCTATGCCGCCGATGATGCTGATGTTACGGGGTCATCGTGAGCGGTATTACCCCTCTCATTGATACGCTCTTGAACCAAGTGTTAGGGCGACAAGGGGAGGTGTCGCTGCAGCGGGCGTTAGATCAACCAGTTAAGCCCGTTGCGCCTGGAGAAGGGCCGCGTGCCGTAATGCGTGACGCTAATTTAGATGGAAGAGCGCCAGCGACACCATTAAATGATTTAAAGCGCTTGCCCCTTCCTCTTGATGGTGGAAAAGCGCTACCCCGCGGTGAGCCGCTGCCTTCTCCGCCGGGGTCAACCCAAACCCATTTTAGCCCCGCTGCACGAACTATTGCTGACGTGCTGCTGCGCTTTCCAGCACCTCCCTCCGTCATGCGACCCGAAGCGCCTCTTTTCACCAGCCCAGAAGCACCCGGAGTCAGCGCCGTTGCGACCCGCTTGGAAGCGAGCATCCGCGACAGCGGGCTGTTCTACGAGTCGCATTTAAAACGGTGGTTCCAGGGCGCGGGAACCCGCCAACAGTTAATGAATGAACCTCAAATGCAGCCTGGGCCGCGCCCTTTGGCGCCCTTGTTACCCGCTGGGTTGGGCGTCACCAATGGGTTAACGGGATTAGCACCATTGGTCACACCGGGGGCTCAGGCGGCTGGGCAAGGGGTAACTATCCTGCCTAACGTGCCGTTAGTACCGGTGACTCAAGAAAATGGCTTGGCGCCTCGGCAGAATTTAGTGGCGGCTGCTCCGCTTATGAATTCACCAGGTGCGGCTACCCAGGCGCCTTCAGCTGCTATGCCCAGTTCAGCGCCTGAGAGTAATCAAGCAAGAGTAGATCTAAGTCACGCAAGGGAAGTGACTGAGCTGATAGCTAACCGTCCAGCGCGGGATGTCGTGCATGAAAGCCTACAGAGCCTAGTGCGTCAGCAGCTTGAGATGTTGGTGATGCCCACTATTCGCTGGGAAGGCGATGTTTGGGCAGGTATTTTTATGGCCTTAGTGATTAATTTGCCCGCTCGTGAAGAGGGGCAAGAGAACAAGCAGCAAGAGGGTGAGCCAGAGGGTGGTTGGCGCTCAGATATGCGGCTAGACGTTCCTAACTTGGGGTCGTTCAATGCTTCGTTATGGCTCTACCGAAATGTGCTGAGTATCGACTTCACCACTGAAAGCACAGAGGCCCATCAACGAATTAACGCTGGTTTACCAGCGTTAGAGAAGCGCCTGAGTGCTTTAGACTTACAGAAAGTGCAGCTTCGCGCACGTTATGTCGAAGCGGAGGTAGCCCATGGACACGCCGGGTGAGCGTCGTCGTCAAGCTGTTGCGCTGGCTTACCAAGAGAATGACCGTGCCCCTCGTGTTGTGGCGAAAGGCTATGGAGATCTGGCCGAGCGCATTATGGCAGAGGCACAGCGTCAGGGTATTTATGTGCACGATGCGCCCGAGCTGGTAGCGCTTTTGATGCAGCTAGATTTGGACGCGGAAATCCCCGCCGGACTCTATCAAATTGTCGCGGAACTCTTGGTATGGGTGTTTGAGCTTTCAGAAGAAGGGCTAAGTCATCGTGAAATGCCTGAGTAGCCAATTACAGACGTTGTATGCAACCATGAGGATAGGTAATAAAAAGTCATTAATGGCGCCAGTACAATGGTCAACATATCGCGCCTGAGTCATTTAATGGGACATCATGAGTCAAACCAACTTTCTCGATGAAATTCAGGAAATAAATTTAGCTTATTTACTTCTGGCGCAGCGCTTGCTTGATGAAGATCGCGAGGCCGCCATGTTTCGCCTGAAAATAGATAGCGAGGTTGCTGAGCTACTTGTGTCGCTCAATGCTCGTCAGCTTACCAAACTGGCACGCACCAGCCAGCTATTGTGCCGGTTCAGCCAAACGAGTGCCGAGCGTCTGCGCCAGCTCACTGACAACCCTCGTGACCAGGGTTTGGCTGGGCTCCATGCTTCGCTGCTGCTGGCTAGCGAACCATTTGAGCCAATGCCGTCAGGAGAAGTGAAGTGAGCCAGAAAAGCTTGGTCGATGAAATGCACCAAGTGCAACTGGCAATCGAGTTGATTGAGCTGGGTGCGCGCTTGCAGGTGCTGGAAACCGAGACGGAATTAAGCCGCACGCGTTTGATCAAGCTGTATAAGGAAGTGCGGGGCATGTCGCCCCCCAAGGGGATGCTACCGTTCTCTACTGATTGGTTTATTACTTGGCTACCCAACATTCATTCGTCGCTGTTTTTCAACATTTATATCAGCCTAAAAGAGACCGCAGGTTGTGAACGAATTGATGCCTTCGTTAAAGCTTATCGGCTTTATGACGAGCAAATGTCGTTGGAAAAGGTGGAGCCGGTGCTTGGGCTGACGCGCGCTTGGACATTAGTACGGTTTTTTGAAAGTGACTTGCTACAGCGCAATCAGTGTACGCGTTGCACCGGGCAGTTTGTGGCACATGCGCATAGCCCTGCACAGCACTATGTATGTGGCATATGCCAACCACCTTCACGGGCGGGGAAAACACGCAAAGCCCAGCAGGAAAATAGTGAAAAAATGTAACAACTCAATCTTCTACGCGCCCATTAGCTGTAATTAAGGTATAAGACGTAGGGATAGGTACTTAATAATAAAATATGAGTGCAACGGCGTAGATAGCCACAAAAGCTAATGGTACTTTTTCATTAAACAGCAGCTTAGCCCTAGTATAATGGGACTAAATTGTGCTTTGGATGGAACATTTCTTAATCATCAGATCAGGTGGCTAAGTTTTGGTTCCCTTACTTAATACTGAATACCGCAAGGACCTTGCTTGTGCTGATACCTCTAGGCTATGTGATTGTATTGCTGTCTGTATTTGGCGGCTATGTACTGGCAGGCGGCAGTTTAGGCCCTCTCTACCAACCGCTAGAGCTACTCATCATTGGCGGTGCGGGGGTTGGCGCATTTATCGCTGCCAACAATGGCAAAGCGATCAAAGCAACGTTTAAAATTCTGCCGCGGCTCAAACGGGCGAAAAAATATAACAAAGCGCTTTATATGGAGCTCATGGCGCTGCAGTACAAGCTACTGTCCAAAATTCGCCGCGAGGGCATGCTAGGCATTGAGCGCGATATTGATAACCCGCAAGAGAGCCCTCTGTTTCAAGAGCACCCAACGGTATTAGCTGATCCCCACATCATGAATTTCCTGACGGACTATCTGCGCTTAATGGTCAGTGGCGGGATGGAGCCTATGGAAATCGATGAGTTGATGCTACATGAAATTGAAGTCTTCGAGCAGGAAGCCCATATCCCCATTGATGCCATTGCCAAAGTCGGCGATGCCATGCCTGCCTTCGGCATTGTGGCGGCGGTGATGGGGGTCGTTAAAACACTCACCTATGCCGATGCTACGCCAGCTCAGATGGGCGTAATGATCGGCCAAGCGCTAGTGGGCACCTTCTTGGGTATTTTGCTGGGCTATGGCTTTGTTAGCCCTCTCGCAAGCTACATCGAACGGCAGGCTAAAGAAGCCGAAAAAATGCTGCAGTGTATTCGCATTACATTGCTTGCAAGCTTGCATGGGTACGCGCCGCAGTTGGCCGTTGAGTTTGGCCGCAAAGCACTCTTTACCGCCGAGCGCCCGAGCTTTATAGAGCTTGAAGAGTATGTGAGAGATGCAAAAAAGGCCGGTAGCGCATGAGTAAGGGTGGTGACAAGCGTCCAATCGTTATTCGACGCAAAAAAGTCGTCCATACCCATCACGGTGGTGCTTGGAAAATTGCCCTAGCGGATTTTATGACCGCTCTGATGGCCTTTTTTTTGGTGCTATGGCTTTTGAGCGTTTCCAGCGAAGAGACGCGCAGGGGCGTAGCAGAGTATTTCAGTACCCCACTGATTAGCGCCATTACGGGGGGCGATCGTTCGGGTAGTACCAGTGCGATTCCTGGCGGTGGGCCGGATCCCACTCATAGCGATGGGGAGCGGGCAATGATTGATAGCCTTCAGCGCTCTCGCCCTAGTTCGCAGGATCGACGCTTCTTTATGAATGTGCAAGAGCGTATTGAGCGAGCTATCGAGCGAGATCCCGAGCTACGTCAGTTGCGCTCTCAGATGCGCTTTGACCTCACTCGAGAAGGGCTTCGCATACAGTTATTAGATACGGATCAGCGGCCCATGTTTGAGTTGGGTAGCGACCAAGTCGCGCCTTATATGCGCAGCCTACTGCGTACTATCGCACCACTACTTAACGAGCTACCCAATGAACTAAGTATTGGGGGCCATACCGATAGCGTTCCCTATGCGGGAGGCTATAGCGGCTATAGCAACTGGGAACTCTCCAATGATCGCGCCAACGCGTCGCGTAGAGAGCTTATTGCCGGCGGGTTTGACCCAGATCAATTGCTTCGCGTATCAGGCTTTGCAGACCGTGTCATGTTGCCGGAGACTGAGCCAACAGACCCCATTAATCGGCGCATAGAGCTGGTGGTGCTGCTGCCAGAAATAGCCGAAGCGATCCGTAATCCAGCCATTATGGGCCCGGGAGCTTCACTGCCAGACGATGCGTCTGAAGCGCTAACAGAATTACCACAACAAGACGAGCCTCAGGCGCAAGACCCAGAGTGACCTGAGCCTGTCAGAGCCTTTCATAAAAGCGACGTTAAGGGTGGAGCGGTGAATGGATATAGCGGATTTTTTTGACACCTTTTTTGAAGAGGCAGAAGAGCTGCTGTCGGATATGGAACAGCATTTGTTGGAGCTGGATGTTGATGATCCAGACAGTGAACAGCTCAATGCTATTTTCCGTGCCGCCCACTCGATCAAAGGGGGAGCTGGGACCTTTGGTTTTGTCGTGTTACAGAAAACCACGCATATTTTGGAAAACCTTCTCGATTACGCACGTAAAGGTGAGCTAACGCTGCGCGCCGACCTCGTGGATACCTTTTTAGAGGCTAAAGACATCATGCATGAGCAACTCGATGCCTACCGTAGCGAAGAGGAGCCAAACCAAGAGGCATTTGAGCGCATTTGCCAAACGCTACAACAGATTGCCCTGGATGAAATTGGGCAACAGTTAGATGGACCCGCTATTCCAGCGGCTGAGCCCAAGGCTTCACCTGTTACCAGCGAAAACAGCGCAGAAGCAAGCAGTAGCGAAGAGCAAGGCGCAAACGGACTTCTGTTAGTGGCACTGCTGAATGTTGTCGATAAAGACCGCATTTTGCTGGTTGAAGAGTTAGAGCAGCTTGGCGAAGTGCAGTCCCAATCCGGCGACGCAAAGCGCTACGAAGTCATCCTTAAAAGTAGCGACAGTGCAGACGATATTGAAGCGGTCATGTGCTTTATTATCGAGCCAGATCAGATTGAGATTACGGCTGTCGAGGGCGTTGCTGCTGAGTCATCAAACTCCGCGCCAGCAACCTCTGAGCCAGAAGCTTCGGCTCCTGTGCCGCAAGCGCCTGCGGAAAAAACAGCCTCAAAGGCGAGCCCGACAAAAGCAGCGACCAAAGAGAAACCTAAAAAAGCCGCCGCCGAGTCATCTTCAATCCGCGTCTCTGTGGATAAAGTCGATCAAATTATCAACTTGGTGGGTGAGCTGATCATCACCCAGTCGATGCTTGATCAAACGGTTAGTGATTTAGAAGATCAGTCAGTGGGTAATAGCTCATTGCAAAATGGCATGAGCCTGCTTCAACGCAATGCGCGTGACCTCCAAGAGGCGGTCATGTCGATTCGTATGATCCCCATGGAGTTTGTCTTCAGTCGCTTTCCACGCGTAGTGCGCGACACCGCCGGGAAGCTAGGTAAAGAGATTGAGCTGGTTACCGAAGGCAAGTCTACCGAATTGGATAAGAGCCTGGTGGAGCGGATCACCGATCCATTAACCCACCTGGTGCGCAATAGCCTTGATCATGGCGTTGAAATGCCTGATGTACGTGAAGCGATTGGCAAACCGCGTGTAGGTAAATTAACGCTATCGGCGCGCCATCAAGGCGGTAATATTTTGATTGAAGTGCGCGATGACGGTGCCGGTATGGATCGTGACCGTCTGCTTGCTAAAGCCCGTGAAAATGGCATTAACGTCTCTGACTCCATGTCTGACGAAGAGGTTTTTCAGCTTATCTTCGCCCCTGGTTTTTCTACCGCCAAAGAGGTCACCGACGTTTCCGGCCGTGGTGTGGGTATGGATGTCGTTAAGCGCAACATTCAAAGCATGGGCGGTCGCGTCGAAATTCAGTCGAAGCTAGGTGAGGGGACCAATACGCGCATCGTATTGCCGCTGACGTTGGCGATTCTGGACGGTATGTCGATTAAAGTCGGCGGTGAAACGTTCATACTGCCGCTGTCAACCGTGCTTGAGTCGCTTCAGCCCTCTAAAGACGATATGTACGCCATGGCTGGCGACGATGTGGTCATCAAAGTGCGCGATGAGTACCTGCCCGTTATCGCTATTCACGAAGTGCTGGATGTTGAGAACGCCATTACCGATCCCACCAAAAGCATTGCCGTTATTGTGCAGGGCGAAGGCCGTCGTTACGCCATGCTGGTGGATGAATTGATTGGGCAGCAGCAGGTCGTGGTTAAGAATTTGGAAGACAATTACCGCAAAGTGCCGGGGATCTCGGCCGCTACCATTTTAGGCGATGGCAGTGTTGCGTTAATTCTGGATATTACCGGTTTACATCGCTTAAGCCGGTACAAAAAAGAAGCAGGCAAAAAAGTAGTGAACAATCAAAACTTTTCATTTTTCAAGGAGGCTGAGCCGTTATGAGTCAAGCCAACAGTGGGGCGGTATTAGCCGCAGAAGCCGAAAACCGCGAATTTCTCGTGTTTTCATTGGGTGATGAAGAGTACGCCATTGATATTTTGAAAGTGCAGGAAATCCGTGGGTACGAAAACGTGACTCGGATCGCCAATGCGCCTGATTTTATCAAAGGGGTCACCAATCTGCGCGGCGTGATTGTGCCGATTGTCGACCTACGTATTAAATTTCATCTTGAAAACGTCGAGTACGGCGGCCAGACGGTGGTCATCGTCGTCAATGTCGCAGACCGCGTGGTCGGCATCGTGGTCGATGGCGTTTCGGACGTAATGACGCTGACGCCCGATCAGATCAAGCCCGCACCGGAATTTGGCGTTACGCTCTCGTCTGATTTCCTGAGTGGCTTAGGTAGCCTAGATGATCGCATGTTGGTATTGGTCGATATCGACAAGCTGCTGACCAGCGAAGAGATGGCGCTAGTCGACAGCACCAGCAGTCACTAAACCTAAACAACAAGGCATAAGGGACATGCCGGTTACGTTCTACCTAATGATGCACTCTCGCGCTATGGAAAGCACCGAGAGCGCAGGTTGTGCGTGGAGAAAAGGGCGTGACACAGCAAATGCGGCAATTAATGAATAATATGACGGTGCGTTTAAGTTGGGGCTTAGTGCTTGCGACCCTATCAGTACTCGTCTTAGTTGCCAGTGGTATCGGCCTTTATGCATTGCACCATGGCGCGGCAATCGTGCAAGCATCGAACGATGTGCAGACCCAGCAAGCCGCCTTCAGTGCGTTTGCCTCCACAATACGTTGGGCGTTACTCGGCATCGTAGCGATGACGGTGGCCACGGTTATCGTGGTGATCTGGGGGGTGACCGCCAACGTGCTGCGCCCGTTAGATCGCTTGGTGGGTCATTTTGAGCGCATGGCGCAGGGTGACTTAAGCCAACGCATTACCTCGCCGGGTAACAATGAGATTGGGCGTCTCTACAGCGCGATGGCTCATATGCAGGGCTCTCTCTCCCAAACGGTAGGCACCGTGCGTACTAGCGGTACATCGATTTATGAGCGCTCCCAGCAAATTGCCAGTGGTAATAACGACCTCTCTTCACGCACAGAGCAGCAGGCATCTTCGTTAGTAGAAACCGCCTCCAGCATGGAGCAGTTAGCCTCTACGGTAGGCCACAATGCTGAGAACGCTCGCCAAGCCAGCCAACTGGCCGGTAGCGCGACGTTAACTGCACGACGTAGCGGTGAAGAAGTCGGGCAAATCGTTGATACCATGCAAGAGATCAGCGCTAGCTCACACCAAGTGTCGGATATCATAACGGTTATCGATAATATTGCGTTTCAGACCAATATTTTGGCGCTGAATGCCTCAGTAGAGGCTGCTCGTGCTGGCGAACATGGTAAGGGGTTCGCGGTGGTCGCACAGGAAGTGCGTAGCCTGGCCAGCCGCAGTGCCGCTGCTTCAAAAGAGATCCGTACGCTGATTGAAGCCTCGCTCAATAAAGTCGATACCGGCACCCAGCGCGTCAATCAAGCCGGGCAAACGATGCAAGATCTAGTGGCGGCTGTTCAGCGCGTTAGTGACATTATGGATGATATTGCCGCCGCTTCTGCACAGCAAAGCAGCGGTATTAGCCAAGTAAATCAAGCCGTTGCACAAATGGATCAGGTGGTGCAGCAAAATGCCCAACTGGTTCAGCAGGCGGCGCGAAGTGCCAATGAGCTGGAAAGTGAAGCGGCTCGTTTACGTGAAGCAGTGGAGCGCTTCCGTGTCACTGAAACATCAAACCATCACTCTTCTTCTGCCATTCCTACGCCAGCCCTGGCTGTAGTAGCACACTCGCCCCTAGCGAGTCACAAACAATCAGCAGAACACAGCGAAGAGTGGGCATCGTTTTAATGTGTCTGGTAGGGCAGGCACGCTCTTAATGAATAACAAACACTAAAAAGGTAGATCATGCGGAATAACCAGCCAGTCTCTCAGCGTGAAATCGAGTTAAAAGAAGATGATTTCTTAGTCTCACGTACCGATGCTAAAGGGCGTATTACCTATGCGAACCCCGCGTTTATCGATATTAGTGGTTTTGACCACGCAGAGCTGATAGGTGCGCCACATAACCTGGTACGTCACCCCGATATGCCGCCAGCAGCCTTTGAAAACCTCTGGCAAACCGTGCAAACGGGGGAAACGTGGCGCGGGCTGGTTAAAAACCGCTGCAAAAACGGTGACCACTACTGGGTGGATGCCAGCGTGACTCCGATTATCGAAGATGAACAAGTGGTGGGTTACACCTCGGTACGTGTTCAAGCCGCACGGCAGGCTATTGAGCAAGCGGAGCGGGCTTACGCTGACCTACGTGAAGGACGCAATAAACGGCTCTATTTGGATAAAGGTCGTTTACGTCAGAAAGGGCTGTTCAGCCGTCTGGCTCGAGTGCGGCTCGATACCATTCGGGCAAGATTGGCAGGCATGATTGTGGTGGCTGGGGTGCTACTGCTTATGAGTGGCGGCTTGGGGCTGTATGGCTTAAATGCCTCCGGCGAGCGTTTGGCGCAGCTAAATAATGATGGTCTGCGTGATGTCGTTCGCTTGCAGCAAATCGATCAAACCATCGCCCAAACCCGGCAAGCGATGATTGAGCCGGAACGTATGGATCTCATCAATCAGCGTTTTGAAATGGGCGAAAGTATTGAAGAGAGCACTGCAGAAGTCGCCGCCGTATGGCAGGAATACTACTCTCGAGACGTCAATAAAACCGAACTCGCCGGTGAGTTTGATCAGCAGTTACAGGCATTTTTAGACAATGGTATGGGCCAAGCTGCCAGTGTTTTGCAAGCGGAAGAAACCTATCAAGCCTTTACCGGATTAGATGCAGTCATCAACGTGATGAACAGCGATGGTCGCGACTTGTCAGGAATGGTTAATCAACTGATTGCCCAGAAACAACAAGCAGCGGAATCCATGGCCGTTGACGCCCAGCAAGGGCAAGCCACCATGCTCGGTGCGCAAACCATCGTGCTTGGCGTTGGTTTATTGTTGCTCATTTTGATTGGTGTATTGACGCTGCGTTCGATTACTCGTCCCTTAAAAAGTGCAGCGCGTTTTACGCTGCAAATTGCAGGCGGAAATTTGGCGACAAAAGTACCACCGCCGAGGCGTGACGAAGTGGGCCAGTTAATGGACTCGCTCAACACCATGCGCAAGAGCCTCAGCAGCATCATCGCCGACGTCAAAGGGGGTATTGATGTTGTCACTCCTGCTGCCCGGGACATTGCCAGTGGTAATGAAGAGCTATCGGCGCGCACTGAGCAGCAAGCGGCCTCTCTGCAGCAGACGGCTTCCAGCATGGAAGAAATGACCTCTACTGTGCGGCAAAACAGCGAAAATGCTCAAGAAGCCCGCCGCTTAGCCGATAACAATGCTATCCAGGTAACAAATACTGGCGAGCTAATGGCACAGCTGGTCGACAATATGCAGCGGATTACCCAAAGCTCCCAGCAGATGGCCGATATCATCAATGTGATCGACTCAATAGCTTTTCAGACCAATATTCTGGCGCTGAATGCGTCGGTAGAGGCGGCACGTGCTGGCGAGCATGGGCGTGGTTTTGCGGTGGTTGCCGAAGAGGTGCGTAATCTGGCGGGCCGCAGTGCAGGTGCTGCTCAAGAAATTCGTGGCTTGATTGATGGCTCTAATCGCGAGGTTAGCGCCGGTTCCAGTTTGGTAACCAAAGCTGAAGAGGCGATCGGCGAAGTGGCAGAAGCTGCACGTAGCGTGACTCAAATTATGCATGAGATTTCGGCCGCTTCTGAAGAGCAGAGTAATGGGATTACGCAGGTCAACCAGGCGGTGGCAGAAATGGATCAAGCGACACAGCGTAATGCCTTGCGTGTTCAAGAGACGGCCCGCGCGGCTGTTTCCTTAGAGAAACAGGCGGGACTATTAGCGCTATCAGTGGAAGCATTTCGCTTAAACAGCAACGGCGCTTTACGTCCGCCTGCGTTAACAGCAACCAAACACGTCGCGCAGACGCCGAACGCATTGGCCGCTCAGCCGCCTAGTGCAACGTCGCCTCATTCGCCCGTTAAACGGCAAGCAGCCTCAGTAGAGGAGTGGGAAGCGTTTTGACCGAACAAAGTGAAGGGGTTGTAGATGCAGGTCAGTGGGCATCCAATAATCAGATCGAGCGCGATCTGATACTCACCGATGCGGATTTTAAGCGCATTCGTGAACTGATTTATCAGCGTGCCGGGATTGTGCTGGCAGAACATAAGCGTGAAATGGTCTATAGCCGCCTGGCCAAGCGGCTACGCCACCATGGCCTGACGCGCTTTACCGATTATCTGCAGCGCCTGGATCGCCAGCCCGAGGCTAAGGAGTGGGAGGCGTTCACCAACGCACTGACGACCAATCTCACGGCTTTTTTTCGTGAAGCGCACCATTTTCCGCTGCTCGCTGAGCATATAAAAAATAAGCAAGACCCGGTCACAATCTGGTGTTCGGCAGCCTCCACTGGGGAGGAGCCTTACTCACTAGCCATGACACTTTTAGAAACATTAGGCGCTAAAGCGTCACAAGCCAAAGTGATTGCCACCGATATCGATACAGATGCGTTGGCTAGAGCCCGCGCAGGCGTCTACCCGCTAGAACAGGTGCGCAAGCTTGATGAAGCGCGGGTAAAGCGTTTTTTCCAGAAAGGTACCGGTAACCATGCAGGCTTTGCGCGGATCCGGCCTGAAGTGTCGGCCCTCGTCGAGTTTCAGCCACTTAACCTGCTGGCGCCGCAATGGCCAATTAAGGGGCTTTTTGATGCGGTGTTCTGCCGGAATATCATGATTTATTTTGATAAAGATACTCAATCAAAAATACTCAAGCGATTTGCGCCACTGATGAAGCCGGATGGGTTGCTGTTTGCCGGCCACTCAGAAAACTTCTCGTATATCAGCGACGCTTTCAAACTACGCGGCCAGACCGTCTATACCCTGGCAAAAAAATGAACAATTGTCGTGTCTTTATGATCGCTTCAGGCGCTGTGGCTCCAGCGGTTGCAATCACACATCAGGCGTCTACAGCAAGAGGAGGCGTGCTTTGAGCGCAGCCAAGATCAAAGTACTGTGTGTCGATGATTCGGCGCTAATTCGCGATTTATTAACGGAAATTATTAATTCCCAGTCTGATATGGAAGTCGTTGCGGTAGCGCCTGACCCTATTGCCGCCAGGGATTTGATCAAGCAGCACAATCCTGATGTGTTGACCCTAGACGTCGAAATGCCACGCATGGATGGCCTGGATTTTCTCGAACGCTTAATGCGTCTGCGGCCCATGCCGGTGCTCATGGTGTCGTCGCTAACCCAAAGCGGTTCGGAAATTACCCTGCGCGCGCTTGAGCTTGGTGCGCTTGATTTTGTTGCTAAGCCAAGCCTGGGTATTCGCAATGGCATGATGGAGTACGCCGACGAGATCGCCGAAAAAATACGTGCTGCGGCGCGCTCTCGGCCTCGCCAGGCGCGGCATAAAAATACCCCGCCGCCTGTCGCCTTAAAGGCCCCGTTAGTCACCAGCGAGAAGCTGATTATTATTGGTGCATCAACCGGTGGCACCGAAGCGATTCGATCAGTGCTTGAGCCCCTACCGGCTAACGCCCCCGCCATTTTGATTACTCAGCATATGCCTGGCGGCTTTACCCGCTCATTTGCCGAGCGCTTAGATCGGCTATGCCGAATTACCGTTAAAGAGGCGACTGATGGCGAGCGGATTCTACCAGGGCACGCTTATATCGCCCCCGGTGATCAGCATCTCAAATTAGCGCGGAGTGGCGCTAACTATGTGGCGCGCTTAGACAGTGGCCCACCGGTAAACCGCCACCGACCGTCGGTAGATGTGTTATTTCACTCCGCGGCGCAGCACGCAGGTAAAAATTCCATTGGAGTGATTTTGACCGGCATGGGTAAAGACGGCGCAGCAGGCTTACTTGAGATGCGACAAGCGGGAGCGCCGACCATTGCCCAGAATGAGCAAACGTGTGTGGTCTTCGGCATGCCCCGTGAGGCCATTGCGGTGGGTGGTGCGGTGGAAGTGGTGGCGTTAGACGACATTCCCACGCGCATGATGGCGCTAATCGCAGCCTCAGGCCGCGCGCAGCGCGTTTAGGGCGGATCATTATACTTAGCTTAAAGCTAGTCTAAGCATTGTGAAAAAGTGGCATAAAAATTAATAAGCTCGCAAGGGAACTCCCAATGAATCGTTTACTACGCAATTTGAGTATCCACGCCGCTGTGGTCACGGCACTCGTCTGCTTTACCACCCTAATATTATTAATTGCGGGCATGGCGGTTGTGGCCGACCGCAATTCACAAAGTAATCTGTCGACGCTCAGTAGTATTAGCGATGCGCAGTTAAATGAGATTAACCGTGCCGACTCGCTGTTAAACCAAGCGATGCTGGAGATGGAAACCGCTTCTAACTATTTGATGGTCGGCCAGACCCAGCAATCCAATGCACAAGTCGCCATCGCTGGTGATCGCATTGCGCGGGCAGAGGAGCGTTTTGAACGCTTTGCTGCAACTTCTCTATCGCCACAAGGAAAAGCGTTAGGGGACGCTTTAACTGCAGATTTTCGGTCTGTACTCGGGCTAGTTAAGCAGCAACACGAAACTTTCGAATATATGGATGTGACCAGCTACAACAACCTACGTGACGAGCTGGTTGAGCCATTAAGCAATTTGGCAACGAGTATGACGGCGTTTGTTGAGTACGGTTTCCAGCGGGTAGATGCTATTCGCACCGATGCAGCGGCTCAGGGCAATCTGTTTACTATGATTAATGCGGGGGTAGTTATCTTTGCCTTGCTGATGACCTTAGTGACCTACTTAGGTTTGCGCCGTACGGTGATTGCACCACTAAGAGGCGCCATTCAGCGCCTGGATGCGATTGCAGAGGCTGATCTGACCGATCCATTGCCAGAAGCGGGTAAAAATGAAATTGGCCGCCTGTTTGGTGCTATGGGCACCATGCAGCAGAACCTCACCAATATCGTTAGCCGGGTGCGTGAAGGCAGTAATGAGATTCACCACGGTACCCGTGAGATTGCCAGCGGCAACGCCGATCTCTCATCGCGCACTGAACAGCAGGCCGCATCGATTCAAGAAACTGCCGCCAGCATGGAAGAGATGACCGCGACGGTAAAACAGAATGCCGATAACGCCCGCCAAGCCAGTACGTTGGCAGCTGACGCTTCAACCACTGCTGAACGTGGCGGCCAAGTCGTCGCGCAAGTGGTTCAGACCATGCACGGCATCTCTACCAGCTCGAAAAAAGTCGCCGATATCACCAGCGTTATAGATTCGATTGCCTTTCAAACCAATATCTTGGCCCTCAATGCGTCGGTAGAAGCGGCGCGTGCCGGCGAGCAAGGCCGCGGCTTTGCGGTCGTGGCGGGGGAAGTGCGCAATTTGGCCAGCCGCAGTGCCGATGCTGCCAAAGAGATTAAAACCCTGATTGATGCCTCGGTAACGCAGATCCAACAAGGCTCCACCCTGGTCGAGCAGGCAGGTACCACGATGTCTGATGTCGTCACCGCGGTACGCCGGGTCACCGATATCATGGATGAAATTTCTGCCGCTTCCCAAGAGCAGAGCGACGGCATTGAACAGGTCAGCCAAGCCGTTGGCCAGATGGATCAAGTCACTCAACAAAACGCTGCGCTGGTGCAAGAAGCGTCTGCTGCTGCGGCTTCGTTGGAAGAGCAGGCCAATCGCTTAGAGCAGGCCGTTGCAGTCTTCAAACTGTTGGGTATGCAGGCGGCGGCGCATCAATCGCTACCGTCAGCGACTTCGACCTCTCAGACAATGCCTGCCGCCAGAGCCGACCAGCCAGCCCGTCGGCCTGCCGCGCAGCGCAGTGACCACGAAGAGTGGGAAGAATTTTAAGGAAGCGTTTTAACCCCTGACTGTACTTACCAGTCACCCCATGTGCCATGTATTGACGAGAGGATGACCGATGGCAGATAAGAATATGAGTTTCCTGGTTGTAGATGACTTTCCTACCATGCGTCGGATCGTGCGTAGCCTGCTTAAGGAACTGGGCTTCACCAATGTGGATGAAGCAGAAGATGGTCAAGACGCGCTCAATAAGCTGCGTGCAGGCAACTTTGAATTCGTCGTTTCCGATTGGAATATGCCGAATTTGGATGGTTTAGAGATGCTTAAGGAGATCCGCCAGGATGAGGCCTTGAAGGGACTTCCTGTGTTGATGGTGACCGCTGAAGCAAAAAAAGAAAATATCATTGCGGCCGCTCAGGCGGGCGCTAACGGCTATGTCGTCAAGCCGTTCACTGCCGCTACCCTTGAAGAGAAGCTCAATAAAATCTTCGACAAAATGGGTAAATAAAGCGGCTAGGCCTGCGTGCCTGGTTAACGAGGAGACCACATAATGAGTCAGAATGAGCAGCCCGGTTCTGCCCAGCTGTCTGAAGACGCCGCTGAAGACCTAATTCACCGCATTGGCAAATTAACGCGCATGCTGCGCGAAAATATGCGTGAGCTGGGGCTGGATAAAGAGATTGAGAAAGCGGCAGAAGCCATTCCGGATGCGCGTGACCGCTTGCACTATGTCGCTACCATGACAGAACAGGCAGCAGACCGCTCGCTCAATGCCATTGATCGTGCGCAGCCGCTCCAGGATCAGTTGTCGGACCGTGCCAGCGCCTTGGATAAACGCTGGGCCGAGTGGTTTGAAGCCCCCAAAGAGCTCGATGAGGCCAAAGCGTTGGTCATTGAGACACGGACTTATCTTAGTGACGTGCCCGATATGGCCTCAGCGACCAACAAAGAGTTGATGGAAATTATGATGGCCCAGGACTTCCAAGACCTGACCGGCCAGGTGATTAAGAAGATGATGGACGTGATCCAAGAGATCGAACATCAGCTGGTACAGGTGCTGATCGAAAACGCGCCGGGCGCCCATGCACGAGAAACGATGCAGCGCAAGGTCGAGGATCAGTGGAAAAGCGACAATGCACGGCGTAACGAAGAGCTTTTGAATGGGCCGCAAGTAAGGGACAATGCACCTGATATCGTCACTGGGCAGGATCAAGTCGACGACTTATTGGACGAGCTAGGCTTTTAGAGCACGTGGTTAAACGCCCTGCGGGCAAATAAGAGCGCCATTTAGCCGTCCCTATGGGCGGCTGAATACGTGATAACCTTTGTTTCACCTGGTCGGATGACTTATGGCAGATAACGATAGCGACCAGGAAAAGACCGAAGAAGCCACGCCCAGACGTAAGGAAAAAGCGCGTGAAGAGGGGCAGGTACCTCGCTCCCTCGAGCTAACCACGTTTATGCTCTTATTGGGCGGCGTCATTGGCCTATCGAGCATGGGTAGTATGCTTTATAACCAGTTAGGCATGGTGATGGAGCAGGCGTTCCTATTTGAACGTCGCCAGGCAATGGAAAGCACGCCCATGCTGGTCAACGCGCTTGATCTTGGTCAGCGCACGCTATTGGCCATGATGCCGCTGTTCTTACTATTAACCATCATCGCGTTAATAGCGCCCGGGCTGCTGGGCGGCTGGTTGATATCAGGGAAGTCGATGCAGCCTAAGCTTTCCAAGCTCGATCCGATTAAGGGTGTAAAGCGGATCTTCTCCTCTCAGGCACTGGTGGAATTGGCGAAAGCTATCGCCAAATCGGTGTTGGTAGGCGGTGTTGTCTCGGTGTTTTTGTATTACAACATCGGCAAGTTTATGGCGCTGATGGACCAGCCTATCCAGCAGGCGCTCACCAACGCGCTGCGTATGGCGGCTCAAGCGGCTGGCCTGATGGTGCTGGTGCTTATCGTGGTTATTTTGATCGACGTGCCCTTTCAGCTTTGGAGCAACGCCAAAAAGCTGCGCATGAGCCAAGAAGAAATCAAGCGCGAGCATAAAGAGTCTGAAGGTGACCCACTCTTGAAAGCGCGTATTCGCCAGCAGCAACAGGCCATGGCGCGGGGCCGAATGATGAGTAAAGTGCCCCAGGCCGACGTCATCATTACCAACCCGACCCACTATGCAGTAGCGCTGATGTATCAGGAAGGCAGCATGGGTGCCCCGCGTTTGGTAGCAAAAGGTGCCGATGCGGTGGCCTTGCGTATTCGCGAAATTGGTGAGGAAGCAGGCGTTGCCCGTTTAGAAGCAGCGCCATTAGCGCGCGCACTGTACCATCACGTGGATCTCGATGCGGAGGTTCCCGCCGAACTGTATACTGCGGTCGCTGAAGTAATGGCCTGGGCCTACCGGCTTAAACAAGTCGCACAACAAGGAGGTGACGTGCCCCCAACACCCGATAACCTACCGGTTCCCCCAGAGCTGGAAAACCCCGGGCGTGGCACCGGCGGTAACGAGGCGCAATCATGAAAGGCTTAAACCAGCTAATTGGTCGGCGCGACTGGATGGGTAACGTGCGCATGAAGCTGCTGGTCGGGCCGATGCTCATCCTGATGATTTTGGGCATGATGATTGTGCCCTTGCCTCCCTTTGCGCTCGATTTACTCTTCACCTTCAATATTGCCTTGGCCATTATGGTGTTGATGGTCAGCATGTTTACGCAGAAGCCGCTGGATTTTGCGGCGTTTCCTGCTGTGTTGCTATTCACCACACTGTTGCGTCTTTCGCTTAACGTCGCCTCCACTCGGGTAGTGTTAATGGAGGGCCACCAAGGCGGTGCGTCCGCGGGTAAGGTAATTGAAGCGTTTGGGGCGTTCTTGGTCGGCGGTAACTTCGCGGTGGGCCTGGTGGTCTTCCTGATTCTGGTCATTATCAACTTCATGGTCATTACCAAAGGTGCTGGCCGTATTGCTGAAGTGGGTGCGCGCTTTACGCTGGATGCGATGCCCGGCAAGCAAATGGCCATCGATGCCGACCTTAACGCCGGTTTAATCGGCGAAGAAGACGCCAAAAAGCGCCGTGCAGAAGTCGCCCAAGAGGCTGACTTCTTTGGTTCGATGGACGGTGCAAGTAAGTTTGTCCGCGGTGATGCCATCGCCGGCCTGGTGATTATGGTGGTCAATATCATCGGTGGGCTGCTGATTGGTATGCTGCAGCATGATATGAGCTTTGGCGCTGCTGGCCAGACCTATATGCTGCTGGCGATTGGTGATGGCCTAGTGGCACAAATTCCCGCCCTGGTGATCTCGACCGCAGCGGGTGTCACGGTATCGCGGGTGAGCACCGACACGAACGAGGATATTGGCCAGCAAATGCTGAGCCAGCTGTTCGTTAACCCCCAGGTACTGATCTTAGCCGCCGTGGTCATGGGCTTGCTAGGCATGGTGCCCGGCATGCCCAATTTTGTCTTTCTCTTCTTCACCGCGCTGCTGGGTGGTTTAGCGTGGCTGTTGTCGCGCCAAAAAGAGAAGGCCTTGGTTAAAGAGGAAATTGACGCAGCCCCCGTGCCTGTACAAGAGACCCCGGAAGCAAGCTGGGAAGATGTGCAGCTGGTCGATACTCTTGGCCTGGAAGTGGGCCATCGCTTAATACCGCTGGTGGACTCGCGCCAAAAAGGTGAGCTGCTTGGGCGCATTAAAAGTGTGCGCAAAAAGTTTGCTCAAGAAGTGGGCTTTTTGCCGCCGGTCGTGCATATCCGCGATAATTTAGAGCTGCCGCCCAACGCCTATGTGCTTTCGATGAAAGGCGCTGAAATCGGCCGCGCCGAAGCGCAGCCGGGTAAATGGCTGGCGATTAACCCAGGCCAGGTCTCAGGCGAATTGCAGGGCACTCATACCCAAGACCCAGCCTTTGGTTTGCCCGCTGTGTGGATTGAAAGCGGCCAGCGTGAGCACGCTCAGGTATATGGCTACACCGTGGTTGATGCCAGCACCGTGATTGCGACCCACTTGAACCACCTGCTGCACCGCCACTCACCTGAAATGTTAGGCCGCCAAGAAGTGCAGAAGCTGCTGGATAAAATGGGCGATGATCAAAAAGCCCTGGTCGAAGAAGTCATTCCAAAAGCGATTTCGTTGACGGTATTGCAGCGTATTTTACAAAACCTGCTCGATGAAGACGTGTCCATCCGTGATATGCGCACCATTTTGGATACCCTGGCGGAGTACGCCACCCAGCAAAAAGACCCCAACGAGCTGACCGCGCTAGTCCGTGTGTCCTTGGGGCGTGCCATTGTTCAGCAGTGGTTTGCCGGCCAAGAGACGCTCAATGTGATGGGGCTGGATGCTCAGTTGGAACAAGTGCTGGTACAGGCGATGAATGGCAACGGTGCCATGGAACCTGGCCTGGCCGAGACACTGATGACCCAGGCGCAGCAGGCGCTAGAGCGTCACGAAAGCTCAGGCGAGCCGCCGGTGCTGGTCGTGCAGCATTCGTTGCGGGCAGTGCTTTCGCGCTTTTTACGCCGTCGCCTACGGCATATGTCGGTGTTGTCGCAAGCCGAGATTCCCGATGACCGTACATTAAGGGTCACCACCCTAGTCGGCGGGCGTTCGTAGCCACCTGCCGTGATAGGCTAGCGTTGACCATTTTCAGCATAGGCAAAGGGTAAGTCATGAGCGTTAGACGTTTCGTGGGAGCCAACAGTCGTGATGTGATGCGCCAAGTGCGCGAAGCGCTCGGTGAAGATGCCCTGATTGTGGCTAATCGGCGCACCGAAGGGGGCGTTGAGATTCTGGCCATGGCGGATGAAGCTATTGACCATTTTGAGCCTTCGCCAGAGTCACTTCCTCCAGAGCCGTCGTCTTCAGGGGCATCGTCCCCAGGGCTATCGTCTCCAGAACCATCGCCAGCGCCGCCAATGCAAGACTCCATGCAGGCAATGAGCGAGCGGTTATTGCGTGAGATGCAGGATATGCGTGAGCTGCTGGCAAGCAGCGCACCCGCAAAAGCGGCTGCCTACCAGCCGCCGCTAGCAACGGGAACGGCCGCCCGCCTGCGCCAACTGCTATGGAACGTTGGTTTTAGCAGCGAGCTTGCCGATGAGCTACTGACAGGGCTTCCCGAACCGCTTGCCGCGTTAAATGCCGACAGCGAAGCGCCCCTGCAGTGGCTGCGACAGCAGCTGATCGAACGCCTTTGTGTGTTGAGCGATGAAGCCAGCTTTTTCGACCAAACCGGTATCGTTGCGTTGGTGGGCCCCACGGGGGTAGGCAAAACCACCACCACGGCTAAATTGGCCGCGCGTTTTGTGATGCGCCACGGTACCCGCCCCGTTGCCTTGGTGACTACCGATAGCTTTCGTATTGGTGCCCACGAGCAGCTACGCATCTATGCGCGTTTGCTGGACACGCCCATGTACGCGCTGGATGCCGAGCAACCCATCGACGATTTACTGGGCCGCTTGCAGGGCAAGCAGTGGGTGATTATCGACACCGTAGGCATGAGCCAGCGTGACCAGCGGGTGATTGAGCAGATTGCCCACCTGCAAGGGGGACGCTCGCGAGTGCGCCTGGTGCTACTGCTCAATGCCGCCAGCCAGCCGGAAACCCTCGAAGAGGTCGTGCTGCGTTATCGTCAGGCTGCCCGTGCGGCGGGGGCAGAGTTAGACGATTGTATTATTACTAAACAGGATGAAGCGGGGCGCCTCGCGCCGGTGCTCGACATTGTGATGCGCCACGGGATGCGTGTGCTGTTTGGTTCAAATGGTCAGCAGGTGCCTGAAGATATGGCCATTGCTTCCCCTGAAGCACTCGTGGATCAAGCGCTAAGTACGGCAACGCCGCAGCGCGAACAGGTACAAAGCGCTGACGCCCCCATGGGGATGCCGCGCTGGTCGCGGGATGTACTCGGGCAAGGGCGCCGCTTGTCGTCGCTACTGGCGCGGCTGCGCCAACGCGTGACGGGATTTACGGAATTAGAAGCGATCTGGGATTTAGCGTCACTCCCAAGCCGACTGCAGGAAGAGCGTTTGGACGCATTGCTCGCCCACTATCCCGCCGTGAATACGACGTTGGGTATGGCGTGGTCAGCTCGGCGGAATGAGCGCGGCTGCGACTGGGCAATGCCCGATATTGGCCTGGACACAGAGGGCGCTTGGCTGGCGCTACCCTGGTTACAGCATCGCCATGCTGCTGGGTGGCAGCCGCGCTTAGCCGCGCTGACGGAATCAAGCGGCGTCGCGGTGCATTTATTGCCGCGCTTACCCGAGCCTGATGCGTTGGCGTGGTTGGAAGCCGAGCATTTGACCTGGGTCAGCCAAGTATCCCCTAGTCATCGGGTACGCTTTCACCACGAGCGCCAGTCCATTCGTCAGCTGTTTAATGACAGCGTGCTGACGCACCAAGTGGGCGTTCGTTTTCGTGGTCAATCCGTGCAGCTGTGGACCGCCTACGCCGAAGTAGAGGATGCGACGGGTTATGCCCTGCTTGCTTGGTACGGTGAAGTGCGTGATCCGGAAAGCGCCAAAGTGGTAGCGCGCCGCTACTGGCTTACCCCTGCTCGGCTGGGAGCCGAGGTGCTCTCGCTACTGTTAACACAACTTCAAAGCGATGGCTTAGCGGCATTAACACGCCGCGCTTGGCAGCAGTTAAAAGAGGCCGACAGCGGCGATGTTAATGCCGAAGTGCGCCTACTCATGGCCAGCGGCTTGGCATCCGTTGCCGGGCATCTTGATGTTGCCGATGATGAAGAGGCGCAAACGCTGCGCGGCGACCTGCTCAATTTATTAGGCACGAGCCGTCGGCGTCGCGATACTGGCATGCTTGATGCGCTGGTTTACGCGTTTATGGCCCGCGATGCGATTCGCCAAATGGGCAGTGTCAGCCGAGAGGGTGTGACGTGAGCGATCAAGATCAAGCTTCAGGGCTGCGTAAGTGGGCGAATCTGCAGCGCCAGCAGCAGGCGGAAGGGGCGGTTGATGTCGCGGCGGCCGAGCATGTGCCAGAACCAGAACAGAGCCCATCGTTATTAACGCCTACGGCTGCAGCAGTAGAAGCAGAAGCGCCTGAGGCGATAGCGCCACCCAGACCCAAAATTCCGCTTATAGTGGTTGGGCTGCCCGGTAGCGGTGCCTCTCAGGTAAACAAAGTCAAAGCACGTCTGGGGCAGTGGTCCACGTTAGGTCGAAGCTGGGCCGGTGACCCTGAAGACTGGGATGTGCATATCGTGGCGGCAGATACTGCTGACCTTGCTCAGTTACGCGCTCAGTACAGCCGTTGGGCACTATGGATCAATAGCGATGCCGATGCCTTTGCTGCCATGTACAGCACCTTGCGCCAGCTACAGGAACACGGTGGGCCGCGTCGTTTGCTAGCGCTTCATGAACCGCATTTGCCGCGCCAGGGATTGCTCGACAACTTGCGTGGTGCCGCCGAATACTACTTAAATATGGAACTACTGGTACTTGCACGATGAGCATACTCCGCCAAGGTGACTAAGCATGCTAAGCTTGCAATTAAGAAGGGCGCTGCCGCTGGTGGCGCTACTGCTAACAGGGTGGTTACTGGCAGGATTAACGGCGAGTGCCCAGGCCGCTACCGGCAGTTGGAGCACCCAGGTTCCTGGGCTGATGGTGGCGATGAGTGATCGGGCAAGCGCTAGCCAAAACGTTTCTCCGCCCGCTGCGGCGAATCTTCGGACAAAGCAGCTTGAGCGTATTCAGTGGCAGTTCAGCCATCCTCCCGGTGCGCTGTTAAACGCTTGGTTGTGCCATCCTGAGCAGTGCGTTGCGTTAACCGGCATGCGCGGGTCCACTACCGCATTGGCAGGACGGACGGCAGGTGTGCCATTGCATTTTCGTTTCGCCTTACGCCCAGGCCAACGGCCGGTTCGAGTGCAGGGGCTGCAAATGATTGTGAACTATCAGTGAAGGCTGTATAGCCGCGAGGCGAAAGGATGTACACAGCACAAGGTAGGATCAAACAGAGTGAGCTGTTGACGCAATATATGCCACTGGTACGACGTCAGGCCTTGACGCTTCAGGTCCGCTTACCAGCCAGCATTGAGCTCGATGACCTTATTCAAGCAGGGATGGTAGGGCTGCTGGAAGCGCTCGGTCGCTTTGATGCTACCCAAGGTGCGACCTTTGCGACCTTTGCCAGCCAACGAATTCGCGGTGCGATGATGGATGAATTGCGCACCCGCGATTGGCTGCCCCGCAGTGTGCGTCGTTCAGCGCGCGCAGTAGACAATGCCGTTCGCCAGTTAGAACAACAGCTGGGGCGAGCACCGGAAGAGAACGAAATCGCCCACCATCTTGAAATGCCGTTGAGTGAATACCAGCAGCTCCTCAATGACACCAACAGTGGCCAATTGCTGCCGTTTGAAGAGCTGGTGGCCGATGGCGGCGAGCCGGTCAGTAATGAACTGAGCAACTCACCGTTCGAGCAGTTGCTTGATGGCCAGCAGCGGCAAACGCTGATTGATGCGATTGACGCACTGCCAGAGCGTGAAAAACTGCTCATGGCACTGTATTACCAGGAAGAACTCAACCTCAAGGAAGTAGGGGCTGTGTTGGGCGTAACGGAATCACGCGTTTCTCAACTACACAGTCAGGCCGTCAGCCGTTTACGTGCGCGTTTACACGACTCGGCATAACACCTCTTTTTTACTCACTTGTGACCGGCAAGGAGCCGTGGATGAATCCTTCGACGCTGATAGGTATATTTGCCAGCATATTGCTGCTGGTCAGTGTACTGTTTTTGACCGCAGAGTCCCCTTCAAGCTTTATCAATTTGCCGGGCCTGGCCATTGTGGTGACTGGTACGTTGGCGGCTACCTTTATCAGCTATCCGCTGAGAGAAGTGCTCCGTGTGGTGCGGTTGGTGGGCCTAGTATTCCGGCGCGAAAACACCTATATGCGTGACGATATCCGGGAACTGGTCGATATGTCACGACTGTGGTTTAAAGGCGATGTGCGGGCGGTTGAGCGCGAGCTAGAGCATACCCGCAATCCGTTTTTACGCACCGGCATTCAACTGGTGATCGCCAACACCAAAGAGGACGAAATTTTTGACATGCTGCGCTGGCGCATTGCCCGCCTGAAAGCGCGTGAACAGGCTGAAGCACAAATATTTCGCACCATGGCTACCTATGCGCCTGCATTTGGCATGATCGGCACCCTGGTGGGGCTGGTGAACATGCTGGAAGTCATGGATGCTGGCGACCTGCAGGTCATTGGCCCACGCATGGCGGTGGCACTGCTGACCACCTTCTACGGCATTTTACTCGCCAATTTGGTGTTTAAGCCGATTGCAGTGAAGCTAGAGCGCCGGACCGAAGAGCGCTTGATTACCATGAACATGGTTTTGGAAGGCATCTCACTGATCACTAAGCGCCGTCTGCCCTCGTTCATTGAAGAGACCCTTAACTCGTTTGTGGCCAATTACCACGATGAAATTCGTGATAACAGCGTCAAACCAAGACCAGACTCCTCGGTTAGTTCGGCGGCGAAGGGATAGTTATCATGTTAGACCGTGATACCCGTCACGCCCTGGAAATACCGGTCTCGCCTGGGGAGGGCGAAGAGGGATGGCTAACCAGCTATCTTGATGTGCTGACGCTGCTCATCACGCTATTTGTCCTCTTGCTTTCACTGACGCCACCGGGGGGTGGTGAAGCGGCGGATACGGCTTTTATGCGCTCGGCTAGCGCTGTATCATCGCTGCCGCTAGCGTCACTTGCCACAGGTATACAGCCCCGCCACCAAGGGCTGCAGCCGCAGTTTTCCGGGCTCAATATTCCTGGAGTGAGCGTGTCGCAAGGGCGTGAAGGGGTCACACTGCGTATTGATAACAGCCTATTATTTTCCAGTGGCCAAGCAGTGTTGACGCCTCAAGGGCGCGGCGTGGTTGAAAGCCTTATCGATGTATTAGCCAGTTTTGACGGGCAGATTTCGGTGGAAGGTCATACCGATAGCGTACCCATTTCGACAGCGCGCTTTCCCTCTAATTGGGAGCTTTCATCCGCGCGGGCTATTGCCGTCGTGCGTCATTTAGAGCGCCAAGGGTTCAATATTTCTCATATGCGGGCCGTCGGCTATGCTGACACCCAACCCATGGAAACGAACGCAACCGCGGATGGCCGAGCGGCCAACCGGCGCGTAGAGCTGTTGTTGAGGCAGCAGGTCGAAGGGTGAATAGATTCTTGAGGCCACGCCTGTGTCCATGTACCGCCCGCTATTACAGTCGTTTGGTGCCCTGCTGGTTTTAGATGCCGATTGTCGGCGTATCCAAGCTACCAGCACAAATTTAACCCGCTTAACCGGCATTGAGTGCCCTGAAAACGGGGAGTTAAGTCTTGCCTGCGTGTTGGGCAAACGCCTTAGCCAGCGGGTACGCCGTGAGCTTCAGGGGCAGCAACGCTTGCCTGGGCCATTGGCGTTTATTCGCCCTAAGCACAGTAGCGTACGTTTTCAACTGCATGCTTACCGAGAGGATGAGCAAGTTATTGTTGAAATTGAGCCTCTCAATCCCCTCGGCAAGCGGCGTCTACTGGGGACGGTGAACGAACGGTTGATGCACTTGGCTGAAGCGACTCATCAAGAGGAGCTACTCGACTCCTTGGTACATGCTATACAACAGCTCACCGGCTATGATCGTGTCAGCGTGTGCCATTTCGATAGTGATTGGCATGGCTTAATGGTTGCCGAAGCGCAGGGAGAGCATTTGCCTCCGCTACTGGGCCAGCGCTTTCCCGCTAGTGACTTTCCTAGCACGTTGCGACTGAGCTATGAAAATCACCCTGTGCGGTTGATTGAAGACGTTAATGCTCCGCCTGAAACGCTGATGCCCGCTTGTTCCGCCACACGCTTAAGCGGCAGTTTTTTACGTGCCCCGGCTCCAGAAAGGCAGCGCTACCTAAAGCGCATGGGGGTGCGTGGTTCGCTGAGTTTAGCCATGCAAGGAGATACTGGCCTGTGGGGCTTGGTGTTTTGCCACTCGGCAAGCCCGCATTCAGTTGAGCCATCGGTACGCGATGCCGTACGCACCTTAGTGCAAATGGCCACGCAGCGCATGCTGTTACTGCGGGCGCGTCAAGAAGCGCGCTACTTACAGCGCGTACAGGATAGCTTGATATTGAGTGCACGAGCGCCCAGTGAGCCGCAGAGCCCCCAGCAGCTACTCCATGAGCAGGCGGCTACCTGGATGAAGCTGTTTCGCGCCCATGGCATCGTGCTTTGGGTGAATGGGGGCGCTTATCAAGCGGGCGTGACGCCTGCCCCGGAAGCTATAAGTCAGTTTGTGTTACGCCTCGAAAGAGCCCACGTACATAGCGGACCTTGGTGCACACGTGAGCTGGCCAAAGAGCCGTTAACCTGCTCGTTAGCCATGCCCGACCAGTGCGGCGCCTTGGCCGTCCCGCTACCGATGAACTCTACCCAGCGCGCATGGTTAATTTTCTTTCGCCCTGAGCAGGTAGAAACATTGTATTGGGCGATGCAGCCTTCGACTAGCCCTCAGCCAGCGTCGATAGTGACCCCGTCGGTTGCTTGGCATGAAGAGGTGGTGGGCAAAAGCGAAGCATGGCAGCGGGTAGAGCGCCTAGCGGCGGTCGATTTAGGTGAAGACCTGACGTTGGCGATTTCAGCCTATGAAATTAGCTCACTGAACATGCATTTGGAGCGAGAGCGGGAAGCCCTTGCCGAGGCAAATCAGCGGCTTGAGCAGCTAGCGCATTTCGATCCCTTAACCAAGGTGTGGAACCGTTACCGCATCGAGGAAGCGATCAATGCAGAGCTAGTGGCGGCCAAGCGCTACGCGGCTGCCTTTGCCCTGCTGCTATTTGATGTCGATAACTTCAAACAGATCAACGATGCCCACGGCCATAACGTTGGTGATGATGTGCTGGTGGCCTTGGCGCGCCTGGTGGAGAGTTCGTTGCGGGGCTGTGACCACTTAGGCCGCTGGGGGGGCGAGGAGTTTATTGTGCTGGCCACTCATTCAGACGTTGATGCCGCTATTGGTTTAGCCGAGCGCCTGCGCTCGCTGGTAGCAGAGCTACGCATTGCGGGCCTTGAGCAAACGATCACGGTGAGTATCGGCGTTGCCGTTTGGCAGTCGGGCGACAGCTGTAAAACCATCATTTCCCGGGCAGACGATGCGATGTACCGCGCTAAGCATGGCGGACGTAATCGCGTTGAAATGGCGCCTGAGCCTGTGATGCCGATCTAATCATTCACACCTTAATGGGTTCCGCTACCTTCACACTGGGTGAGCATCCGGTTAATCGCCGCGTCGGCGCCTTGCAGGCTAAAGGTCATATACCAAGGCTCGCGCTCTGCCTGGTCAAAACCGAGAAATAACTGCTCGCCCTGGCGCATGTCGGCCATCAGCGCCGTTAAGTCGCTTAAGTAAAAGTGGGCATAAAACCCGTCGTCGCCGCGTTCGGTTATAAACTCCGCCATGGTATCAATCACGGGCTGCTCATCAATGCGTAGCCTGGCGGGTACTAAGTTCACTGCACGGCTTTCACCTTGCTGCTGCTCAAGCGTCACGCGCATCTCCAGCCAGGGTAAATCACAAACGCCTGCGGTGGCGTTCAGGCTTAGGGTGGCATCAGAATAGCTGTGAGTTTCTATCGCCCGGTAGTGTCGTTCACTCCCCAATGACAGTGTCATCGACTGCCAATGTTCGTGGGTAGCCACGTCGTCGGTATTAAATGTGGCTGCGTTAGCCATGGACGTTGCGACCATCAATGAGACGACCATTGCCGCCGTAACGAATATAGGCGTTAGCATAGCGATTACCATTGAGGCGTGGAAACGCAGGGCGAGCGTCGCCGTGATGATGTGAGCCATGTAACCAAAATCCCTAGACGATTAACCGGAAAAACAGTCTATAGCGTGTTTGAGACTGTCAAAAGAGTAACGCGCTGATTTTTCTATATATGGTAGAAAATAGCTAAAAAAGTGCCTTATATGGTGGAAAGTCAAGTCTATACTTCACTCTGATGCCACGTATAATCGCCCCATTTAAGCGCTATATTCACCCCGTTGTGAAGGAGTTTTGCGACATGAGCACCGCTGCTAAGGCTATGAAGACCTCTAACGATGTCCCGATGCAGGCCCCTTCGCGGGAGATCTGGGATGCCAAGTACCGCCTCAAGGATCGTCATAGCCAGCCCGTCGACCAAGATGTCGGTGCTACGTTTGAGCGTGTTGCACGCGCCCTTGCAGCGGTGGAAGGAGACAAGGCAGAAGAGTGGTTGCCGAAATTTCGCTGGGCGCTGGAGCATGGCGCTATTCCTGCCGGTCGCATTCTCTCTAATGCGGGCGCAGAGGCTTACAAGCCAGCGGTAAGCCTGATCAACTGCACCGTCTCGCGCACCATTCGCGACTCCATGCGCGATATTCTCGACTCCGTCGTGGATGCGGGTATGACGCTAAAATCAGGGGCGGGTATCGGCTACGACTTCTCGACACTACGCTACAAAGGCGCGTTTGTGTTTGGTGCTGGCGCAGGCACCAATGGTCCGCTGGCGTTTATGGATATCTACGACAAGATGTGTTTCACCGTGGCTTCTGCCGGTGGCCGCCGTGGCGCCCAGATGGGTACCTTCGATGTGGGCCACCCGGATGTGCGTGAGTTTATCCAGGCGAAGCGCGAAGCGGGGCGCTTGCGTCAGTTTAACCTTAGCTTGCTGATCACCGACGAGTTTATGGAAGCGGTGAAAAACAATACCGACTGGCCGTTGGCCTTTCCACTGCACCCTGGTGAGAAAGAGGACGTTAAAGCGGAAGACTTGATCTACCGTGACTGGCCGGTAGTGGAAGAGGGCTACACGGTGGATGCCGAAGGCCGCGTCGCCTGCCGTATTGTGGAAGTGATCAAAGCGCGCGAATTATGGGACACCATCATGTCCTCCACCTATGACTACGCCGAGCCAGGTTTCATCCTGATCGACCAAGTCAATCGCATGAACAATAACTGGTTCTGCGAGGATATTCGCGCTACCAACCCCTGTGGCGAGCAGCCGCTGCCGCCGGAAGGTGCCTGCCTGCTGGGCTCCGTCAACCTGACCAAGTTCGTCATCGATCCCTTCGGCGCCGAACCACGCTTTGACTGGGAGCGTTACCGCAAGGTCGTCGCCATCTTTACCCGCATGCTCGATAACGTGGTGGAAATTGCTGGTCTGCCGCTGCCGCAGCAGCAGCGTGAAATTGAGGCCAAGCGCCGCCACGGCATGGGCTTTTTGGGCCTGGGGTCGACGCTTACTATGCTCAAAATCCCTTATGGCTCGAAGCAGTCACTGGTATTCACCGATGAAGTGAGCCGTCACTTGGCGATTGAGGGCTGGAAGCAGGCGCTGGAACTCTCTAAAGAGAAAGGCATGGCGCCGGTGCTTGAGCAGGAGCACACCATTACCCCCAAGATGCTGCGCGAGCGCCCACAACTGGCCAAAGATGGTTATGAAGTGGGCGATCAAGTACCGGGGCGTATTCTGCATGCCCGTTACAGCCAGTACATGGCCCAAGTGGCCGAGCTTGAGCCCGAACTGGTCGCACAGCTTGCCGAGTATGGCGCACGCTTTACTCACCACAGCTCGATCGCGCCGACCGGCACGATCAGCCTGTCGATGGGTAACAACGCCTCCAACGGTATCGAACCCTCTTTCTCGCACCGCTACTTCCGCAATATTATCCAGTCGGGCAAGAAGACCAAAGAGCAGGTAGAAGTCGTCTCCTTTGAGCTGGCCGCCTACCGTCACTTTATTGCCGCTGATGCGGTGGATAGCGACCTGCCTGACTATTTCGTTACCGCCGATGCGATCTCACCCGAGCAGCACGTCGCCGTTCAGGCCGCTGCGCAACACTGGGTGGATTCAGCGATCTCGAAAACGGTTAATGTGCCCACCGAGTTCCCGTTTGAGCAGTTCCAGAACCTCTATTTGCAGGCCTATGAAAGCCGCTTAAAAGGCTGCACCACTTTCCGCTTTAACCCTGAGGCCTTCCAGGGCGTGCTGGTACGTGAAGATGATCTTAAAAACACCACCTATGTATTTGAGCTGGAAAATGGCGAAACCCTCGAACTGACCGGGGATGAAAAGGTGGTTTACGACGGCGAAGAACATAACGCTGCCAACCTGTTTGATGGCTTAAAAGAGGGCACCTACGGCAAATGGTAGCGGCGGGGGCTGCGCCCTTGCTAGCAGCGTCCATGTAAAGAACCGCCCGATTACCTTTGCTAAGTGGAGAACACCATGGCTGTAGAAATTACCTCAAAAATCGTTGGTTACCGCATCAAGCAGCAGGAGCAGGCCGCGCCCGTTCCTGAGCTACAGGATGAAAGCCCGCTGACGGTGCGGATTCCGTCACGCCCGGAAGGCACCCTAGAAGCCGTATCAGAGAAGATTTCGTACGTGGGCGCGGAAGGTCGCAAGAAAGTCTATCTGCTGGTGTCGTTTATGCCGGTGGAAGGCGTGATTGGCGGCAAACGCGTGGTGATTGAGCGTCCGGTAGAGTTCTTTTTCCCGTCGGGCCAGCTCTCCAGCGAGCACCAGTGGATCACCGCCACCATGCGCAGCCTTTCGCTGGCGGCCCGCGGTGGTTATGTCACCCAGGCAGTGGCGGATTTGCGCAAAGTGGCGTGGGACAAAGGCCTGGTACGCTGCGGTATGAACCGCTGGAACAAGCCGATGTTTCACGATTCAGAGGTCGCTGCGATTGCTTGGTCGATACAGCAGATTCTTTATCGTCGCGGTTTCCTGGATCGGGATGGCAATCAAGTGCCGGTTGAGAAGCTGGTTGAGCGCTATGCCCACCGCATGACCCATGGCCATGCTTGGCAGCCGGATGAGGAGACGGGCGATGCGCCTGTTGAAGCGGGTGCGGTAGAGCCGATCGGCGAAAAGGCTACCGCGGAAAAAAAGCCTGAAGGCAGCGGCCCGGCCACGGTGGGAAACTGCCCTGAGTGCCGCGGTGAGCTGATCATGATGGATGGTTGCCCCACCTGTTACGCAGGCTGCGGCTGGTCCAAGTGCGGTTAAGTTGGCCTTAGGCGTTATTTAAAAAACCGCGTGCTATTTATTTAGCACGCGGTTTTTTATTTAGGGAAGGCTAACTTAAGCAGTATCACCAAGCAGGGGGCGGACGTTGT
>NZ_PJBT01000018.1:0-62332 GCF_002836035.1 Halomonas sp. MES3-P3E | reverse complement strand
TTAAGAGAGCGGGTTTTGAAATCTGGCGCGCCCGGGAGGATTCGAACCTCCGACCCCCTGATTCGTAGTCAGGTACTCTATCCAGCTGAGCTACGGGCGCGTAATGTTACAACTAATATTTACTAATACTGCTACTAAGTAGGTGGCGCGCCCGGGAGGATTCGAACCTCCGACCCCCTGATTCGTAGTCAGGTACTCTATCCAGCTGAGCTACGGGCGCATACCTTGTGACCATGTACTTTCTAGCTAAAAGAGTAATGTCTAACTAAGCACTTTCTATAGCTAAGTAGTTAATGGCCATGCTATTGGCGGAGAGAGAGGGATTCGAACCCTCGATAGGGCTATAAACCCTATACTCCCTTAGCAGGGGAGCGCCTTCAGCCACTCGGCCACCTCTCCTCAACGGCACGGCGCGAATATTACCGATTTGAGGTTCTTATGTCTAGCCTTCTACGGATTTTTTTCACACCGGCCATATCTTACCTACAAGCTTACGTCTTAAGCATCGCGTCATCGTGCAAACCCGCAAGTCTTATTCCACTTCGTTTTCACTATTTCTTTCACGCTGAATGCGCTGATAAATCTCTTCCCGGTGAACCGCAACATCTTTAGGCGCATTAACACCGATACGCACTTGATTGCCTTTCACACCTAGTACGGTGACAGTGATTTCATCACCGATCATCAAGGTTTCGCCAACACGACGAGTTAGGATGAGCATGGCTGATCTCCTTTTCAGACGTTTTATGCAACGGGATATGTCAGACCGAGGCAACACTAGGCCATTATGCGGCATAGCGTTGCCTGTCACCAACGGCTCCGGCTCCATGACACCTCAACCTCCCGTTGAAAGAAAGCTCACCACCACATGGCAGCAAGTACCCCTTCAGCGTAGAAGATTTAAGGCATTAATGTTATTCAGATTCGATATCTGTCTTATCTAAACCAAAGGCTTTGTGTAACGCATTGACGGCAAGTTCCATATGCTTCTCATCAATGACGACTGAGATTTTAATCTCAGAGGTGGAGACCATACGAATATTGACGTTCTCATCAGCCAGCACGCGGAACATTTTTGATGCCACACCCGCGTGAGAGCGCATTCCCACACCGACCAAGGAGACCTTGGCGATGTTGTCATCACCACGCAGCTCGCCGCCACCTAAATCCGGGATCACCGTCTCTTCAAGCAGTTTCTTGGTTGCTTTGTAATCGCCTTTGGCAACTGTAAAGGTGAAATCAGTATAGTCACCAGCCGGGGCAACGTTCTGTACGATCATATCGACTTCGATATTGGCATCGGCAATCGGGCCAAGAATACGAGAAGCGACGCCTGGCACATCCGGCGTATTGAGCAAGGTCAGTTTGGCTTCATTCTTGGTAAAGGCGATACCGGAGATCAGTGGTTCTTCCATAGCGTCCTCGTCTTTGTCTGCTTCTGCAACAATTAGGGTACCGGGGCCGTCTTCAAAGCTCGACAGCACCCGCAGGGGCACGTTGTATTTACCGGCAAACTCTACCGCGCGGATCTGCAGTACTTTAGAGCCGAGACTGGCCAGCTCCAGCATCTCTTCCACGGTAATGCTCTCTAAGCGCTGCGCTTTGGAACATACACGCGGGTCAGTAGTGTATACCCCGTCCACATCGGTGTAGATCTGGCACTCATCGGCGCCAAGTGCGGCGGCCAGGGCCACACCCGTGGTGTCAGAGCCACCACGACCCAGGGTAGTGATGTTGCCGTCCTCATCCACCCCTTGGAAACCGGCTACGACCACCACCTGCCCTGCTGCCAGGTCAGCTTTCAGGTCGTCGGTTTCGATGCGCTGGATGCGCGCCTTGGTATAGGCGCTGTCCGTATGGATACCTACCTGGGCGCCAGTGTGTGAAGTGGCTTGCACGCCAATTTGCTGCAGCGCCATGGCGAGTAGTGAAATCGTCACCTGCTCGCCGGTCGACAGCAGCATATCCATCTCGCGCGGTGCGGGATCGTCATTAAGTGCCTGAGCCATGTCCGTGAGGCGGTTGGTTTCGCCGCTCATAGCGGAGACCACAACCACCACCTGATGGCCTTGATCACGGAAGCCCTTAACTTTTTCCGCTACGGCCTTGATACGCTCGACAGAGCCCACCGAAGTGCCGCCGAACTTCTGTACGTATAGTGCCATATGCCGTTTTTCCTATGCGTTCGGGAATGGAGGGTGAAGTTACATTTATCACTAGGAGTCTTTGATTAACGTAATGAGCGCAGTTCAGACAAGGCGAAATTAGATGAAAAAGCGGAGTTTACATAAAGTAAATGAGCATTTTGAAGCTAATTTCAACGTCGTATGAACAAGCGCAATAGTTAATCAGAGATCTCCTAAATAAATAAGGCCGGTGACAATCATGCCACCGGCCTTTGGGTTTAGCTAAGTGCGTTTTCCAACCATGCCGGTACGCTCTTCAACGCATCCGGCAGGGCATCGGGCTGGCTACCTCCTGCCTGAGCCATATCCGCGCGGCCACCACCTTTACCTCCCACTTGAGAGGCAACATGGTTAACCAGCTCACCGGCTTTCACTCGGCCGGTCAAATCTTGGGTTACCCCGGCAATCAGGCTGACTTTGCCCGCCGCCTGATCGGCAACCCCAAGGATAATGACCCCGGAACTGAGCTTATTCTTAAGTTGGTCAAGAATGCCGCGCAGGTCTTTGCCAGAGACACCTTCCAGCTGCGTCGCTAACAGTTTAACGCCGTTGACCTCTTGCACCTGACTCAGCATGTCACTACCCGCAGCACTGGCGAGCTTGGCTTTAAGCTGCTCCAACTCTTTTTCTAAGCTACGATTGCGCTCAACCAGAGACTCTACCCGCGCTTCAACTTGCTCAGGCTTGGTCTTCAAACGTTCCCCCAAGCGCTCAAGGCGAGCTTCCTGCTCGCGGAAGTAAGTTAGTGCGTTTTCGCCGGTAATCGCTTCGATACGACGTACACCAGAGGCAATGCCCACTTCACTCATCACATGACAGCAGCCGATATCGCCACTGCGTGCCACGTGGGTACCACCGCACAACTCGATAGAGAAGTCGTCGGCACCAATCGTCAGTACCCGCACATTCTCGGCGTATTTGGCCTCAAACAGCGCCGCCGCCCCTTTGGCTTTGGCTTGATCCAGGCTCATTTGCTCGGTTTTAGTCGGCGCATTAGCCAGTATCTGCTCATTGACCAGCCGTTCGACTTCCGCCAACTGCTCGGCAGTCATCGGCTCAAAATGGCTAAAGTCGAAGCGCAGCCGCTCAGCATTAACCAGCGAGCCTTTTTGCTGCACGTGATCGCCTAGTACCATACGTAGCGCTTTGTGCAACAAGTGAGTCGCCGAGTGGTTACGGATCGTGGCGGTACGCAGGCTGGCATCCACTTCGCCGCGTACGCTAGCACCGACACTCAGCGAACCTTCCACCATAATGCCCTGGTGTAAGTGATGCCCGCTCTGCTTTTGGGTATCCGTTACCTGGAAACGACCGCCGTCGACATACAGGTAGCCGGTATCGCCCACCTGGCCGCCGGACTCACCGTAAAATGGCGTGCGATCTAGCACCACAACGCCCTTCTGCCCCGCTTTCAGCGCAGCCAGCGCATTGCCTTCGCTGTCGACCAGTGCCGTTACCTTGGCTTGATCCTCCAGGCGGTCATAGCCAGTAAAAGCGGTCTCACCGTCAAGTTCAATAGAGGCGCTGTAATCAGCGCCGAACTGGCTAGCCGCCCGGGCACGCTCGCGTTGGGCCTCTAAGGCCTGCTGAAAGCCCTCTTCATCGAGAGTGACGCCGCGTTCGCGGCACACATCAGCGGTGAGATCAAAAGGAAAGCCGTAGGTGTCGTAAAGCTTAAACACTGTTTCACCCGGCAGCACCTTGCCATCCAGCTCGGCTAAGGCTGCATTCAACAGCCCCATGCCATGGTCCAGGGTGCGAGCAAACTGCTCTTCTTCTTTCAACAGTACCCGAGTGATCTGGTCATTCGCTTCGCGAAGCTCTGGATACGCATCACCCATTTCGGCATCCAGCGCGTCCACCAGCTTGTGGAAGAACGGCTCTACGGCTCCCAGCTTGTGACCATGGCGGATCGCGCGGCGAATGATGCGACGCAATACATAGCCACGCCCTTCGTTAGAAGGCAGTACACCGTCGGCAATCAGGAAGGCACAAGAGCGGATGTGGTCGGCAATCACGCGCAGCGAAGGTGTAGTGGTATCAGGGTGCCCGGTAGCTTTAGCCGCAGCCTGCAGCAGGCTCTGGAACAGATCAATTTCGTAGTTGGAATGCACGCCCTGCATGACGGCAGCTACGCGCTCCAAGCCCATACCGGTATCGATAGAGGGCTTGGGTAGCGGGTTGAGCGTACCTTGGCTATCACGATCAAACTGCATGAACACCAGGTTCCAGATTTCGATGTAGCGGTCGCCATCTTCTTCCGGGCTACCGGGAGGGCCGCCCCATACCTCTGGACCGTGGTCAAAAAAGATTTCCGAACTCGGGCCACAAGGACCGGTGTCGCCCATCTGCCAGAAGTTATCTTCGTCTAATTTGGAAAAGCGCTCGGGGTCAATACCGATCTCGTCTTTCCAGATACGTTCAGCTTCGTCATCGCTAACATGTACCGTTACCCACAGTTTCTCTTTAGGCAGACCCAGCGTTTCGGTCAGAAATACCCAGGCAAAGCGTATGGCGTCGTGCTTGAAGTAGTCGCCAAAACTGAAGTTACCCAGCATTTCAAAAAACGTGTGGTGACGTGCGGTATAGCCGACATTGTCTAAATCATTATGCTTACCGCCTGCGCGTACGCAGCGCTGCGCAGATGTTGCACGCACGTAGGGGCGTGGGTCGCGACCCAGAAATACATCTTTGAAAGGCACCATGCCGGCATTGGTAAACAGCAGCGTCGGGTCATTGCCCGGCACTAAAGAGCTGGTGGGTACAATCGTATGCCCCTGCTCTTCAAAGAAGGTGAGAAAGGCCTGTCTAATTTCTGCGCTTTTCATAGGGTATCCGTAACAAGAAAGCGTGGTGTCCCAGGGCGCTGTCGACGCTACCCTCAGGGGTCGCAAAGAGGCCATTATAGCGCAGTTGTCAAACGACTAAAGCCGCACTTAGTGGCAGAGAGGCAAACAAATAGCTAGAAAAGCGTATGAGAGCGCTATTAGAAAAGTAAGAGCAGGCGTTTTATAGGCAGGGGAAAAGTATTACAGAGATAGAGAAAATGTATTACAGACAGGAAAGCGCATAGCGGATTTGCTCAAAATCGAAGCCACGACTAGCCAGAAAGCGCTCGCGTCGAGCGCGCTCTTTAGGTGTTTCGCCGGGGCTATCAAAGCGCCGCGTCAGTGTTTCCCGGGCTAGCTCGAACCAGTCAATCTGCTCCCCCTCCTCCACCTCTTCAAAAGCAGCGTTAAGGGTTTCCTGGTCGACGCCGCGTTGGCGCAATTCACCTTTAATACGAATAACACCCTGGCCGCGCAGAATGCGCGAGCGTACGAAACTAGCTGCAAAACGCGCATCAGATTGCAAGCCCTGTTCGGCCAGAGCGTCTAAACACTCGTCAATAGCGGTATCGTCGAAGGCTTTTTTCTTTAAGCGCTGGGCTAGTTCGGCGCGAGAGTATTCGCGCCGAGCCAGTAAGCCAATCGCGATGTCACGGGGAGTGGCATCGCGCTGAGACATAAAGGCCATTAGATTGTCTCGGTTAGAAAAGACTTAGAGCAGATCGTCATCGTTGGCATCCACTTCAGCCGCTGCTTCGGCAGGGGCACCTTCCTTCTCCTTTTTAGGATCAGGCTTGGCCAAGAGCTGCTCACGAATCTGCGTTTCGATTTCGAGCATAATGTCTGGGTGCTCTTCCAGATAAAGCGCGGAGTTTGCTTTACCCTGGCCGATTTTCTTGCCTTTATAGCTGTACCAAGCACCGGCTTTATCGACCAGATTGCACTGCACGCCCAGGTCAATAACCTCGCCAGCGTGGTAGATACCCTTGCCGTAAAGAATCTGGAATTCAGCTTGGCGGAATGGCGGTGCCACCTTGTTTTTGACTACTTTCACGCGGGTTTCGTTACCGGTGACTTCATCGCCTACTTTCACCGAGCCGGTGCGGCGAATATCCAGACGCACACTGGCGTAGAACTTAAGCGCGTTACCGCCGGTGGTGGTTTCGGGTGAACCAAACATCACGCCGATCTTCATGCGGATCTGGTTGATGAAGATCACCAGGCAGTTGGCGTTTTTGATATTACCGGTAATTTTACGTAGCGCCTGAGACATCAAACGTGCCTGTAGGCCAACATGGGTATCGCCCATTTCGCCTTCGATTTCAGCGCGCGGGGTCAACGCAGCGACAGAGTCGATAACAATCACGTCAACACCGCCGGAACGCACCAGCATATCGGTAATTTCTAACGCCTGCTCGCCAGTGTCCGGCTGGGAAATCAGTAGATCATCCAGGTTGACGCCTAGCTTTTCGGCATAGCTTGGATCCAGAGCGTGCTCGGCATCCACGAACGCACACACTTTGCCTTGCTTTTGCGCTTGCGCAATCACCGAAAGGGTCAGCGTTGTCTTACCCGAGGACTCCGGACCAAAAATTTCAGCTACGCGGCCAAACGGCAGCCCGCCGATGCCAAGTGCGATATCCAGACCCAACGAACCCGTGGAAACCGACGGCATGACCACACGCGGTGCGTCACCTAGACGCATGACGGTGCCCTTGCCGAACTGACGGTCGATTTGGGTGAGTGCAGCGTTTAGCGCTTTTGTGCGGTTGTCATCCTGAGCCATTCAGAGATTCCTCATAACAAGCTGTATAATTACCCAGTAGTATGCCAAAGATTGTGCCGTAAACAAATCCTTGATCACGCTTTCTCTTAACTATTTTCCTACCCCTACCCCTGCTTGCCTGCCTTCACCCGCGCATCCAGGCGTGCCACCAGCCCTGCCAGCGCCTGCCGCACTGCCTGCTCGCGCACTGCTTGGCGATCCCCAGGGAAGTGGAAACACTCGGCTTGCTGCTCAGCGGTATCACCCCAGGCGAGCCAAACGGTACCCACCGGCTTTTCAGCACTACCACCATCCGGCCCGGCCACCCCACTAACGGCAACGCCCAAGCCCGCACCGCTATCCCGGCAGGCGCCTTGCACCATCGCTTTCACTACTTCTTCGCTCACCGCCCCGTGTTCTGCCAGTATAGCGTCTGGCACGCCGAGCAGGCGGGTCTTAGCCGCGTTCGCATAGGTCACATAGCCCGTTGTAAAGTAAGCAGAGCTACCCCCCGTGCTGGTAATCGCACTGGCAATACCACCGCCCGTGCAGGATTCAGCGGCGGTCACTTCCACCTTCAACTGCTGACAAAGCCGCCCTAGCCGCTGAGCTAGCAGCGTCAAATCAAGATTTTTCAGGCTAGATACGCTGGGCACTATGGTCGCTCCTTCAAGTGAGTCGTCTGTTCAGCGTAGAATACTGTGTTTAGCTTTCTCAAAGAAATTGCTCAATCAGGACGCCCATGTCACAGGCCATTCCCCCTAACACGCCAATGATCACGCAGTATTTAAAGATCAAACGCGAACACCCCGAGGTTCTGCTGTTTTACCGAATGGGGGATTTTTACGAGCTGTTTTTCGACGACGCCAAGCGCGCCGCCGCACTGCTGGACATTACCCTTACCCAGCGCGGCCAGTCGGGGGGGAAGCCGATCCCGATGGCGGGTGTACCTTACCATAGCGCTGAAGGCTATTTGGCGCGTCTGGTCGCTGGCGGTGAATCGGTAGCGATCTGCGAACAGATAGGCGACCCCGCGACCAGCAAAGGGCCCGTTGACCGCCAAGTAGTACGTATCGTTACCCCCGGCACGCTCCACGATGAAGCGCTGCTCGATGCCCGCCGCGACAACGTACTGGTATCGGTCTCCCCCGGTAAAGATAGCTGGGGCCTTGCCTGGCTAGAACTCTCTAGCGGCCGCTTCAATGTATTGGAAGTGGAGAGCGAAGCCGAAATGCTCGCCGAGCTTACTCGCCTCTCCCCTGCTGAGTTGCTGGTGCCCGAAAGCCTGACGCTACCCGATGCCTGGTCGCAAAAGCGCAGCCTGCGTCGCCAGGGCGAGTGGCTGTTTGATTTGGAGAGCGCCACCCGCAGCCTGTGCGATCAGTTTGAAGTGCAGGATTTACGCGGCTTTGGCTGCGCGCACTTGACCACTGCACTGATTGCCGCCGGGGTGCTGATTGATTACGCCCGCGACACTCAGCGCTCGCGCTTGCCCCACGTGACCGCGATTAGCGTTGAGAATCGCGACGATGCAGTAGTGATCGACGCCGCCAGCCGACGTAATCTGGAAATCGACATTAACCTGGGTGGCAATAGCGACAACACCCTGGCGAGCGTGCTGGACACCTGCACCACCGCCATGGGCTCGCGGCTACTCAAACGCTGGCTGAATCGTCCGCTGCGCCAACGAGAGATTGTCCAAAACCGCCATGCAGGCGTGGCGTTGCTAAGCCTAGATGCCGCCTACATGTCGCTGCGCGAGACGTTGAGCGATGTGGGCGATGTGGAGCGCATTCTGGCCCGGGTCGCGCTGTACAGCGCCCGGCCACGGGATTTGGCGCGTCTGCGTGACGCCCTGGTCACTCTGCCTACCCTTGAACAGCAGTTGGGCGAGGTAGAGAACGGCAGCGCGCTGGATAGCCTGCGCCCGCATATCCGCCCCTACCCTGAAATGGCTGACATGCTTAGCCGCGCGCTAGTTGAGAATCCGCCGGTGGTGATCCGCGATGGCGGGGTGATTGCCAACGGCTTTGATGCCGAGCTCGACGAGCACCGGGGCATGGCCGAGAACGCGGGCGACTATCTTGTTCGGCTGGAAACCCGCGAGCGCGAGCGTACCGGACTTGCTAATCTCAAAGTCGGCTATAACCGGGTACATGGCTACTTTATCGAGCTGCCGCGCTCCCAGGCGCAGCAAGCACCCGCTGACTATATTCGCCGCCAGACGCTGAAAAACGCCGAGCGTTTTATCATTCCTGAACTCAAAGAGTTTGAGGATAAGGCGCTGTCGGCTAAATCCCGCGCACTGACCCGTGAAAAATGGCTTTATGACCGCCTGCTGGGCGAGCTGAATGACAGCCTTCACGCGCTACAAAGCACTTCTCAAGCGCTTGCGGAGTTGGATGTGCTGTGCGCCTTTGCCGAACGCGCCGAGGCGTTGAGCTGGGTGCGCCCGACGCTGAGCGAGGCCACAGGCATTCGTATCGAGGCGGGGCGGCACCCTGTGGTTGAACAGGTTAGCGAAACGCCCTTTGTGCCCAATGACGTTACGCTTAACCCCGACCAGCATATGCTGATTATTACTGGCCCTAATATGGGTGGTAAATCGACCTATATGCGGCAAACAGCGCTAATTGCTCTGCTCGCCCACTGCGGCAGCTTTGTGCCCGCCGATGCCGCCGAGATCGGTCCGCTGGATCGGATATTTACCCGCATTGGCTCGTCGGATGATCTGGCAGGCGGACGCTCCACCTTTATGGTCGAGATGACCGAAACGGCCAATATTTTGCACAATGCCACCCAGCAAAGCTTGATTTTGATGGATGAAATTGGCCGCGGCACTAGCACCTTTGACGGGTTATCGCTGGCCTGGGCGAGTGCGGAACATCTTGCCAAGGGGCGTGCACTAACGCTGTTTGCCACCCACTATTTTGAGATGACCGCCCTACCTGAACACATGGAGGGCGTAGCCAATATTCACCTAACGGCGACCGAGCATGGCGACAGCATCGTGTTCATGCACCGCATTGAAGCAGGCCCGGCTAGCCAGAGTTACGGTTTGCAGGTCGCTCAATTAGCGGGCGTACCTGGTCATGTGATTAAACGGGCCCGTGAGAAGCTGATGAGCCTGGAGCAGCGCGATGTAGATAACACAGCGCAAGCGCCGCGAACGGCTCCCCAGCAAAACGACCTGTTTGCAGCCGCACCGCACCCGGTGGTGGAGGCATTGGAAAATGTCGATATGGATGGTTTAACGCCGCGGGAAGCGCTGTCGCTGTTGTATCAATGGCGAGACCTGATCTAATGGTGCTTATGGAATGAAAGGCGATAAGTGAGATTCAGGTGCCAGGGCAAGTTGAAGCGAGGGTCTTTCGACAGGGCCGGAAAATGTTCCCGACAATTCCGGCATTTCCGCCATCCATGGCGGTCAGATGTCGAAAGTAGCGCCCACGGACGGGTTTACAGCGCCCTCGCGGAAACCTGTACTGGCATTGCTACCAACTGGAATCATAAGGCGCTTGCCGCCAGGTAGGCGCACCACTAGAATGTCGCTCAAACTTTTAGCTTATAAAAAACGGCTGATTTATAACCATTCACGATTGACCATGGCCAGGAGCTACCTGGCCCTGCAAGAGGGATAGCAAGATGACGTTTGTCGTTACCGAGAACTGCATCCAGTGCAAATACACCGACTGTGTGGAAGTCTGCCCGGTCGACTGTTTCTACGAGGGCCCGAATTTCCTGGTTATTCACCCTGACGAGTGTATTGACTGCGCACTGTGTGAACCAGAATGCCCCGCTGAGGCGATATTCTCAGAGGATGAGTTGCCGGATGGGCAAGAGGCGTTTATTGAGATTAACGCTGAAATGTCAGAAGTATGGCCCAATATTGCCGAAAGGAAGGATCCGCTGCCTGACGCCGAAGAGTGGGACGGCAAGCCCGGCAAGCTTGAGAAGTTAGAGCGTTAAGCGTTACTCACGCCTGCTCTGCTGTTACTTTATAACCAGCGTTTTTTTTGAAAAAAGCGCTGGTTTTTTATGGGGTTGCCAAGCGTGTATTGCCAAATAAGAGGCAAAAAAAAGGCGACCCGTAGGCCGCCCGCTCCAAGCACTTCCTCTGACCACTCCCTGTATCAACTTCCTCAGATGTCTTCCCTGCCGGGGCTCACCTCTCTGCATCGCCCGGCGCATCCGTCCTACATCCCGTTGCATCCTGTCTGAAGCATCCTTGCCTCCCCTTGTCCTGCGTGTATTGTGGCAGATCATGTAGGCTTCTCAACAAAGCCAAAATGCAAAAAGGCGAGTCTTGGCGACTCGCCTTAATTCCACAATTATATTTAAAAACAAAAGCTTAAATTTTAATTAGTGGAAAATTTCGCTTTTTCTTACCTTAAACCAAGCGATTCTCGTCGGCTTTTGTAAGACATCTCTTACAAAATCTTGAGACATCACTTACAAACCTCATTCAATATTGGCACTTTACTGACCTTTGATCGCTTTTAGGCCAGGATAGGTCACATCCCCTAGTTCCGCTTCAATCACCAGCAAACGGTTGTACTTGGCAACGCGATCAGAACGGCACAATGAACCCGTTTTAATTTGGCCAGCGCAGGTACCTACCGCCAAATCAGCAATAGTGGTGTCTTCCGTTTCACCAGAGCGGTGCGAAATCACTGCAGTAAAGCCTGCATCCTGGGCCATCTTGATGGCATCCAGGGTCTCGGAGAGCGAGCCGATCTGGTTGAACTTGATCAGGATAGAGTTACCGATCTGCTCATCGATACCGCGCTTGAGAATCTTGGTATTGGTCACGAACAGATCGTCACCCACCAACTGCACTTTATCACCTAGCTTGTCGGTCAGCGCTTTCCAGCCTGCCCAGTCGGACTCGTCCATGCCATCTTCGATGGACACGATTGGGTAATCGGCGCACAGGCCTGCTAGGTAATCAGTAAAGCCTTGGGCATCATAGCTTTTGCCTTCACCGGAAAGGTTGTACTGACCGTCTTTGTAGAATTCGGAAGAGGCACAGTCCAGCGCCAGCGTGACGTCTTTACCCAGCTCGTAGCCAGCATCGGCAACGGCTTGTTTGATGACTGCCAGCGCATCAGCGTTAGACGCCAGGTTCGGCGCAAAGCCGCCCTCGTCGCCAACGGAGGTAGAGAGGCCTTTCGCCGAAAGCACTTTTTTCAGAGCATGGAAAATTTCCGCGCCCATGCGCAGCGCTTCGCGGAAGTTAGGCGCACCTACCGGTTGAACCATAAACTCTTGGATATCAACGTTATTATCCGCGTGTTCACCACCGTTGATGATATTCATCATCGGCACCGGCATGCTGTACTGACCCGGCTGGCCGTAAAGCTCGGCAATGTGGGCATATAGCGGTACGCCTTTGGCGTTAGCAGCGGCTTTAGCCGCCGCCAGGGAAACGGCCAGAATCGCGTTCGCGCCCAAGTTCGCTTTATTCTCCGTGCCGTCCAACGCCAGCATGGCATCGTCTAAGCCGCGCTGATCACGCGCATCCATACCCAGCAACGCATCACGGATCTTGCCATTAACCGCATCGACTGCTTTCAGCACGCCTTTGCCCAGATAGCGCGACTTGTCACCGTCGCGCAGCTCTAATGCTTCACGTGAGCCGGTAGAAGCACCGCTGGGCGCGCAGGCTTCACCAACAGCGCCGCTGGCAAGACGTACGTTCGCCTGTACGGTGGGGTTACCACGCGAATCCAGCACTTCCAACGCACTGATAGCAACAATTTTGGTCATGGCAGTTTCCTTAACGGTAAGTCAGATAAAATTATTAATATAACGCCCTAATCAGCAAAACACGGCCTATCAAGCCACACGCTAACGAATGGTTAGCGGCTCAAACCCTTTTACCAGCGCATCCAGTTGGGCAAGCTGAGTTAAAAACGGCTCCAACTGATCCAGCGGGAGTGCACAAGGACCATCGCATTTGGCGTTATCAGGGTCAGGGTGAGCTTCTAAAAACAGCCCTGCAAGGCCAACAGCCACGCCTGCGCGCGCTAATTCAGCCACCTGAGCCCGACGACCATCGGCACTGTCTGCACGCCCACCTGGGCGTTGCAGTGCGTGGGTCACATCAAAAAATACCGGATACCCGGTTTGCTTCATATCGCCAAAGCCCAGCATATCAACAATCAGGTTGTTGTAACCAAAGCTTGAGCCACGCTCGCAGAGCATCAGCTGGTCGTTACCTGCTTCCTGAAACTTGCTGATGATATGGCGCATTTCATGGGGCGCCAAAAACTGCGGCTTCTTGATGTTGATGACCGCGCCGGTTTTGGCCATAGCGACTACCAAATCGGTTTGGCGGGCCAAAAAGGCTGGCAGTTGGATAATGTCGGCCACTTCCGCCGCTGCTTCAGCCTGCCAGGGTTCGTGCACATCGGTGATAATCGGCACGTTGTGGCGGGCTTTGATATCGGCCAATATCTGCAGCCCTTTCTCCATACCCGGGCCGCGATAGGAGTGAATCGAGCTACGATTAGCTTTATCAAAACTGGCCTTGAAAACGTAGGGCATACCCAGTTTTTGAGTCACCGTGACGTAGGCTTGGGCAACTTCGTCGGCAAGCTCAGCAGATTCCAGCACGTTCATGCCGCCCAGCAGCATAAGCGGCAAGGAATTGCCGGCGGTTAAGCCGGCTACGTTAATATGATGCTCTTGAGAAGCCATGCTGTTGCCCTCTTATTCCTGAGAATGCGCATGGGCGCGATTACGCGCTGTTTTATGCTCTAACGCGGCGTTCACAAAGCCTGAGAAGAGCGGGTGACCATCACGCGGCGTGGAGGTGAATTCCGGGTGGAACTGACAGGCCACATACCAAGGGTGGTCAGCCAGCTCAATCACTTCAACCAGTGATTGGTCGACGCTCTTACCCGAAATAACCAGTCCCGCCTTTTCAAGCTCATCAATAAACTGGTTATTGACCTCGAAACGGTGACGATGGCGCTCAACAATCTCGTCAGCCCCATAGGCTTCGCGCGCTTTGGTGCCGGATGCCAGATGACAGACCTGACCGCCCAAACGCATGGTGCCACCTAAATCAGACGCCGCATCGCGTAGTTCGATTTTGCCTTCCGGATTCAGCCACTCAGTAATCAGGCCCACCACCGGATGCTGGGTATCGTGGGTAAACTCGGTGGAGTTGGCGTCTTTCCAACCCGCCACGTTGCGAGCGAACTCAATCACCGCTACCTGCATGCCCAGGCAAATACCCAGATAGGGAACGTTATTTTCACGCGCGAATTGGGCGGTCATAATCTTGCCTTCCACGCCACGCTCGCCAAAACCGCCGGGCACTAGAATGGCGTCTTTGCCCGCCAAGCGCTCGGTGCCGTGGCGCTCGATGTCTTCGGAGTCAATATAGTCGACGTTGACCTTAATGCGACCTTGGATGCCGGCGTGAATCAGCGCTTCGTTGAGCGACTTGTAGGCATCCAGCAGCTCCATGTACTTACCGACCATGGCGATACTGACGGACTTGAGCGGGTTGAGCTTGGCATCGAGCACCTTCACCCACTCTGATAAATCTGCTTCAGGGGCTTCCAGGCGCAGCTTATCGCAAACGATCTCATCCAGGCCGTGTTCATGGAGCATCAGCGGAATACGATAAATCGTATCGGCATCCTGAAGCGGCACTACGGCACGCTCTTCGACGTTGGTAAACAGAGCGATTTTGCGACGCTCGCTCTCTTCCAGCTCAACTTCGCTGCGGCAAATCAAAATATCCGGCTGGATACCGATGGAGCGCAGCTCCTTGACGCTGTGCTGGGTAGGTTTGGTTTTGGTCTCACCCGCCGTTTTGATGTAGGGCACCAGGGTCAGGTGCATAAACAGCGCGCGGTTAGCACCCTGTTCACTACGGATTTGGCGAATGGACTCAAGGAAAGGCAGTGATTCGATATCACCGACCGTGCCGCCGATTTCCACCAGCGCCACATCAAAGCCTTCACCGCCCGCGTAAACGCGCTCTTTAATCTCGTCGGTGATATGCGGAATCACCTGAACGGTGCCGCCTAGATAGTCGCCACGGCGCTCTTTACGCAGTACGTGCTCGTAAACACGACCGGTCGTAAAGTTGTTGCGCTGAGTCATCTTGGTGCGAATAAAGCGCTCGTAATGCCCGAGATCAAGGTCGGTTTCGGCACCATCTTCTGTGACGAACACCTCACCGTGCTGGAAGGGACTCATGGTGCCCGGATCCACGTTGATGTACGGGTCGAGCTTGAGCATGGTGACCTTAAGGCCGCGGGCCTCTAAAATCGCCGCAAGCGAGGCGGAGGCGATGCCCTTGCCAAGAGAGGACACAACGCCGCCGGTCACGAAGATATATCGTGTCATGGATAACCTGTCGAAACGTGATCAGAAGGCACGGCAGAAAGCCACGCCAGGATGGGTCGACAGACTAGCAGATTACGACCTAAGGCTCAATTTGAACTGCCGAAGATAGCCAATGGATCATTGCACATAGCGACGCCGGGATCAGGCCTAAGCGAGGGTCTTTCGCCAGGGATGGCGAAAGTAGCGCCCATGGATGGGTTCACAGCGCCCTCGCGTTGGCCTGATGCCGGGGTAGTCGCGGGGCCAATTCGGCCCCGCTCAGCCTGGATAAAGACGAATTACACGCCCAGGTAATCCAGAATGCCTTCTGCAGCCTGGCGGCCTTCGTAAATCGCCGTGACCACCAAATCAGAGCCGCGCACCATATCGCCACCGGCAAAGATTTTTTCGTTGCTGGTTTGAAAGGCGTACTGCCCATGCTCAGGTGCAGTGACGCGATCACGCTCATCGACTTGGATATTCGAGCTATCGAACCACGGCGCGGGGCTGGCCTGGAAGCCAAAAGCAATGACCACGGCATCCGCCGCGATGATCTCTTCAGAGCCGGGCACCACTTCAGGACGCTGACGGCCATTTTCGTCCGGCTCGCCCAAGCGTGTGCGAACCACCTTCACGCCTTCGACCTTCTCTTCACCGACGACCGCCACCGGCTGACGGTTGAACAGAAACTCAACGCCCTCTTCACGGGCATTGGAGACCTCACGGCGCGACCCCGGCATATTGCCTTCGTCACGACGATAGGCACAGGTCACGCTGGTAGCGTTCTGGCGAATGGAAGTACGGTTACAGTCCATCGCCGTATCGCCGCCGCCCAGAACGACCACACGCTTGCCTTCCATGGAGATATAGTCGTTGGGATCTTTTTCAAAACCCAGACAGCGGTTGACGTTGGCAATCAGGAAATCCAGCGCTTTGTAAACGCCCGGCAGATCTTCGCCAGGGAAGCCGCCTTCCATGTATTTATAAGTGCCCATCCCCAGGAATACCGCATCGTACTCCTGCATCAAGGTTTCAAACTCGATATCGGTGCCGATTTCGGTATTAAGGCGGAACTCGACGCCCATCTCCTCAAACACCGCGCGGCGGCGCTCCATCACACTCTTTTCCAGCTTGAACTCGGGAATACCAAAGGTCAGCAGGCCACCGATTTCCGGGTACTTGTCGAACACCACCGGCTTGACGCCATTACGGGCCAGAATGTCGGCACAGCCCAAGCCCGCAGGGCCTGCACCGATAATGGCGACCTTCTTGTCGGTCCAGGTAACGTGGGACATATCCGGACGCCAGCCCATGGCAAACGCCGTATCGGTGATGTACTTCTCCACCGAACCAATGGTCACCGCGCCAAAGCCATCGTTCAGCGTACAGTCGCCTTCACACAGACGATCCTGCGGGCACACACGGCCACACACTTCGGGCAGCGAGTTGGTTTTGTGCGAGAGCTCAGCGGCTTCAATGATGTTGCCTTCCACCACCAGCTGCAGCCAGTTGGGGATGTAGTTGTGCACCGGGCACTTCCACTCGCAGTACGGGTTACCGCAGTGCAGGCAGCGGTGCGCTTGGCTTGCCGCGTCGGTGGGCTTGAACGGTTCGTAGATCTCCGCGAACTCTTTAGCACGGGCGCGGGCATCTTTCTTTTGTGGGTCCTTACGACCCACATCGACAAACTGAAAATCGTTATTTAAACGGTTAGCCATGATCTCTCTCCTGTCAGCGTGAGGGGCATAAGCGAGTTATTGCGGCTGACGCCGAGACTGATCCAGCAAACTACCTAGGCTGGCCGCTTTTGGCTTCACCAGCCAGAAGTGGCGCGCATAGTCGCTGAAGTCTTCCAAAATAGCCGCCCCGCGCGCGGAACCCGTCGCGGCCACATAGGCTTCAATCATTTCACGCAGGTGACGACGATACGCCTCCATGGCCTCTGTGTTGACGCGATGAATCTCAACCAGCTCATGGTTGTATTTATCCACGAAGGTGCGATCTTCATCCAACACATAGGCAAACCCACCGGTCATACCTGCGCCGAAGTTAACGCCCGTTTCACCAAGCACACAGACCAAACCGCCGGTCATGTATTCGCAGCAGTGGTCGCCTGCGCCTTCAATGACTGCAGAAGCACCGGAATTACGCACCCCGAAGCGCTCACCCGCCGTACCGGCTGCAAACAATGTACCGCCGGTGGCCCCGTACAGGCAGGTATTACCGATAATCGCCGTTTTATGGCTCTCAAACTGGCTGACTTTGGGCGGCACAATCACAATACTGCCACCGTTCATGCCCTTGCCGACGTAATCGTTGGCGTCGCCTTCGAGATACAAATTCAAGCCACGCGCATTCCACACCCCAAAGCTCTGGCCTGCTACGCCAGTAAAGCGAGCGGTGATCGGTGCCGTTTCCAGGCCCTCTTCGCCATAGCGCTTGGCAATCGCGCCAGAGGTTAGCGCCGCCACACTGCGGTCGCAGTTGGTGATGGTGAAATCGAACTCACCGCCCGAGCGATTTTCGATGGCGTCTTTCAGCGCCGCCAGCACTTCCTGGTTTTTAGCACCCGGATCGTGCGGCACGTTACGGCTGACCTTACAGAACTGCGGTGCATCTTTAGGCACAAAATCATTCGCTAGCAGCGGCGTAAGATCAAGCTTACGCTGGGAAGCCGTGTTGCCTTCCAACACTTCAAGCAAATCGGTACGCCCGATTAGATCGGTCAGCTTGCGCACACCCAATACCGCCATCAGCTCACGCACTTCTTCGGCAATAAAGCGGAAGTAGTTTTTAACCATATCCACGGTGCCACGGAAGTGCTCGCCGCGCAGGAAATCATCCTGAGTGGCGACACCGGTGGCGCAATTGTTGAGGTGACAGATGCGCAGGTACTTACAGCCCAACGCGACCATCGGCGCGGTGCCAAAACCGAAGCTCTCTGCACCGAGTATCGCCGCTTTAACAACGTCGAGACCGGTTTTTAGGCCGCCATCGGTCTGCAGGCGAATCTTGTCGCGCAGGCCGTTGATACGCAGCGCCTGATGCACTTCAGGAAGCCCCAGCTCCCAAGGAGAACCGGCATGTTTGATCGAGGTCAGCGGGCTGGCCGCCGTGCCGCCATCGTAGCCGGACACGGTAATCAAATCCGCGTAGGCCTTGGCCACACCGGTGGCGATCGTGCCGATCCCCGGTTCCGATACCAGCTTCACCGACACCTGGGCATCCGGATTGACCTGTTTGAGGTCAAAAATCAGCTGGGCCAAATCTTCGATAGAATAAATATCGTGGTGCGGCGGCGGTGAAATCAGCGTGACGCCGGGTACCGCGTAGCGCAGCCGGGCAATCAGTTCGTTCACTTTGCCGCCAGGCAGCTGCCCGCCCTCACCGGGTTTGGCGCCCTGGGCGACCTTGATCTGCAGTACTTCTGCGTTGACCAGATAATGGGGCGTCACGCCAAAACGGCCGGAGGCGATCTGCTTGATTTTCGAGCTACGGATAGTGCCGTAGCGCGCCGGGTCTTCACCGCCTTCGCCAGAGTTGGAGCGGCCGCCCGCTTCGTTCATGGCCTGGGCCAGCGCTTCGTGAGCTTCCGGCGAGAGCGCGCCCAACGACATACCGGCGCTATCAAAGCGCGGCAGCAGCTCTTCAACCGGCTCTACTTCCTCCAGCGCAATCGGCGTTTCTGCCGGCTTGAGCTTGAGCAAGTCACGAATGGTGGCCACCGGACGCTCGTTCACCAACTGGGCGAACTTCTTCCACTTGGTGTAGCTGCCTTCCTGAACCGCCGCCTGCAGCGACATCACTACATCGGGGTTATAAGCGTGGTACTCGTGGCCGTGGACATACTTGAACATGCCACCTTGAGAAATTCCTTTACGCGGAATCCAGGCGTCTTTCGCCAGCAGCGCTTGCTGCATCTGCAGCTCGGCAAAACCGGCGCCTTGGATGCGCGACGCCATACCGACAAAGCACAGATCCATTACTTCGTCCGCCAAGCCCACGGCTTCAAACAGCATTGAGCCGCGGTAGGAGGCCAGCGTCGAGATACCCATTTTAGACAGGATCTTGAACAGGCCTTTCTGCAGACCTTTACGGTAATTCTCGCGGCCATCAGCCGGGTTACCGGTTAGCTCGCCCGTGCGATGCATATCCGCCATGACCTGATAAGCGAGCCACGGATAAACCGCCGTCGCACCCACGCCAAACAGCACCGCCATCTGGTGTGCATCCCGTGCGTAACCGGTTTCCACCACGATATTGGCGTTGGGGCGTAGCGCCAAACGGCCTAAGTGAGAGTGCACGGCACCCACGGCCAGGGCGGCCTGTATGGGAATCAGCCCTTTCGCCAGCTCGGCATCGGTGAGTACCAGAATGACTTTACCGGCGCGCACTTGAGCTTCGGCTTCTTCACATAGCGCTTTAAGCGCTTGGTGCAGGCTCTGCTGTTCAGGATCGTAACCCAACGACAATGTATAGCTGGCAAACGCCGGATCATCCTGGCTGACCAACGCGGTAAATTTGCGTGGGGACAGTACCGGCGTGGTCAAGATCAAGCGATGCGCGTGCTCAGGCGTCGCTTTAAAGACGTTCAGCTCAGCACCACAGCAGGTTTCCAGCGACATCACGATCGCTTCACGCAGTGGGTCGATCGGCGGGTTGGTGACCTGGGCAAACTTCTGACGGAAGAAATCCGTCAGCAGGCGCGGACGACTGGAGAGCACCGCCATCGGTGTATCGTCGCCCATAGAGCCAACGGCTTCCTGACCACTTTCCGCCAGCGGACGCAGCACTTGGTCGCGCTCTTCAAAGCTCACTTGGAACAGTTTCTGCTGCACGTTGAGCGAATCGGTATCCATGCTCTGGAAACGCGCCAACTCGGTTAGCGCCGACTCTAAATAATTGGCTTCCTGCTTTAACCAACGCTTATAAGGGTAGGCGGACTTCAGGCGCTCATCGATATCGGTGGTATGCAGCACTTCGCCGGTCTGGGTGTCTACGGCAAGCATTTGACCGGGGCCAACACGGCCTTTGGCCACCACGTCTTCCGGCTTATAGCCGTAGGTGCCCGTTTCCGATGCCAGCGTGATATAGCCGTTTTTGGTAATCACCCAGCGCGCCGGGCGCAGGCCGTTTCGGTCCAGCATACAGACCGCTTGGCGACCGTCGGTCATCACCACGCCCGCAGGACCGTCCCACGGCTCCATGTGCATGGAGTTGTATTCGTAGAAGGCGCGCAGCTCGGCGTCCATGGTTTCAACGTTCTGCCACGCGGGCGGCACCATCATGCGTACCGCGCGGTGCAGTTCCATGCCGCCGGTCAGCAGCACTTCCAGCATGTTGTCCATGCTTGAGGAGTCAGAACCGGTGGTGTTGACGATTTCGTCCAGCTCGGCGATATCCGGCAGGCGCTCGTTAACGAAGTTGGCTTTACGCGAGTTTGCCCAGCCGCGGTTGGCTTCAATCGTGTTGATTTCACCATTGTGCGCCAACAGCCGGAACGGCTGTGCCAGCGGCCAACGCGGTGCGGTATTGGTCGAGAAGCGCTGGTGGAAAACGCAAATGGCAGTTTCCAGACGCGGGTCATTCAAGTCGTGATAAAAGGCCGGCAGATCTTCCGGCATCACCAGGCCTTTATAGGAGATGACTTCCGACGATAGCGAGGCGACATAGAAGTCTTCTTCGTCACGCAGCGCCTGCTCAGCGCGGCGACGAGCCATAAAGAGGTCAACATCGAAGTGTTCACCCAGACCCGGCTGTACAAAAAGCTGACGAATACGCGGCAGGCAGTCCAGCGCCATGGGGCCACAAACGCTGGGGTCGGTAGGCACATCGCGCCAGCCCAATACGTTGAGGCCGCGCGCTTCAAGCTCACGCGTTAAGATATCGCGGGCATTTGCTTCACGGGCGTCATCGTTGGGCAGAAACACCACGCCCACAGCAAAGCGTTCGCCCAATTCAGCGTCAAATGCCTCTTTGGCCAGCGCCTGCATAAAGGGAGTGGGCATTTTAAGTAGCAAGCCACAACCGTCGCCGGTCTTTCCGTCGGCAGCGATACCACCCCGGTGGGTCATGCAGGTCAGTGATTCAATGGCAGTTTTCAGCAAATCGTGGCTAGCCTGGCCTTCCATATGGGCAATCAGGCCAAAACCACAGTTATCGCGAAACTCGCCAGGCTGGTGAAGACCTCTATTCATGGGCGTGCCTCTACTAGTCAACGTATTTTTTTAGCAGCGTGCTTATGGTATAAAGGACGGTTTTGCTTTTTTTATGATGCTTATAACCTGCCCAGAATGGGGTGTTTCCCACGTTCGCTGCCGCAAGAAAATGGCCGGTCAGCATAGCGATTAGCGCCCACGTTGCGCAATCGCTTGGTGCTTATAACGTTAGAGAAACTCTTTTCAAATCCTGTATTTGCACTCTCATTCAAGAAAAAAATACATATACTTCAAAGGCTTGTAACGAAAAGAAACGCCACTTTAGGACTCTTTATTTTCCATTAGACTTTAGTCTTATTCACGGAAAACCACCCATGCCGATAGCGCATAAGGCATACGGATTATTGAAAGCGTAGCAACCGGGTTAAGTTCACAGACAGTTTTATCAGCGCAAAAATACTGTCAAAACTGCCCCACTAGGAAGCAGCTCTGCCGGGAAGAAGAAAGTAATAGAAAGGATTGATAGGCCACTTAGCGGCGCGGATAGTCATCCAGCAGCGTGCGGAGAACATCAACGGGCGTGGCATCGCTAACGCAGGCATCGCCCAGGGCGTTAAGTAACACCAGACGCAGCCGTGTATCGATATTTTTCTTATCCAGCCGCATACGGGCTAAAAAGTCATCACTCGACATGTTGAGCGGTGCCACTAACGGCAACTCGGCACTCTCGATTACCGCCAGGCTACGCGCTAGTGCTGCTTCATCGATCCAGCCTAGCCGGTTTGAAAGCGTTGCCGCCATGGCCATGCCCGCGCCCACTGCTTCACCGTGTAACCAGTTACCGTAACCTTGGTGGGCTTCAATGGCGTGGCCAAAAGTGTGACCCAGGTTGAGCAGTGCACGCACACCCTGCTCGGTTTCATCTTCGGCAACGATATCTGCCTTGATTTGGCAACTGCGCGCAATAGCGTCGGCGACTACTTCCGGCTCTACGTCGAGTAGCGCGGGCATATTGGCTTCCAGCCAGCTTAAAAATGCTTCATCACGGATAAAACCGTACTTGATAACCTCGGCAAGGCCAGCGGAAAGCTCGCGACGCGGCAGGCTCTTCAGGGTATCGATGTCCACCAGCACGGCTTTGGGCTGCCAGAAAGCGCCGATCATGTTTTTACCCAGCGGGTGATTGACGCCGGTCTTGCCCCCTACCGACGAATCCACCTGGGAAAGTAGCGTGGTGGGCACCTGGATAAACGCCACGCCGCGCTGATAGGAAGCGGCGGCATAGCCGACCATATCGCCAATCACCCCGCCTCCTAAGGCGATCAGGGTACAGCGGCGGTTAAAACCAGCTTCAAGCAGCGCATCCCAAATGCGGCTGACCTGCTCAATGGTTTTGTACTGTTCGCCATCAGGCAACACAACCGTGCGCACATCTAAATGCGTCGGCAGGCTAGCGCAGAGTGTTTCCAGGTAGAGCGGCGCGATAGTCTCGTTAGTGACTACCATCACCTGCTGGCCCGCAAGGTAAGGCGTCAACGTATCGGCTTGACCGATCAGCCCGGTGCCAATATGAATCGGGTAGCTACGCTCATCTAAAGCAACCTGAAGTGTGCGTTGCGCGCTGGCGGTCGAGGTCATTGCGATACCTTATTATGGTTAAGCGGCCCAGCCGAATGAGGCGAAGAGGAGGGCTCCAGCGGGTCCACCAGCCGATGCACCCGGCGCAGGATCTCATTCACCACCGCCCGTGGGCTACGCCGATCGGTGCGCACAGCAATATCCGACGTGGCACGATAGAGCGGGTCGCGCTGAGCAAACATGTCATTGAGTACCTGTTCGCGGTTAGCGCACTGTAGCAACGGACGATTGCGATCTTTCGCCGTCCGCTTTAGCTGCTGGTCGACGGTGGTCAACAGATACACCACGGTGCCGCGCTCGCGCAGTGCGCGGCGATTTTCTTCGCGCAGCACCGCACCGCCGCCGGTAGCGACAACCACGGGGGAGAGACGGGTTAACTCATCAATCATATGGATTTCGCGCAGCCGAAAGCCCTGCTCGCCTTCAACATCGAAAATCCACGGAATATCCGCCCCGCAGCGGTCTTGAATGGCGTGGTCACTGTCAAAAAATTGGCGCGAAAGCTCCGCCGCCAATAGGCGACCAATGGTGCTTTTGCCGGCCCCCATGGGGCCTATAAGAAATAAATTGGGTAAATCCTGCATCAGCGAACCGTTAAGCCATCGTCTAGGAGTCGTGGAGTAATAAAGACTAACAACTCTACCTTCTCATTGCTCTCTTCGGTATAGCGAAACAGTCTACCTAGCAAAGGAATATCGCCCAACAACGGTGTTTTGGCGATTTGACGCAGCTCTTCGGTGGTCAAAATACCGCCTAACACCACTGTTTGGCCATTATCGACCAGCACTTGGGTCTCAATCTGATTGGTATCAATCGGTGGTTCGCCGCCAAACTCTGATTCACGGAAGCTATCATTTTTGATGACCAGATCCATGATAATGCGGTTATCCGGGGTAATCTGCGGCGTGACTTCCAGCGAGAGCTCAGCTTCTTTGAACTCGGTATCCGGATTGTCGTTGCCATCAACACTCTGGAAGGCGCGCTCTTCACCCTGGCTGATGCGGGCAGTACGCTGATTGGCGGTAATAATGCGAGGCTGGGAGATAGTCTGGCTCTTGCCTTCGCTCTCCAGCGCGCGCAACTCCAAATCCAATAAGATATCGCCAGATAAATAGCCAAAACTAAAACCGGTGCCTGGCCCCGTAGCGGCACCCAAATCGACGGCCAAACCGCCTTGGGCACGGTTGATGCCATTAGGATTGATATCACGTCGAGTGAAATTGCCATCTTCACCTTCTTGAAAACCGCGTGTGCTCGACATCCCCCAGTTAATACCCAATTCGCGTGAAGCGGTGTCTCGGGCGATGACAATGCGCGCTTCTATTTGTACCTGGCGAACGGCGACATCCAAACGGTCGATGGTGCGTACAATATCGCGCACCTGATCGGCGGTATCCTGCACCAGCAGCGTATTGGTGCGATTATCAATACTGACACGGCCGCGCTCGGTGAGCAGCCCAAAGCCATCGCCGTCACCGCCACGCAGCAGCAGGGCCAAATCCTCAGCCCTGGCATACTTGATCTCGATAAACTCAGTCACCAGCGGGGAAAGGGTTTCACGCTGGTTACGCGCCTCTAGCTCTTGTCGCTCTAGCTCAGCCAACTCACTGGCGGGCGCCACCACAATCACATTGCCCTGTTCACGGCTCGATAACCCCTGGCTTTGCAGAATCAGTGCGAGCGCCTGATCCCACGGGACATCATTTAAATTGAGCGTCACACGGCCGGTGACGCTGTCACTGGCAACCAAGTTCAGCCCGGTAAATTCAGCCAGCGTCGCTAGCACTGAACGCACTTCGATATCCTGGAAATTAAGACTCAAGCGTTCGCCATTGAAGCGCTCGCCTGTCGCCTGAGAGGGCTGTGACTCCTGGCTGGCGGGCTGCACTTCCACTGTCAGCGTGCGGCCACTTTGCGAAGAGATCATCGCATAAGCGCCCTGGGTGGCGATGGCTAACTGGGTGTCGCCCTGGTTGGCGCGGGGCGTAATCCGGGTGATTGGCGTGGCAAAATCGGTGACATCGTAGACCTGATTAAGCGAATCCGGAATCGCCACGTCGCGCAGGTCAACCAGCACTTGGTCAGGGCCACCTTCTCGGACGTTCGCCTCAACCCCTTCGCGGTCAAAGGTAACCAACAAGCGACCAGCACCATCGGCACCGCGCTGGAAATCGATATTTTCAATTTGTGGCCCTTCGTCGGTTTCAAGCCCCGCCGAAGAAACACCGGCTGAGGGCGTGGGCGAAGGGTTAGGCGATGCGGTCGGCGCGGGGGTTGCGCCAGATGCAAAGGTAATACGTAACCGACCTTCCTGCACGCTGGTCGTAAATGCCTGCGGTTCGCTGAGATTGACCACCAAGCGCGTGCGGCCATTGCCTTCAAGGGCGGTAATTTGTTCGACGCCGTGGCTATTAATGCTCAAACGTCGGGTGGCGAGCCCATTTTGGGTGCCAGCCAAATCAAACGTGACACGCGGCGGTGATTCCAAACGGTAGCTGCGCAGCTCGGGCACGCCACCAGTGAAGCTAAGATCAACGTTGGCGCCACCGCTGTCGGCGGGCTGCACGTCAACATCCGTCAACACTGACGCTACTGCCAATGAAGGCAACAGTGAAAATAGGGCGGCCATGGTTATTAAAAAAGTGATTCGCCAAACTGTAACTGCCATGAGCTAATATCCGCTTACTCGTTGTTTTCGTTGATAGCAAGCGACACTTGCCGCTGTTGCCAACCTTCCCGCTGGGTAAAGACACGCTCGTTAACACGAATTTCTTGAGCGCTTATCTGGGCAATGCGTCCATAGTCGGTGCCCATATAGTTGCCCTCTTTCACGCTGGTCACATTGCCATCTGGAGAGGCGATCATCGCCACTTGCCGCCCCGCCATACGCATCGTACCGACCAAACGCAGCTCCTGCAGAGAAAAGCGCTCTAGTGGCTCAGGGGTACGCTGCTGGTCAGGCGCAAGCGCGCCCTCGCTACGATTAGCGTCATCCTGAGCAATGGCATCTGGCGGTAAAAAGGGGCTGCGGTCTTCGCTATATAAATAAGCCAAGGTACGACTTTCAGGCAGCGCAACCGCAATGACCGGCGGCTGACCGCCTGGCGACTGACGAATATTGGCCAACGTGCGTTCCAACTGAGTTAACTCGGCATCCGCACAGGCCGTGAGCAGCACCACACTTACCATTATTCCTATGAGCTTAGCTGTGCGCGTCATAGTGGCTCCGCCCCGTCAGTTGGGGGCTGGTCGCCCGGCTCCAGGTAACGATAAGTGCGGGCCAGTAGCGAAAGGCGCAGCGTGTCGCCACGCTCTTCTACCGGCTCCAAGTTAAAATCGTGCTGGGTCACCATGCGGGGTAACGACGCGATATCAGCACTAAAGCGTGCCAACTGGTGATAGTCACCGCGCACCTGTATATCCAGCGGCTGCTCGACATAATGGGGCTGGGTTAGCGTTGGACGCAGCCGAATCGTTTCAATGGTGAGACGGTTGTCAACGGCGGCATCGCTAATGCTATCGAGCAGAGAAGGGATCTCGGCATCGGTGGGCAGCATTGTGCGCAAACGCGCTATTTGCCCTTCCAGGGTCGCCAGCTGTTCGCGCATTTCCGGTAAAAAGGCGGCTTCCGAGGCTTTACTGCGGTATTCGCTTAGCAGCCTCACCTCTTCACGCTGCGCCGCCCTAAAGGATTCCCGCTGCTCGCTTACTACGAACCACAGCATGACGCTCAATGCTGCCAGCAGTGCCAAACAACAGCTCAACACTTTTAGCAGCAATGGCCATCCACCGGCTTCCTTAATATCTAGATCGCGCCAATCGACATCACGCAGGCGCTGCCACTCGATAGCCCACTGCTCGCGATTAAGGCTCATGACGAACCCTCTTCTTCCTCACCCAGTTCTGCCACACCCTGCTCTTCCACATCTTGGGCAACACCTTGCGGCACCGCTACTGTGGTCTGCTCCACGTCAAAACGAAACACGCGACCAGCGCCGTTCTGTTCGCTCTCTACCGCCGATAATGAAGGCACTCCCATCCCTGGCAGCGCTGCAATACGGCGCAGCTGCTCAGAGACCTGTCGTTCACTGCCAGCCACCGCAGTGACACTGACTTGATCGCCGTTTTTCGCTAACCGTTGATAAATAACGCCGTTAGCCACGCTGTTAGCCACATCATTGAACAGTTGCACAGTGTCTGCTTGCTCACTCTGTAACGCCTGAAACACCGCAATCTGCTCACCTAGGCGTGCGGCATCACTGGCGTAGCGTGACACGCCCGCGATATCCGCATTAAGGCGTTCAATATGGTCACTAACATAAGCATTGCGCTGCTGCTGGGCCGCCAACTTAAGCTGGTAATAATGGGAGATCAGCAACCCCAGCGCGACGCCCAGTATCAGCATACCGGCCACGACAACATAAAATTTGCGGGTATTTCGCTCACGCTGCGCTTCCCGCCAGGGCAGCAGGTTAATGTTCATGCTCATTGGCTCACCCGCATTGCCAAGCCACCCGCGGTGAGCATCGCTGGCGCATCATTGGTCAACGCCTGAAGGTTTAAGCGCTTATTGACCCGCATGCGCTGGAAGGGGTTGGCAATGGTCACCGACATACCACTGTCTTCAGCAATCCGTTCGGCAAGCCCGGGAATCACGCTCGACCCGCCTGCCAACACAATGTGCTGCACCTCTTGCTGACGCCCGGCGGTGTAGTAAAGCTGCAAGGAGCGCCCGACCTGCTGCACTACGGTTTCCAGGAAAGGATTGAGGACGCGCTCATGGTAATCATCAGGTAGTCCGCCACGTTTTTTAGCGAAGCCCGCTTCCTCCATACTCAAATCGTAGCGTTCGCGAATCGAGTCGGTAAGCTGGCGGCCACCGAAAACGGTGTCGCGGGTATAAACGATATGACCACCACGAACAACGTGAAAGGCGTTCATATTGGCGCCAATGTCCACCAAGCCAACGCAGGCAGTAGGGTCATTCTCTACCTTTAGCTGGCGGCGCAATTCGGCAAGCGAACGCTCCATGGCAAAGGTTTCCACATCCACTGCCGCGGGCTCTAAGCCAGCGCGCTCTAACGTTTCCGTGAGTTGGGTAACATCCTGCTGACGGCAGGCCACCAGCATGACTTGCTGCTGCTCATCGTCAAAGGGGGCGGGGCCAAGGCACTCAAAGTCGAACGCCACTTCATTGAACGGAAAAGGAATATGGCGGTCGGATTCAGCCACAATGCGCTCTTCAATTTCCTCTTCGCTTAGCCCGATAGGAAAGGTCAACGTTTTGGTAATCGCGGCGCTGGCGGGAACGGCCACTGCTGCTTGGCGGGTAGAAGGTTTGGCATGCTCCACGGCGCGGCTCAGTACACTGGCAACGTCATCAATATCGCGAATACGGCGTTCGACCACCGCGCCTTCGCGTAACGGCCTCACCGCGTAGCTTTCTACTTGGTAGTTATCGTGGCACTGTTTTAGCTCAAGCAGCTTTACGGTCGCTGATGTAATATCGACGCCGATCAACCCTTTACCAGATTTCAGAAAGCGCATATTGGGTTCGGCTCCGCCTACTTGTCGCCCGTCTTCACATGTCGTTTGAGGTTACATGATTTTTAGTTAAGTCACACGCGAACCAACTTACGGCATATCAACACTGGTGGCCGCCGCCTCAGGTTCCTATAATGGCAGCCAATTGCATGATACGGCCGTTTAGATGCCTATCTTTTTATTCTTTCCAGGGTGCCCTTCGTACATGACGTTTCTTCGAACCCTTATTGTGTCGCTCTTTTTCCTGATTGTATCGTTAGTCGGTGCCACTGCGTTAGCCGTAGTAGGCGCCGCCATTTACTTTGCACCGGGGCTGCCCGACGTTCGCCAACTGCAGGATTTCGAACTACACACGCCGCTACGTATTTTTACCCAGGACGGTAAATTGATTGGCGAATTTGGTGAAGAGCGTCGCATGGCGATCAATTTTGATCAAATTCCTCAGGATATGATCAATGCCTTGATTGCCGCCGAGGATGCCAGTTATTTCGACCACGCAGGTGTCGACCCGCGCGGCTTAGCCAGGGCCGCAGTGGAGCTTGCGCAGAGTGGCGGCACCATCCAATCCGGTGGCTCGACCATCACCATGCAGGTCGCGCGTAACTACATGCTGACGCTGGACCAGACCTTTACGCGTAAAATTCGCGAAATTCTGCTGGCACTGCAAATGGAGCAGGTACTCAATAAAGAGGAGATCTTCGAGCTTTACGTCAATAAGATTTTCTTGGGCAATCGCGCTTATGGTATCGCTGCCGCCGCTGAAACCTATTATGACAAGCCGCTCGCCGAATTGAATTTGGCACAAACGGCGATGATTGCTGGCTTGCCCAAGGCGCCCTCTGCCTTCAACCCGCTGGCCAACTCCGAGCGTTCGCTGATTCGTCGTAACTGGATTCTGTTCCGCATGCGTGAACTGGGCTATATCGACGACGAGACTTATCAAGTCGCGGTGCAGGATCCCGTCACCGCCCGCCGCCACTTTACCCAAGCCGAGGTTGATGCCGCTTATGTATCGGAAATGGCGCGGCAGTACGCAGTAGAGCGCTTTGGCGATGAGGCTTACACCGGCGGCTATCGCGTCTACACCACCATTGATAGTGAGCTGCAGCCCTATGCCCGCCAAGCACTGGCCAATGGCTTGACGGACTACGACCTGCGTCACGGCTGGCGCGGGCCAGAGCAGAGCGACATTGCTTCCAGTCTTGTGGAAGCACAGGAGCAAACCGCGACCCAAGGGCTTGAAGAGGAGCTTTCCGAGTCGCCGGAAATTCGTCAGACCGCCCGCCAGGCCGCCCAGCGCAGCCAAACAGAAGTCGAGGGGATCGAGGGTGACGTCAGCAACTGGGTCCAGGTGCTTGAGCGCACGCCCAATTACGGCCTTCTACAGCCCGCCATTGTGGTCGAGAGCAGCGATCGCGAAATGCAGGTGCTTACCCGCCGTGATGGCCTACAAACTATTGCCTGGGAGGGCTTGAACTGGGCTCGTCCTTATCTGAGCCCGCGTAGCCGTGGTGCCGAGCCAAGCTCAGCGGCTGAGATTGCGGTACGTGGCGATCTAATCCGCGTGATTGAGAATGATGACGGCTCGCTTCGCCTCTCTCAGCGCCCGGATGCCGAAGGTTCGCTGGTGGTCCAAGACCCGCAAACAGGCGCTATTTTAGCCCTGCAGGGCGGCTTCGACTTTAATGCGAGTAAGTTCAATCGTGCCGTGCAGGCCCGGCGTCAATCGGGCTCGATCTTCAAACCGTTTATTTATTTAGCGGCCCTTGAAAATGGCGAAATGAACGCTGCCAGCGTGGTTAACGATGCCCCCGTGGTGCTTGACGATGGCAGTAACTCATTGTGGCGGCCGGTCAACTCTAGCCGCGACTTCCAAGGCCCCATGCGCTTACGCCCAGCCCTGGCCCGTTCGCGCAACCTAGTGACCATCCGTGTGCTGCAGACCATGGGGCTGGATTACACGATTAACTTTTTGGAAGGTTTCGGCTTCTCCCCCGCCCAACTTCCCAACGGCTTATCATTAGCACTAGGCAGTGCGAGCTTAACGCCCATGGAGATGACCAATGCTTATGCCGTTATCGCCAATGGCGGCTTCCAAGTAGCTCCATGGTTCATTGAGCGTGTAACCCGTGACGACGATAACGAAATTATCGATGAAGCCACTCCACAGGTCGCCTGCCCGAGCTGTGCCGAAGACCAGGAGACGGTGGAGATCGATGGTCGCGAGTACCCGATCGCCAAACGAGTAGCCGACCCGGCCGCTGTGTACATCTTGCGCGATATGCTGCGTGACGTTATTACCTCGGGCACTGGCCGCGGTGCGCTGAGCCTTAACCGTGACGATATCGTCGGCAAAACCGGTACGACTAACAGCCAGCGTGATGCCTGGTTTGCAGGCTTTAATAACAACTTGGTGACCACGGTATGGGTGGGTAAGGATAGTAACGAAACCATTTCTGAATATGGGGCTCAGGCCGCACTACCTATCTGGGTAGCGTTTATGGGTGATGCCCTGGAAGGAACGCCGAGTGCCGTGCCCGAACGCCCAGAGACTGTCGTTACGGCACGTGTGGACCCGAGCACAGGCCAGCGTTTAGCGGACGGTCAGTCTGGTGGTATCTCTGAGCTGTTCCATCAGGATCACTTGCCGGATTACCAGCAGCGCCGCATCAGCCGTGAGCTGGAAGAAGCCAGCGGTTCACAGGGGTCAGGCACCGCCGAGTCGATCTTCTGAAGCAACTGAAAAGGGCCTGGCGTAACCCGGGCCCAGTATTGATTTTCTAGCAACACCAACGATAAAACCCCGCTTTGGCGGGGTTTTATCGTTTAACGAAAGGACGTTTTATAGTCGCTCGCTCAGCTCGTGCAAAAAGCTTTCTGCCACATCATGCTCGTAACGGTAGTACGTCCACTGGCCGACCCGAGTGGAAGAAACCAAACCCGCGCGATAAAGCGTAGAAAGATAAAGTGAGACCGTCGGTTGAGATAGCGCGGTTTTATCACGAATATGGCTGACACAAACACCACCCTTCGGCGCCGTATCTTTTTGCGGCGGAAAATGACGCTCCGGCTCTTTAAGCCAGTAAAGAATGTCGAGACGTGCTGGGTTCGCCAGCGCGCTTAAAACGGTATTGATATCCATGATCACAGCCGTTCGTTGATAGCCAGATCATTATACGCGTTAAGGGCCAGACTGCCGAGGCAGCCTGACCCTTTCGCATCAAAGGATTGAACTTAACGTACTAGGGTGTCGAGCGCGCTGCTGTCAAAGTCAGAAAGCTCGTCAAGGCGACCATCACGTACTTTGTTAGCCCACTGCGGGTCAGAAAGCAGCGCGCGACCAATGGCAATCAAGTCAAAGTCATCACGTGCGCGCCACATGGCCAGCTCTTCCACATTGACACGGCTTTTGGAAGTCGGGTCTTCAGTGCGGGTAAAGTGCCCGGTACGGAACGTTTTATCGAGACCAACGCTGCCCACGGCGATAACCGGCTTGCCGGTTAATTCGCGAGTCCACGTTGCCAAGGTTTTATCACTGCCCTCAAAACCAGGTTCCCAGACGCGGCGTGTACTGGCGTGAAAAATATCCACACCATCATCGGCCAGCGGCTTGAGTATTTCACCAAGCGCGTCAGGGGTTTCAGCGATCATGGCGTCGTAGTCGGAGAGCTTCCACTGTGAAAAACGGAACATAATCGGAAACTCAGGGCCCACTGCTTCACGCACTGCACTTACAATCATACGTGGGAAGCGCAAGCGATTTTCCGCGCTGCCGCCAAAGGTATCGGTGCGCTGGTTACTCTCGGCCCATAAGAACTGGTCAATCAAATAGCCATGGGCGCCGTGTAGTTCGATGCCGTCAAAGCCAATGCGTTTAGCGTCACTGGCCGCGCGGGCAAACGAGGCGGCGACTTCGTGCATGTCGTCTTCGCTCATGGCCCGAACTACTTCAACGCCGTCTTCCACGATGCTCATCGGGCCAAAGCCGGGCACGCTGGTATCTGGCTCAACGCCTGGGCGCCGCTCACGGCCTACGTGCCAAAGCTGCGGTGCAATCTTACCGCCCGCGGCATGAACCTCTTCTACGACGCGCTTCCAGCCTGCTAATGCCTGCTCACCGTAAAAAGCGGGTACGCCGGGGTAGCCGTTAGCACCTAGGTGATCAATATAGGTACCTTCGGTGATAATTAATCCCACCCCACCTACGGCACGGCTTTTGTAGTAAGCCGCCACGTCCTCAGTGGGCACCCCGCCAGGCGACTGGTTACGTGTCATGGGTGCCATCACGATACGGTTACTTAGGGTCATGTTGCCCAGAGTAAACGTTTCAAAGAGAGGTGCCGATAGGTTCTGTTTAGACAACATCACTTTCGTCCTTTTATATATAGAAATATAGCAATATATTTAAACAGAGTGGTTGTATGGATAGCAAGATATAACGGTAGCAATAGCAAAAGGCCCAGGGCGATAAACCCAGGGCCTTTGAATAGCGTTCTAATCGCTGTGATTAAACAGCGTCCAGCACCAAGAGTTAACCGCTAACGGGCGTCACCTCCGGTTCGCGCTTGCTAGCCAGCCAGTTGGCGCCAATGGCGACGATCATCACTGCGACACCGGCAATCTCACTGAGCAGATTGGGGTAAAACACGGCAATAATCGCTGCAGTAATCGCGATGCGCGGCAGCCAAGACATGCGGGTAAACAAGTACCCTTCCAAGGCGGCAGCAAAAGCACCCAATGCCAAAATAGCGATCACTGCATTCCAGATCACCACGGGTACCGGCCCGCCCATAATGATCTCTGGATTGAAGACCATAAACAGCGGAATCAGGTAGAGCCCCTTAGCAAACTTCCACGCCTGGAAGCTGGTCTCCATCGGCTTACTACCCGCAATCGCCGCCCCGGCAAAGCCTGCCAAGGCGATGGGCGGCGTCACGTTGGAGTCTTGGGAGTACCAGAACACCACTAAGTGCGCGACCAGTAGCGGAATGCCAAACTCCTGGGTAAGCGCGGGACCCACCAGTACGATCAAGACGATATAACTGGCGGTAACCGGCAGCCCCATGCCCAGAATCAGACTGGCCAGCAGCACCATTAACAGCGCCAGCAGGATGTTACCGCCGGAGAAGGCCAGCATCATTGACGAGAACTTCAGCCCCAGGCCGGTTAGCCCGACAACGCCCACGATAATCCCGGCGACCGCACAGGCCATGGAAACCGCTACAGCGTTGCGCGCGCCTAACTCAAGGCCTTCGATCAGCTTGGCAAAGCCAGCACGTATGACGTCTTTAATCGCAGTGGCGGTTACCGGCTGCCCCTGACGAGGCGCGACAAACAAGAACCACAATGCATAACGAATCACCGCCACGGCCACCATGGTGACAACGGCGTAGTAGCCTACCCGCATCGGCGACATGCTCATCGCCAGCAGCCAAACCAGCACTGCCAGCGGCAGCAGGAAGTGCCAGCCATCCTTCATGACCTGGCGCATCTGCGGCAGTTGGTCCTTGGGTAGCCCCTGCATGCCCTGCTTAAGCGCGATGATATGGACGAACAGGTAAACCGTCGCGAAATACATAATCGCCGGCAGGATACTGACCTTGACGATGTCCAGGTATGGCGTATTGGTGTACTCAGCAATCAAGAACGCCCCGGCGCCCATCAATGGCGGCATAATCTGCCCGCCGGTCGAGGCCGCCGCTTCGATACCGCCCGCCTGCTTGGCCTTATAGCCCAGGCGCTTCATTAGCGGAATCGTAAAGGCACCGGTGGTGACCACGTTGGCTATCGCACTGCCGGAAATAGAGCCCATGCCCGCCGAGGCCAGCACTGCTGCCTTGGCGGGCCCGCCGCGCTGGCGGCCGGTGGCCGCATAGGCCATATCGATAAAGAACTTGCCCGCCCCGGTACACTCAAGAAAGGCACCAAACAGGACAAAGATAAAGATATAGGTCGCCGCAACGCCTAACGGCAGGCCAAAGATACCCTCTTGCCCCAGATAGAGCTGACCAGCGACCCGGTCAATGGTATAGCCGCGGTGCTCCAAAATGCCCGGCATCCACTCACCAAGCCATGGTAGCTCGCCCCGTGGCCCGGCAAACGCATAGACAATCGCCAGCAAGCCAATCACGGTCATCCCGAAACCCACCGCCCGGCGGCTGGCTTCCAGTACCGTGACCGTGGCAATGCAGGCGACCAGAATATCGGTACTGTTCCAGAATCCGGCACGGCTGAATATCTCATCCAGGTTGAGTACCAGGTAGCCACCGGTCAGCACCGCACCGGCAAAGAACAGTAGATCAAGTCCCCAGCCCACTACTCCACGTTTGCGAGTTGGGCCAAAGGCGGGAAACATTAAAAACGCCAGCATCATAATCAATGCCAGGTGAATACTGCGCTGATAAAAGAGCCCCAAGGGCTGAATACCGGCTGAATAAAGCTGAAACAGGGAAAGACCCACCGCCACAATGGTGATCGACCACAGCACCATGCGGGGTTGAATCGCATTACCGCCCGGCATCACGCTTGGCGGTTGCTTGGATTCGTTCATGAAGTCCTCGGAAGCGTTAACTAATGTCGTTTTTATTCACGCGGGGATGCGTGAGGGGCTATTAGCTGAATGGTCACGCGTTGCCCAGCAGCGTGATCACTTAGGCTCACCGGCGCATGCTCACCGCCAGGCCATACTACGCGATGGTTGACAGCAGGAGAGCCAACTCTCAATACATACCGGTTATTGGTGACAGGCTCGTTAATCGCATTAATCCAGTAACCGCCTTCACCGTCTGACACCTGCTCGCCGCGGCCAAAAATATGCCCGAGCCCCGCGGCAAAATCAGGTTGATGACTACGCTCCAATTGCATGACGCCCGCTGCATTACGATAGCAATCCAGCACCGTAAAATGCTCAACGGAGTGTTGCCACTTTATACACCAGCGACCACCAGCAGGCACCGCTTCATCCACCAGGGTGTCGCCTTGCTCAGTCACGACGGCTAGGCGCATAAACGCCGACGCCGAAGCGGGGGAAGCCCCCACTTCGGCGAACGGAGAACATGCAATCAGTAGCGCCAACAGTCGTTGCTGCCACTGCATGGCAATATCCTTCAATGCACTATCCTTCAATGCACTTTAGCGGTTACGGACGCAGACGATCCGGAATTTCAGCACCGACTTCTTCGAAGTAGCGCAGTGCACCTGGGTGTAGCGGCACCGGGGTAGAGTCCATGGTGAACTCAACGGTGGTGTCGTTCGCTGCCGGGTGAACGGCAATCAGCTCATCGGTGTTTTCGAACAGCAGTTGCGTCAGCTGGTAGGCCAGCTCTTCGTCCATATCGGCATTGACGACGAGAACATTGGGAATACCAATGGTCTGTACGGCTTCATCCATGCCGTCATACATACCGGCTGCCAGTTCGTAAGGGGCAAATACCGCCTCTTCTTCCTGGGCATTGGCCACTTCTTCATCGGAAAGACCGATCAGACGAATATCACGCGTGGCGGCTAGGTTAAGAATGGAGCTGGTCGGCGGGCCAACGCTCCAGAAGCCTGCATCGATATCACCGTCACGAATCGCATCGGCCGTTTCGTTGAAGTTGAGGCGCTGGGGAGTGAAATCGTCGTAGCTGACGCCGTTGGCTTCGAGCAGTGCACGCGCGTTCAGCTCGGTGCCACTACCCGGCGCACCAACGGAAACCCGTTTGCCTTCTAGGTCGGCAATCGACTCGATATCCGACTCGGCCAGGGTGACCAGCTGTACTGCGTTAGGGTAAACCGACGCCAGCGCACGAGTGTTTTCGATCTGACGACCTTCGAAGTCACCGGTACCGGTGTAGGCCTGATAGACAGTATCAGCCAGTGCCAGCGCAAGATCCGCATCGCCGCGCATGATCAGGCCCATGTTCTCAACCGAGGCACCGGTCACTTCAGCGGTCGCCTGGGCGCCTTCGATGTGGTTGTTGATCATTTCGGCAAAACCACCACCGATCGGGTAATAAACGCCGCCAGTACCGCCGGTAGCGATTGAAAGTTGTTGAGCGCTTGCGGGAAGCGCCACTGCGAGCATAGAAGCGGCAGCGGCTGTGGTGTATAGAGAGCGTAGAGTTCGCATGAGCGTTTCCTCCGTCCTGCTTGGACTTATAGGTATGGTTGACGAAAAAGGAGGTGTTGAAGCCCCAGCTTCTGCTAACTATCTAAAAGTAACCAGAAGCGGTGGAGGAGAAGTTAGCACGGCTGATGCGTTAGATGCTAATGAGGGTTATCAGCTCAGCGCCACCCTTAATTAGGCTTTGATCTTGAGACCAGACCTTGACAGAGGTCGACGCAGAAAAATGATGAAATTCTGCATAAATATATTCCTCTATGCCAAATTGTTATTATTTGGTCATTATAGCCGATAATTTTTCCCTTTCGTCAGTTGCCCAGGAGCCTTACCGCTATGGAGCTCAATGTTTTTGAGAAAGGCGCACCGCGCCAGAATCTGGCCATCAGTGCTTATCAGCAACTCAAGCATGACATTATCCGAGGCCGCTACGCTCCAGAACAGAAGCTGTTGATGAGCCACCTGAAAGAGCATTACGGCGCCAGCACCGGGCCACTGCGGGAAGCACTCTCACAGCTGGTGGCAGACCGCTTAGTGGTGGCGATCAGCCAGCGCGGTTACCGAGTGGCCCCGATGTCGCTGGCCGAACTCAACGACATTTACGACGCCCGAGCACAGCTTGAGGGGTTAATCCTGCGTCTAGCCATCGAGCGCGGCGACGACGACTGGGAAGCCATGGTGCTGGCCACGGCTCACCGGCTGGCCAAGGTCACCGATGTCAGCACCCCGGATGAGCTGCTCGACATTTGGGACCAACGCCACAAGGCATTCCATACTGCCATCGCCAGTGGCTGCAACTCCCCTCACCTGCTGCAGATGCGCGACACCCTGTTTAATCAAGTGGAGCGCTACCGTCATCTATGGCTTCAAGAAACCGTGATGTCACCCCAAGCGCTGGAGCTAAAGCGCCAGGAGCACGCCGCGCTGGTGGAGGTCATTCTAGCCAGGGACACTGCCCAGGCCGACACCTTGATGCGGGACCACTTGATGACCCCAGTGCCGATTATTACTCGGGTGCTTGAGGCGCGCGGCATCCGTTAATCGCTTCCTTTCAAAAGTTAAATTCTGCGTTTTAAAAAAATGTAGATATTTTATAAAAACGGCGATACATTGATTGTCAGCTATCTTGCATTTATTCCTGCCCACGAACTTAGGAAACACGCCATGACACATTTTAACTGGGACGACCCGCTGCTACTGGAACAACAGCTCACCGACGAAGAGCGCCAGATCCGCGATGCCGCCTACGATTACTGCCAGGAAAACCTTCAGCCCCGCGTGCTGACCGCCTTCCGCGAAGAGCGTTTTGACCGCGAGATCATGACCGAAATGGGCGAGCTTGGCCTGCTGGGCGCTACCGTTTCCCCCGAGTACGGCGGTGCAGGCGTTAATCACGTCGCCTACGGCCTGATTGCTCGCGAAGTCGAGCGCGTTGACTCCGGCTACCGTTCCGCCATGAGCGTGCAGTCCTCGCTGGTGATGTATCCCATTGAGACTTACGGCTCTGAAGAGCAGAAGCAAAAATTTCTGCCTAAGCTTGCCAGTGGCGAGATGGTGGGTTGCTTTGGTTTAACCGAGCCCGACCACGGCTCCGACCCCGGCAATATGATTACCCGGGCGGAAAAAGTTGACGGTGGCTACCGCCTGACCGGCGCCAAAATGTGGATCACCAACAGCCCAATCGCCGATATCGCCGTGGTTTGGGCGAAATCAGCAGCCCACGATAATCAGATTAAAGGCTTTATCGTTGAGCGCGGCACCGAAGGCTTCACGACCCCTAAAATCGAAGGCAAAGTGTCACTACGCGCATCGATTACCGGTGAGATCGTGCTGGATAACGCCTTCGTTCCCGAAGAGAATCTGCTGCCCAACGTCAGCGGCTTGAAAGGCCCATTCGGCTGCCTGAACAAAGCCCGTTACGGCATTGCCTGGGGCGTCATGGGTACCTCTGAATTCTGCTGGCACGCGGCACGCCAGTACACCCTCGACCGCAAGCAGTTCGGCCGCCCGCTGGCCGCCAATCAGTTGATCCAGAAAAAACTCGCCGACATGCAAACCGAGATCACTCTGGGCTTGCAGGCAGCACTGCAAGTCGGCCGATTGATGGATAGCGGCAACTGGGCGCCGGAAATGGTCTCGCTGATCAAGCGCAACAACTGCGGCAAGGCACTGGATATCGCCCGTCAATCGCGCGACATGCACGGCGGCAACGGCGTTTCTGATGAGTACGGCGTGATTCGCCATATGGTCAATCTGGAGTCGGTGAATACCTACGAAGGCACTCACGATGTGCACGCGCTGATTCTGGGCCGCGCACAAACGGGTATTCAGGCATTCTTTTAAGAACCCCTGAATGACGCCCCGTTAAACGCCAACAGCCAAGGAAACCGCCTTTATGAGCAAGCCCCCTATGAGTGAGCCAACCAAACCACTGGCCGGCATTAAAGTACTCGATATCTCCCGCGTACTGGCCGGGCCGTGGTGCGGTCAAATGCTTGCGGATATGGGCGCGGATGTCATTAAGGTTGAACGCCCCGGCAGCGGCGATGACACTCGCCACTGGGGCCCTCCTTGGCTGGCGGGCACTGAAGAGTCGGCGTACTACCTGTGCGCTAACCGCGGCAAACGCTCGGTGACCGTCGATATGGCCAAGCCCGAAGGCCAAGCGGTCATTAAGCAGTTAGTCGCGCAATCGGATGTGCTGATAGAGAACTTCAAGGTCGGCGGACTCAAGCGTTACGGCTTGGATTACGCCAGCCTGAAAGCGCTAAATCCTAAGCTGATCTACTGCTCGATTACCGGTTTTGGCCAGGAAAGCCCTTACGCCCACCGGGCGGGTTACGACTTTATGATTCAAGCCATGGGCGGGATTATGAGCCTAACCGGCAAGCCCGATGACGAACCTGGCGGCGGGCCAGTGAAGAGCGGCGTCGCGTTTACCGATATTTTTACCGGGCTGTATGCGGCCAATGCGATACTCGCCGCGCTTTATCAGCGCCGCGATAGCGGCGTTGGTTGCCATATTGATATGGCATTGATGGATGTCCAGGTGGGTGTGCTCGCCAATCAGGCGTTGAATTACCTGACCTCCGGCAATGTGCCCCAGCGCTTGGGTAACGCCCACCCCAACATCGTGCCTTACCAGGCGTTCGCCACCCAAGATGGCCATATGATTATGGCGGTCGGCAATGACGAGCAGTTCAAACGTTTCTGCACGGTGCTTTCGCTTCCGACCTTGGCTGAAGACCCACGCTTTGCCACCAACGGCGCCAGGGTGAATCACCGGGCACTGCTGGTACCGCAATTGGAAGCGGCGCTGGCCCAACGCACCACCGATGAATGGTTGGCTGCTTTTGAAGCAGTTGGCGTGCCCTGCGGGCCGATCAATACGCTCGATCGGGTGTTCGATGACCCGCATGTAAAAGCGCGCGGGCTCAAACAGACCCTGCCCCACGACCAAGCGGGCCACGTTGATCTAGTGGCTAATCCTATCCGCTTTAATGGTGCTCAACTGAGTGCCACCACGGCGCCGCCCCACTTGGGCCAACACACAGAAAGCGTGTTGGAAGAGCTTGGGATTACTCCGGAGCAGCGTACGGCGCTTCGCGAAGCGGGCATTATTTAGCCGCTTTTTGTCGTCAAAACCACTTCCTTTCTTTAGCGCCTGAATAGGCGCTTTTTTATGCCTTTTTACTGAAAGAAAAGCGGTAAGCAAAAGCGCGATACAGGCAACATTTCTGTACAAAACCTATACCAACACTGTATTAATATTTAAAATAAGCATTGCAAAACTAAGCATTGCAAATACTGGACATTACAAAAACTGAGCATCAGAAAAATATGCATCGCAAAGCGCTTCCATATAGCGTAAAGAAAGCGCTTTTTCTAATAAACGCTTTAGCGGCAATCGCCGTTACTGACACCATCAGGAGCAGCAATGAGCCAGTGCGCACGCGTTAATGGCAGCTGTAAACGCTGTGAAGGCGAATTGCCTTTTGAATTCACCATGGCTTTTCAACCGATTGTGGATTTATCACTGGCTGAAATCGTCACTTACGAGGCGCTGGTTCGCGGTATGCAAGGCGAGTCTGCTGGGAGCGTTATTTCGCAAGTCACGAGTGATTTGCTCTACCGCTTTGACCAGGCCTGCCGAGTGAAAGCAATCGAAATGGCCAGTGCACTGGGCATGCAAACCAATCTTTCGATTAACTTTTTGCCCAACGCCGTTTACGAACCCGAAGCCTGTATACAGGCAACGCTAGAAGTATCAAAGCGGGTGGGCTGGCCAACGAACCGGCTCATTTTTGAAATCACCGAAACCGAGCGTGTCCGCGACCGCCAGCACCTATGCAATATCATTGATGCCTATCGCTCGATGGGTTTCAAAACGGCACTCGATGACTTTGGCAACGGTTACGCCAACCTGGATCTGCTCACTGACTTAACCCCTGACACGCTCAAAATCGATCGTGAATTAGTGATGCACTGCGATAGCGACCCACGCCGCCAAGCACTGTTGAACGCCATCATTTTACTCGCCCAAGAGCTCGACATGGGACTGATCGCCGAAGGCGTAGAAACCCGAGCCGAGGCATTGTGGCTGGCCCGGGCCGGTATTGTCCGTCAGCAGGGCTTTTATTTTGCCAGGCCCGCAGTGAACGCCCTTAGCGGCGACTTGACGGAGCACCTTCAAGAGTTGCGCCTAGCTGTTAAAACGCTAAACAGGGCTTAATTCTTCCGTTATCGTTAGGACAGCCCGCAACCGCTATGTAGCAAGGTTGTCATTGCATCGTCACCCATGTAAGTAACGCTATTAGGCACTATGCTTACAGATACGCACTATGCTGAAAGAACATCTCTCATCAATCTAGGAAGTAAGCCATGAGCAGCAATGCCGAACTGAACGAGTTGAAACACAAATATGTCGCTGCTGGCGCTGCTAGCCCCGCAACGGCATTCGCCGACCGCGCTGAAAATTCTGAAATCTGGGACGTTGACGGCAACCGCTTCATCGACTTTGCAGGCGGCATTGGCGTACTTAACGTGGGCCACCGCCACCCGAAAGTAGTCGCGGCGGTAAAAGCCCAGCTTGATAAGCTGATGCACACCTGCCAGACGGTCATGCCTTATGAAGGCTATGTCAAAGTCGCTGAAAAACTCAGCCAGATCGTGCCTGTTCGTGGCCACGCCAAGGTCATGCTGGCTAACTCGGGCGCTGAAGCGCTGGAAAACGCCGTCAAGATCGCCCGCGCAGCCACCGGCCGTTCCAACGTTATCTGCTTTGACGGCGGCTACCACGGCCGTACCTTCTTCACCATGGCCATGAACGGCAAGGTAGCGCCTTACCAGAGCGACTTCGGCCCGATGCCGGGCACCGTCTTCCGAGCCCCTTACCCAGTGCCCTACCACGGCGTTAGCGAAGATGAAGCCATTCGTGGCCTTAAGATGACGCTAAAAACCGATGCCAACCCCAAAGATACCGCAGCCATCGTGCTTGAGCCGGTACTAGGTGAAGGCGGTTTCTACCCAGCCTCTACCAGCTTCCTGACCAAGATCCGTGAAATCTGCGATGAGCACGGCATCCTGATGATCATCGACGAAGTGCAGTCAGGCTTTGGCCGTACCGGCAAAATGTTTGCCATCGAACACAGCGGCGTTGAACCGGACATCATGACCATGGCCAAGAGTATGGCCGACGGCATGCCGATCTCCGCGATTGTCGGTACCGACAAAGTCATGGACGCATCAGGCCCTAACTCACTGGGCGGCACTTACACCGGTAGCCCCACCGCCTGTGCCGCAGCGCTGGCCGTGATGGAAGTGTTTGAAGAAGAGAATATTCTGGAGAAGAGCCAAGCGCTGGGCGACAAGCTGGCGAAGCGCTTCAACGAGTGGGCGGGCAAGTTTGACTGCATCGATAATGTGCGCAATATGGGCTCGATGGCCGCATTTGAGTTGGTATCGAACAAAGCAGATCACACGCCTAATGCTGAGCTGGCGGCGGCGCTGTGCAAGAAAGCCCGTGAAGAGGGCTTGATCCTGCTGTCATGCGGCATGTACGGCAACACCATCCGCTTCCTGATGCCCGTCACTATTCAAGACGACGTACTCAACGAAGGGCTGGATATCATCGAGTCCTGCCTGGAATCGTTGACCTAAGCATTATCAATATTCAAACATACGCCGCCCAATTGGGCGGCGTTTTTGTCTAGCCAGCTTTTGTCTAATCTATGCGGCTATCGCCTCATTTAAAAAAACGTCAAACCTGACAACATCACTTGAATAAAGGCGCTAGCTGATTCAACTTTCCAACCTGATAAAGATCATGCATATAAGCATCCACTTTAGAGATCAAGTAGTTCAAGAACACAATAAAAAATATCATAGACATAATCATCGAAGGTTGATTAATCCACTCTAAAATCGACACACTAACTTCATAGTGAATGGTGTAGATACTCATGGCCGCCAATAATTGAATCAACCCGCAGTTAGCAATGACGGCGACTATAAAAAAGCTTCTCAGGTTAATGGAAGGCAGCCCTGTCTTGAAGCAAAGAGCATGGCGAGCGCTTGTACTACCCCTCCCCTTTTTGCTCGACGAATTTAAAACCAAACCATTTTTACGCCTTAAAAGCGGCACTCCATAAATCTCCCGCCCCTCTTTAGAAAAAGCAATCCGCAATGCTGCCACATTAAAATCATTACCGAATATATCAACAGCCGCTTTATCAAGAAGGGAGGCATCTTGATTTTCAACTGCTCTCTTTTCGTGGACGCTAAGCTTTTCGAACTGCCTGTTTTTCTTACCCGAAAGTTTGGCGCTATCATATGTATTAATATTGAAATGCATTTGATAGATTTGATACCAAGAAATCGTCACTCCCACCAAAATCATCAAAAAAACAAGCGCTGTTAACATGATGATATCCTCGCCCCATGACTTATGTAGTTTAATGATAACTTATCTAACCCGCTTACCAACGAGTAGGCCCTAAAAAACGCGTCTCGTTGGTGTATGCAATCGAAGGGTCATCTCAAGCGATGATAGGCAGGACAGCGCGACTACCTGCAACAGGCGACTATGACCACCATTGGCGAAAGCTCCGCCAGGGCCGGTTTTTCCGCAACCCAACAGTTTCGCCACTGTGGGCGCTTAAGCGATGGGCACGGCTGATCCCGCACAGAGCTTCCGTCGCAGCGACCTCGGCTCAGTTACCGAGGCCGACGGTCACCTTCCAAAAAGTTAGCCGTAAATACCGCTTTACCATGGGTCTCAAACGACCACTTCATCACATCGCTTAATGCTGCCATTACCTCATCGAACTCGCCAAATACCTGAGTGCTCATGCGGTTCGGGTGCACTTCCAGTCCCGTCGCCTCCAGGCGTTTCACCACCTCTTTGACTACCGGCTTGAAGTCATCGGCCAGCGGGTAATAGCTAAGTTGTACGGAAAGGTACATAACGCCTCCTTACGCTGTATGAGAAGTCTGTCTGGCGTTGGCGATACGTTGCCAGGCAGTCAAAATGGCGGCACGCGTCTCATCCGGGTGCTCCATCGGGAACATGTGCGTACCGGGAACCTCGCTCACCGATAACCCCTTTCGCCGCAAGCGTTTGATGCGCGACGCCGTCAGCAAGTGGGATTCGTTACCCGCCACCAGCTCTAGCGGCACGCCAAGCCGCTGCGGCAAGCGCGAAAGGTGATCCGGCAGATGGCGGAAAATCTCCACCTCAATGCTAGGATCAAAGGTCAGCTCAGCGCTGCCGTCGTCTAACAAGCGCGTCCCTGCTTCAATGTAGTCGTTGAGTGCTTGGGGGGTAAAGCGCTTAAACAGTCCCCGACGTCCCAGTGAACTCGCCATTACCTCACGGCTGGGCCATACACTTCGACGCCCCAGGGTTTTACCGGCAGGTGTAATTCGGTCAATAAAGCCAAACCGCTTGGCCGCTTTCATCGCCCAGGCATCCGACCCCAGCATAAGCGGTGGGTCGAGCATGATCACCCCACAAAAGCGCTCGGGCTGCTTGTCGGCGGCCATGGCCATCAAAGTGCCGCCCAGCGAGTGTCCCACGCCCAGCAGCGGTTTATCACTCTGCGGCAGGTAGCTCAGCAGCTCATCCACCAGATTGCCCCAGTTATGATTCACCGGATAATCCGGATGATGACCCAGACGATCCAGCGGGTGGAGATCAAACATCTCTGCCAGCGGGTTCAGCAGGCTGCGGTAGCTTAACCCTGGAAAACCATTGGCGTGGGCAAACACTAAACGGGGGCGTGAAGCGGCATCAGCAGACATGGCGGAGCTCGTGGGTGACCAAACGGAAAAATGAACAACTCAAACTATCATACGTCTGTTTTAGCGCGCCCCTGCCACGGGGTCAATCAGGCGAAGGGTTAACAGGCTAATTAAAACAGCGGGAGTTGGTGTTCCTGCGTATTTTCCGCCAGCCGATACCCCACACCCAGCAGGCGCACGGGGCGCTCGCCACGGGACCAGCCGATATTGAGTAAGGTTTCAAACTGAGCAAGATTGGGCGCTGGGTCGGCGTGTTCGACCGTGGTTTGAGTAAAGTCGTTGAATTTTACTTTGACGATGAGGCCGCGCACCGCCAGTGGCGGGTCTAGACGCGCATAGCGGCGCTCCAGATCTTCGATCAGCGCGGGTAGTTCTCGGTGACAGGCATCGAGGTTGGGTAAATCCTGGGCGTAGGTCTGCTCGGTGCTGACCGATTTGCGCTCCCGGTGGGTTTTCACCGGGCGCTCGTCCCGCCCCCAGCTTAGCTCATGCAGCCGCCGCCCAAAGCGGCCAAAGTGCTCGACCAGGTCGGTCAGCGTGCGGGTGCGCAGGTCAGCGCAGGTATGAATATCCAGCCCCGCTAACTTCTCAGCCGTACGCGGGCCCACCCCATGGATTTTCTTGACCGGCAGCTGTTGTACGAAGCTATCGACCTTATCCGGCGTAATCACACACAGGCCGTCGGGTTTGTTCCAGTCGCTGGCAATTTTGGCCAGAAACTTGTTGGGCGCGACGCCCGCTGAAACGGTGATCCCCACTTCTCGGCTAACCCGTTCCCGGATCGCTTCAGCCATAAGTGTCGCGCTGCCGCGGTGCTGGGTGACCTCCGAGACATCCAGAAAGGCCTCATCCAGGGAGAGGGGTTCGATCAGTTCAGTCACATCGCGATAAATGGCGAAGACCTGGCGGGCGACCTCTTTGTATTTGGCCATCTCACCGCGAATCACGGTGAGGTGCGGGCAACGCTTGAGTGCCTGGCCCATGGGCATGGCCGAATGAATACCAAACTCGCGGGCGGGATAGTTGCAGGTGGCCACCACCCCGCGCTGCTCGACGCTGCCACCAATCGCAATCGGGATATCCCGCAGCGCGGGGTTATCGCGCATTTCCACTGCTGCATAAAAGCAGTCACAGTCGCAGTGAATGATTTTGCGCACCGGCTACCCTTCTACCTGTAAAAAACCACAGTTTATCACAGCATCAGGTGCCGCAGAATGTCCTTAGCACCTGCTCATTTTCCGTGGCGGGCGCTGCTAAACGGCGCGCTTCAACGGAGTCATCGAATGGCTGGGTGACGACCGCTAACAGCGTATGAAAAGGCACAAAATCACCGTCGTAAGCGGCATCGATGACCTCTTGAACCCGGTGGTTGCGGGGAATAATGACCGGGTTGGCCCGACGCATGGCGGCAAAACGCTCGCTATCCTGACTGGCTACCTGCGCTTGCTGCCAGGTATCTAGCCAGGCGGTTAGCTCATTAGGCTGAGTCGTTAGCGCCAGTAGCGCCTCGCGGTGTTCATCATTCGGCGAGGAAGCGTATTGCGTGAGCGCATCAAAAGCGGCGGTCATATCCATCCGCCCCTGGTGCATCTGGCTTTCTAGGCCTTCCATTAGGGCTTCGGCTTGGGGGCTTTCCGCCGCTAAACCGAGTTTATCGGCGTGCAGGCGGAGTTGTTCTGCACTAAACAGCGTATCGAAGCGGCGAATGGCATTGGTGGCCTGCTCTACCACCGTCTCGCCCTCTTCACGCATCAGCGGCAGCAACGTTTCGGCAAAGCGGGCCAGGTTCCACTGGGCAATCGCTGGCTGGTTGGCAAAGGCGTAGCGGCGGCCTTGATCGATGGAGCTGTACACCTTCTGGGGGTCGAACTGCTCCATAAAGGCACAGGGGCCGTAATCGATGGTTTCACCGGCAATGCTGCAGTTATCGGTATTCATCACACCATGGATAAAGCCGACGCTCATCCAGCGGGCAATCAGCACGGCCTGGCGGGCGACCACCGCCTCCAGCAGCGCCATATAGGGGTCTTCCGCATTGGCGGCTTCCGGATAGTGGCGCGCAATCACATGATCCGCCAGGGCTTTGAGCAACGCTTCATCCCGCTGTGCAGCGGCAAACTGAAAGGTGCCCACGCGAATATGGCTGCTCGCCACGCGGGTAAAGACGGCGCCGGGCTCGGCCATTTGCCGCACTACGCGCTCGCCGCTGGTGACGGCCGCAAGGGCTCGGGTGGTGGGAATGCCCATCGCCGCCATGAACTCACTCACCAGATACTCACGCAGCACCGGGCCTAGCGGTGAACGACCATCGCCACCGCGGGAAAACGGCGTGCGGCCGCTGCCCTTTAGCTGCACATCGCGGCGAATGCCGACCTGGTCGATCACTTCGCCCAGCAGCAACGCACGGCCATCGCCTAGTTGTGGCACGAAGTTGCCGAACTGGTGGCCTGCGTAACCTAACGCGCCCGGCTTGGCATCCGGCATGGGCTGGTTGCCGCTAAACCACTCGGCGAGCGTGGCGGGATCAGGTATCTCTTGAGCGCCCAGCTCATGGGCAAGCGGCGCATTGAATGCGATCAGCTCTGGGCTAGCGACGGGTGTTGCTTGGGTGGCGACCCAGAGGGGTTCAGGTAAGGTGGAGTAGAGATGTTCGAATGGCAGCACGATAGGCTCCGCTTTTAGTGGCAATGACTAATGTCTATCCTTAGCTAATACCCTAGCATTCTACTCAACTAAACGCCGAGACGATGTTGCCAAACATGCCAAATGTTAAAAACAGCGAGCTGACGCCACTTCCAAGGGATTTTTATAACCGCGACACGCTTGAAGTGGCTCGAGCCATGCTCGGCTGCTGGCTGGTGCGCGAGCATAACGGCGAGCAGATGGCGGCAAGAATTGTCGAAACCGAGGCTTATTGCGGCGCGGAAGACTCGGCCTGCCATGCTCACCGTCGCCGCTCACCGCGCACAGAAGCGATGTTCGGCCCCGCTGGCCACGCCTACGTGTATCTGGTTTACGGCATGCACTGGCTACTGAACGTAGTGACCGAGCCGGAAGGCTCGCCCTGCGCGGTATTGATTCGTGCTGTTGAGCCCACGGCCAACGAGGCCGCCATGCGAGCTATTCGTCAGGCAACGGGCAAACAACTCAGCAATGGCCCCGGCAAGCTCACGCGCGCTTTAACGATTGATAAAGCGCTGTATGGCCATGATATGACCCAGGGTGAAAAGCTGTGGATTAGCGCAGCAACCCACGACGCCTCGATCGTCAGTGGGCCCCGTGTAGGCATCGATTACGCCCAGCCCGAGCACCGTGATGCACCCTGGCGGCTCTGGTTGGAAGATAATGCATGGGTATCGAAAGCACGCTAATAGCGATCTTTAAGAGGGCTGCAAACAGCGAACGGCCTGTTCAAGCACCGGCGTTAACGGCGCGCGCCACTGATGAGTCAACAGCGCGTCCGCCCTTGTGACGCCAAGCGACAGCGACGCTAGCGGCATTCCCCGTTCATGGGCGGCGCGGCAGAAGCGGTAACCGGAAAACACCATCAACGAGGTGCCCACGGCCAGCACAGCATCCGCCTCGGCTAGCGCTACCTGGGCTGCCAGCCGCCGTTCGGCAGGGACTACATCGCCGTAGAACACCACATCGGGCTTTAAGATACCGCTACAGCGCGGGCAGTCGAAAATGCGGAAACTGCTAAAGTCGGTTTCCAGGTCGGCGTCGCCATCCGGGGCATGGCCTGCCTGCAAACCAGTAAAGCTCGGATTCATGCGCGCCATTTCGGCATGCATGGCGTGGCGCATCATTTGATAGTCGCACACCATGCACTTCACCATGTCCGCACGGCCATGTAGGTCGATCACCCGTCGGGAACCGGCGCGTTGATGCAGGCGATCCACGTTTTGAGTGACCAGCTGTTGGATGTAGCCCCGCGACTCCAGCGCGGCCAGCGCACGGTGCGCACCACTCGCCTGGGCTTCGCGCAAGGCGCTAAAGCCGATCAGCGCACGCGCCCAGTAGCGCTGACGAACATGATGAGAACTCATAAAGTCGCCATGCTGCACCGGCGGCGGGCGCTTCCACTGCCCATCCGCACCCCGATAGTCCGGAATGCCGCTGTCGGTACTTACGCCCGCACCGGTAATCACCCACAGTTTGGGGTGCTGCTGGATAAACGCTGCCAGCTCCTCACCCGCCTGGGCAACGCTATTTACTATTTCCACGGCCTGCGTCAATCGTTCACCTCTAGGCAATCTTGCTCAAACTCAACGATACTGTATGACAACCAACGCCTGCGCAATGCACAACGGCACCTCATTATTTTAAGGAGCATATGATGCAACAGTCTGAGCAACGTTCTGGGCAGCACGACCATGATGTCATCATTGTCGGCGGCGGCATGGTCGGCGCCGCGCTGGCGGCGCGCTTGGGCCAAACCGGCTTTTCTGTAGGGCTGGTGGAACAGGGCGATGCCCCCACTCCGCCCAGCGGCGATTATGACCTGCGCATCTCATCGCTCAATGCGCGCTCGCTGGCATTTATCAAGGCAAGCGGCACCACTCTGCCGGAAGAGCGTAGCTGCCCGTTTCGCCATATCGATGTTTCCAACCAGGATGGCACCGGCCACTCTCTGTTTTCCGCTGAAGATAGCGGAATGGAAGACTTCGGCATCTTTATCGAAAATCGCACCCTGCAGTATGCGCTATGGCAACGCCTGGAACAGCTGCCCAGCGTTACCTGCTACACCCAGTGCGCGCCGTTAAGCACCGTCTCGGCGACGAACAGCCGACTACTGGAGCTGGATAACGGCAAAACCCTAAGCGCCCGCCTGATTGTCGGCGCCGACGGGGCAACATCGACGCTGCGTTCGCTGGCCGGCATTAGCGTGACCCGCTATGACTACCATCAGCGGGCGATGATCATTAACGTGGAAACCGAACTGCCCCAGCAGGATGTCAGTTGGCAGGTGTTTACCCCCACCGGCCCGCTGGCCATGCTGCCGCTTCCCGGCCAGCGCGCCTCCCTGGTGTGGTATGACCGCGACGAAACCACCAAAGCCCGCGAACAGCTCGACGATGACGCACTGAAAGCGGCCATCGAAATGGCCTTTCCCAAGCGCCTGGGCAAAATCACTCGCATCGTGGCGCGGGCTAGTTTTCCCATCAAGCGCCAACACGCTCAGCGCTATATCGGCAAGCGCCTGGCGCTGATTGGCGATGCCGCCCACGTGGTGCATCCGTTGGCAGGCCAGGGGTTGAATATCGGCCTTCACGACGCCGACACCCTGGCCGAGATCATCGTCAAAGGTCGCGACCCAGGTGACCCGATTGACCTACTGCGCTTCGAGTGCCAGCGCCGCGTCGCCAACCAGGCCATGATCGCTGCCACCGACAGCTTTCACCACCTGTTTACCGGTGCCAAGCCGCTGCGCCAGCTAGGCGATCTAAGCCTGCAAATTGCCGAGCGCTTCCCGTTCGCCAAACGCATGATGATGCAACAAGCCAACGGCTTGAATCCGTTTAAAATGCGCTGAGTCTCGTTTGGGCCGACACCGCTTTACATGCAAACTGCCAAAACGGCAGGCCAAGTAACCGACGATGGCATTAGCTTCAGCCGCGAGGACGGCCCACAGCTTCTCCGCCCGGGTGACGGCGAAGCCACCGGCGCTGCATCACTGGCCATCCTCTGCTTCAGAGGTCGCCTGTACGTGTCTCTCTACGGCATCAATCAGCGCTTGCATACCAAAGGGGTCTAAAGGTTCGCCATTGATGAAAAAGGTCGGTGTTTGGCGAATCTGGTTTGTCCTGACATCCGCCATGTCTTGGTCGATCACCGCCTGTACGTCAGCAGAGGTAAGTTGTTCCTCGGCAGCCGCTCGATCAAGACCCGCTTCGCTGGCGATTTCCAGGATAGCGGATTCATCAAAACTGCCATGAGATGCCCACTGCTCCTGGCGAGCCAGCAGTGCTTCCAGTACCGGTTCGAACACTCCCTGACGACGCGCGACTTCCAACACACGAATGGCCTTATCAGATACGTCGCCGTGGAAAGGCGTGTAGCGCACGATTAGCCGCACTTTTTCCGGATAGGTTTCCAGAATACGTTTGGTAAGTGGGTAGAAGGCGCGGCAGGCTTCGCAGGCCGGGTCTAAAAACTCAACAATCGTCACTGGCGCGTCTGCTTGCCCCAGGATTGGGGAGTGTGAACGCACCAAGGAACTCTCGGCCTGGGCACCATTCTCACTGGCCGCCTCAGCTTGCATATCCAAGAGTGCAGGTTTTGATACCATCACGATGGCAGCCGTTAGCATCAACGTACCCGCAAGCATAAAAGACGTTTTTTTGAACATTTTTCTCTCTCTGTTTCAAAGGTGTAGTTAAAAAGCCAGATCGGGACGCTACGGCATTTAGCCAAATGGTAAATAGACATCTAAACGAGCGTGCTTTGGCCTGTTACTCATGCCCATAAAGGTTGGCATCCTGATGCGCGTGATCAATATGCTCAAACTCCAAGCTGGAATGGACAATGTTGAAGCGCTTTTTTAGCTGATCTTTGATCGCTGCTTTCACTGATTCAAGCCGCTGCCAACCTGCTTCCGTCATGACCACGTGGCAATCAAGGGCGGCCGCATTTTCCTGCATCTGCCACAGGTGCACATGATGAATATCCTGGACACCCTCGATGCTTCGTACGGTTTCAATGACGCCTTGCCCGTCAATGTCAGGCGGAGATCCCAGCATCAGCGTGCGGATAGGGCCACCAATTTCTGAGAAGGCAAGGTAAAGAATATACAGCGCAATCCCTATCGTAATGGCGGGATCTACCCAACGCATGTCATACAGCAAAATCAGTGAACCGCCGATAATCACGGCGATGGAGGCAAACGCATCCGATAAGTTGTGCAGAAACAGAGCGCGTATATTGACACTCTCTTTTTGCATCGACCAAGTGAGCATGGCGGTAAGTGCATCGATGACAAGCGCGACCCCACCAATGATAACGATGATCCAACCCTGTATCTCAGGGGGATGGATCATGCGCATAGCGCCTTCGTAAATCAGATAGACGCCGACGATAATGAGCGTGGTGTAGTTAATGAGTGCTGCCACTATCTCGATGCGGCCATAGCCAAAGGTCATGTGCGCATCGGCGGGCCGTCTTGCGATTTTGCGGGCGGCAAAGGCAATGACGAGCGCTGCCATGTCAGAAAAATTATGCAGCGCATCAGCGATAAGCGATAGGCTTCCCGACAGAATGCCACCGACGATTTGGGCGATGGTTAACAGACCATTGGCCCAAATTGAAATGCTGACACGCCGGTCGCCAGAGGCCGGATCAATGTGGGCATGATCATGATGATGTCCCATCTGTTAACCTCATTCGGATTATTCATTCCCTTCACTATAAAACCTCTAGCCACTAAAGCTTCAACCCTTGAGTATTGTCTATTTGCACCGCTCCGGTGGGGTAACGCTTGCCTAGATACTGGCGTAGCGATCGAGCTGCAACTGCTCCGCAAATTGATTGATCATCTTGGTTAGATTGGCAAAGGTGGGTAAATCCGGTGCCACTACGTGATACCTATAGGCAAGCGCCTCAATCACATCGCACCACATTTACGAGGGGGCAGCGAATCCGTTTAAAATGCGCTAGAACCGACTACGCTGAGAAGGCAGCGGCTCACTGTCGCCAATAACAACCACAATAACCTCTCATCTAAGGATCGCTTATGGCGCTTATACAACGGCACCCTCTGCTCACTGCCTCGGCCGTGATCGGTATCAGCCTAGTGGCCTCTTCATCGCTAATGGCCTGGGATGGCGTGGTCGAAAAACAGACCTTCGAGATGGAAAACTTCACGACCCAAGGGGGCATGACCATTCCCGAGGTCACCGTGGGCTGGGAAGCCTACGGCGAGCTCAATGACGCCCGCGATAACGTCATTCTAATCACCCACTTCTTCTCAGGCACCAGCCATGCGGCTGGCCGCTATGAGGAAGATGGGCAGCCGACCGGCTACTGGGATGCCATCATTGGCCCTGGCAAACCACTGGATACCGATGAGTACTACATCATCTCCTCGGATACCCTGGTCAACCTCGGTGCCAATGACCCCAACGTCACCACCACCGGGCCCGCTTCTATCAACCCCGATACCGGCGAGCCCTGGGGGATGGACTTCCCGGTCGTCACCATTCGAGACTTTGTCGAGGTTCAGCGCGAGCTGTTAGAGAGCCAAGGGATTGAATCACTGCATGCGGTGATGGGTGCCTCAATGGGCGCGCTACAGGCCATCGAGTGGGCCAGCGACTACCCTGACCGAGTCGAACGACTAATCTCTGTGATTGGCGGCGGCGTTGCCGACCCATGGCTGCTGGCAACCCTAAGCGCCTGGGCAGCGCCCATTAGACTGGATGCCAACTGGAACAAAGGCGACTACTACGATGGCGAGCCGCCCACCGACGGTCTAAAAGAAGCGCTGAAACTGGTCACCCTCAACGCCAACCACTGGCAGTGGGCCAACGAGACGTTTAATCGCGACTGGGCCGACGAAGCGCGCGACCCCGCGCAGGATATCAACGCCCGCTACGCGATTGAACAAACGCTGGATGAGGTCGCCGCTGCCCGTGCTGCCACATCCGATGCCAATCACCTGCTCTATCTGGTGCGTGCCAACCAAACCTTTATGGCAGGCCACGGCGACTCGTTAGAGGCAGGACTTGCCGCCATCGAAGCACCGACTCTGATGCTGTATAGCGAAAACGATCTCGTCTTCGCGCCCCAAGGCGTGCGCCGTACCGCCGAGCTGATTGAAGCAGACGGCACCGACGTGACGATTGAAACCCTGGAAGGCAACCGAGGCCACTTGGATGGCGTGCTATCCATTGACCAGGCGAGTGATACGTTGCGGGCGTTTTTGCGTTAAGTGATATTCAGCGCTGGCTTTAGGTAAAAGCCAGCGCTTGATTCTGGTGTCGTCTTAACCACTTAGGCTTTGTACGAAAACTGCCTGCACTCGTCTATACGGCGTTAAAAATCATCTCGTGCGCGAGTCCGATCAAAATGCTCATTTACACCCTGTAAACTCGCACGCGAGCCCGGTCCGTTTTTCGTTGATTTTTGCCTTGTCTAGCCATCGCTCGCCGACTTTTCGTACAAACCCTAGTGCGCCCACTATTGGTTTTGAAAGGCACTTAAAGCTTCTGAAGCGTATTAACAATAATGTAAGCACCCAGAATCAGAAGTGAAATGAAGAATACCTTGCGGAACATCTGCTCGGATAAGCGTTCTCTAATTCGCTGGCCAATCACCATGCCAGCGAGCGCGGGCAACACCGCCACTGCCGACATTACGCCCGTTTGGAGTGTCAAAAAATTGGCCTGTTGCAGCGCCGCCGCGAGAGCCACCGTGGAGACCATAAATAGCATGCCCATCGCTTGAATCAGCATATTCTTCGGAAGGCCAATGGCCTGAAGAAACATCACGCCCGGTACCGCAAATGACCCCGTCATCCCGGTAAGCACACCATTCGCCGAGCCGATTAACGGCCCTGCCCAAACCTCATGGCGGCTGGGTACAACAATCTTGATCCCGGCCAGGTTCACGACAGCGTAAATAATCAGCAAACTGCCCAGGAGCGCCGTCAGATACGTGAGATTGACGCGAGTCAGTGCGGCCGCACCAATCCAGACAGTAAGAGTCGCCATCGCCAGAAATGGCCAAATGCGAGCCAAGATGGCTCTTGCGTTCCCGCCCACCGTTGACTGCCAAATGTTCGTAACAAATGAGGGAATAAGCATTAGCGCCATGGCCGTTGGCAGATCCAGCGCGACGGTAAGCAGCGCTAAGCTAACTGGCGGGAGTCCAAGGCCAATGACGCCCTTGACGCTTCCCGCAATCAAGAATGTGCCCGCCACTATTAGCAGGGATGCGAAATCAACCATGTCTGCCTCCGATACATTGACACTAGCAATATATCGGATAGCCCACTCAGTCGCAGCAGATTAAAGGGTGTGGGCCTTTAGCGCGCTGGTCGCTGGCATCTTTCTTGAGCATCGCCTCAGCATACTGCTGATGCCTTGCATTCCTGTCCTCAATATCGGTCGCTCGCCGCAGCTCTCCCGCATCAAATGCGTCCAGAATATCCTGCTCTTCTTTATTTAATCGACTCATTTTGAACGTCCCAAATAGGCTTTGGATGCTTTCCAGGGTACGCCCGAGAGCCTTCCGACAAGCTCAACCTTAAAATCCCAAAAACAGCATATCCAACGCCGCAGAAATTTCGTCTTGCTGCTCAGCAAGACTACCCGCAATAAAACGCAATTCGCTTTCAGGCACAGCAGCCATGTACTGAGTCGCCATGACAACCTCTTGGCCCTTAACGTTGAACACCGGGTTTAGCCTCTGTGCAGGAGACGGTGCCGAGGATTTGGGCAGCAGTGGCACGACCACTCGAGTGTTCAAGCCACTGAGAAGCTCTGTCTGAACATCCAGCAGATAGCCATCCCCACCCTTATTTTCAAAGATATCGAAACGGGCCATTAGAACTGACGGTGCCGTGCAAGAGGCAACCCATTCGCTTCAACGTATGCATTCGAGCTTGCAAGGGCGTTGGCATTATCCTCCAACCACTGCTTCTGCTTATGCAGCTTCACCGCCTCCACAATCCCTGCCTCTGCTGATCGTGAAACATTGATTCCCAGCGCTTTAGCCTCTTTGAGAAGGGCACTATCTAGCGATAGGTTCGTCGGCTTGCGCATGGATTTGGTTACTTCGGCGGCTTGCATGATTCACTCCTCGCACATAACAATGCACTTACTATATGCGCATACTTATAGCACAGCAATTTGCTATTCTAGTGGCTAATGGACAAGCAAGACTGCCTGGTAGTGAAATCAGGTGAAGGCTATTGCCGCGACTAACCTGCTCGGTGATCACTAAAGAGCGACGGACGTTAGCGGCTAGCGTTTTCCTCGGCCACCTGACGAAGCGCATCGACCAACACGTCAGCGGGCTGGGCACCTGAAATCAGGTAGCGTCCATCTAGAATAAATGCGGGAACGGCGTTTACCCCTGCCTCCATGAATCGCTGCTCTGCCGCGCGCACTTCGTCCGCGTACTGATCGGAGCGGGCGATGGCTTCGGCGGTGTCGCCATCCAGCCCAACCTCAATGGCCTTCTCCCCCAGAACCGCTGGATCGGCGGGGTTTTTCGCCTCACCGAAGTAGGCCTCGAATAGTGCCAGCTGCAGGGCTGTCTCTTGGTGTTGCGTTCCGGCCCACGCCAGCACGCGGTGAGCAGCAAAGGTATTGTTCGCCCGACGCTCCAGAGCACCACGGAAATTCAGCCCAAGCTCTTCGGCCACCTCCATAATCTCGCGCTGAGACTGCTCCATGCTGGCCGCGTCTTTGCCGTACTTGCGGCATAAGTGCTCCAGGATTGGCTCTCCCTCGGGCGCCATATCCCGGTTGAGCTCAAAAGGCTGCCAGACCAGCTCAACGTCGATCTCGCCATTGAGTGTCTCTAACGCTTGCTCCAAGCGTCGGTAGCCGATTGCTCACCACGGGCAGGCGACATTGGTACTAGGTCGACTCTTACCTTTTATGCCTTTTGGGTGGCCGGCGAAGATGTGCAGAAAACGATTCTCGTAAAAGCTGGGGGCAGCCGGGACATGCCTCAGCCTGGGAAGATGAAGCGGTTAATAAACCGGTATATGGCTTTTATCGTAATACATTAGCGACTCTTGAAAGAGCCTGGGTGCGGCCACGCCACAACGGCTACATGGACTTTCAAGCCGAAGGGTCAAGCATTTTGGCCACAGGGCTACAAGCCGGGCATCCCGCAAAGAGAATTATAAAACAGCTTAATGCAGCTTATGCCCAAAACAGGTAAGGCAATCGCAGACACTGGGATGGCGTGCTACCCATCGACCAAGCGAGTGATACGCTGCGGGCGTTTATGCAGAAAGGAAGAAACCCGACTAGAAATTAATAGGTAGCGCTATGTTTACGAAGGGAAAACTACCACGTCATCCCCCTCTTGCCATGGCTGAAACTTGGTCATGGCCTGCAGAAAGAAGGCGTGCTCCAACCAGTCTTCTAACCACCGCTGCAGGTGCGGGTAAGGTAGGCTATAAAAAACATCGCGATCTACATGGGCGAATTGGCGGATAAAAGGCATGATGCCAATATCAGCAATGGTCGCGTTATCCCCCAGAAGATAAGGCTTTTGAGTCAGATGCTCCTCTAAAACCTGTAAAAAAGTCTCACCCCGTTGCCGATATTCTGCCTGAGTCATTTCGAGATGTCGGTCGGCATATTTATAACGATCCAGCCAATGTTTAAATTCATTATCGTTTTGGTCGATCAGGGCATTGGCCTGATCCCTAACCTTCGCATCTAACAGCCCCTGCGGATCTTGTTGCTCAAGCGACCACACCATTATTTCTCGGCTCTCTTCGATCACGGTACCATCAAAAAGCTGTAAAACAGGCACAGTACCTTTCGGGCTAATCGCTAGCATCTGGGCCGGTTTGTTTTTCAATATGACCTCCCGCAGCTCCACCTTTAACTCAGCAAACAACGTGCCGAGACGGGCACGCATGGCATAGGGACAGCGACGAAAAGAGTAAAGGCGATGAAGTGATGTCGTCATGGGCATTTTTCACAGTTGAATTGAAATCAGTAGGCTCGGCGTCTCTGGTTTCAGTGGTTACCTCATTTTACGGTTAATCTCTGTTTAAGATTACCGATCAATGGGTCGGAACATGATCCGGTGTAGAAAGTCTATTTTTGGATCTCAGCAAAAACGAGTCGGCTCGGTGACCACTAAGGCTTGACGTTAGCCGTTCGCGCTTTCCTCAGCCACCTGACGAAGCGCATCGACCAGCACATTGGCGGGCTGGGCGCCAGAAATCAGGTAGCGGCCATCTAGGATTATGGCTGGCACGGCGATTACCCCTGCGTCCATAAAGCGCTGTTCTGCCTCACGTACTTCATCTGCATATTGATCAGAGCGGGCGATGGCCTCGGCGGTGTCGCCGTCAAGTCCCACCTCAGTGGCCTTCTCGCGAAGTACTTCTGGGTCGGCCGGGTTTTTCGCTTCACCAAAATAAGCCTCGAACAATGCCAACTGCAGGGCCGTCTCTTGATTTTGCGTTCCGGCCCATGCCAACACGCGGTGGGCAGCGAAAGTATTGTTCGCTCGACGCTCAAGAGCACCGTGGAAATTCAGCCCAAGCTCTTCGGCGGCGGCCATGATCTCGCGCTGGGACTGCTCCATGCTGGCAGCATCCTTACCGTACTTGCGGCATAAGTGCTCAAGGATCGGCTCGCCCTCGGGCGGCATATCGCGGTTCAGCTCAAAAGGCTGCCAGACCAGCTCGACGTCGATCTCGCCATCAAGTGTCTCTAACGCCTGCTCTAAGCGCCGGTAGCCAATCGCGCACCACGGGCAGGCTACATCGGATACTAGGTCAATTTTTACCTTTTGCATTTGTATATCCCTTTGACATATCCCAAAATTCGATCAAACTAAAGAAAGTATGTTACGCGTATAGATTGAGTAACGGCAGTACTTAAAGGAGACAGCCATGGAAAAAGCAGCGGTGTTTAAAAGTAACCGCAGTCAAGCGGTGCGCATGCCGAAATCCCTCGCGCTGCCTGAGAACGTTACACGTGTTGATGTTATTGCCTTGGGTCGCGCGCGCTTAATTACCCCCGTAGGTGAGGCGTGGGACAGCTGGTTTGATGGCCAAAGTGTCACTGCAGACTTTATGAGTGAACGTGAGCAGCCAAACGAACAGGAACGAGAGGCGCTTTGATGCTTAAGTACATGCTTGACACCAATATCTGCATTTTCACCATCAAACATAAACCTCCCCATGTTCGTGAGACCTTTAACCAGCATAGCGACCAGCTCTGCATCAGCACAGTGACACTCATGGAGTTGGTGTATGGTGCTGAGAAGTCCGCTTCTCCCGAGAAAAACTTGGGTGTGATAGAAGGATTTGCGGCGCGGCTGGAAGTTCTCGATTACGACCCCAGTGCCGCTTACCACAGTGGCCAGCTGCGTAGCGAGCTGGCCAAAGCGGGCACACCCATCGGCCCATACGATCAGATGATTGCCGGGCATGCTCGTTCAAGAGGCCTGATTCTGGTAACCAATAATCTAGGGGAGTTTAGTCGCGTCCCAGGGCTTCGAGTAGAGGATTGGATTTAGACGGCCATTCACCCCCAGCAGGTATCACTACTCATGATCAAAACAGCGTTAGCTCTAAGCACCCTATTACTTATCAGCGGGTGCGCCCAAAACAGCAACACCGCCGCATCAGGCACGCCGGACCCAGGTACATCAACCGAGCAAAACCAGCCCCACCACCACATGACCGACCAATGGGTCGGCCGATGGATTGGCGTTGAAGGATTATTCCTGGAAATCAGCAAGGACGAGTCTGCAGGACCGGGCCACTATCTGCTTGAAATGCAGTACGGCCTGGATGCCGACCAAATCGGCACCTTCGAAGGGCAGGCCACCGCCGAGGGCATTCGCTTCAACCGAGGGGACGGCCCACAGCTGCTTAGTGCGGGCGACGGCGAAGCCACTGGCATGAAGTGGCTATTGGAAAAGGAAGACTGCTTGGTAGTCGCAACAGGTGAAGGCTATTGCCGCGACTGACCTGCGCGAATGACCTACGTGGAAAGCACTCAAGGAGCGGCGGGATGAAAGCAGTTATTCACTCGCCACTTCAGCAAAGTGGCCCGCTTTATCCAGGGTGTATTCGCTAAAATCCTGCGCCAAATAAAGCGAGCCTGAATAGGCGTTCTCGGCCTCTTTGCGGATATCTTCGATGGAGGGCGTCGCATTGGGGTTGAACTGGTAACGCGGGCTAAAGTGCGTCAGCACCAGGTTGGGCAGTTGAACCGATTCGGCAAACGCGGCGACAAGCTTGGCGTAGCTATGCCCCACATCACCGGCCTTCTGGGCCATCTCTTCGGTGTAAGTGGCTTCATGCACCAGTACTTGTGCGCCCGAACACGCATCAAACAACAAATCAGGCCGGTCATTGTCCCCAGCGATCACCACTTTTCTCGGCTTATGTTTGAAGATCAAGTAGTCATGGCTTTTTAAAAGCTCACCCGCAAACTCAACATCCAACCCTTGCTTCAACTGCCCCCACAACGGCCCTCTCGGAATGCCCTTCTGCGCTAATTTATCCACGTCCAAGGCGGCGTCGACTTTTGTCTCCGTAAACCCATAAGCATAGGACGGCGCCCTGTGTGAAAGCCTGAATGTGGTAACCGCGATGCTCTCAAACTCAACGCTTGGCAGCTCGTTCGAGTCGATAAATTCCAAGGCGAAGGGCAAGCCTAACTGTGTGGCCTCGCAGGTAGCTTCCAGCCATTCCTTTATGCCTGCAGGTGCCACAATGGTAAGCGGCGCTTTCCGGCCACCCATTCCTGCACTCGCCAGTATGCCCGGCAGCCCATAGCAGTGATCGCCGTGCACGTGGGTAATAAAGATGGCTTTCAATGAATGGAACGACAGCTTGGTATGTAAGACCTGATGCTGAGTGCCCTCACCGCAATCGATCAGGTACCAGCCCTTACCTTTGCTCTCTCGTAAAGCGATCCCGGAGACGTTTCTGCTTTTGGTGGGCACACCGGCGGAGGTGCCGAGGAAGAGTAGATTCATAGCGTGCCTGCTCTCTTTTATGTACTGACTTGGGGAAAAGGATGGTGGATTACAAACCGGCTAAATTTAAGCAGTAGTTTATTTGCGATAATGATTAGGGGTAAGTTTATGTAGTTGAGGACTACCTATCTCTTCCAAGCTTGGCTGACGCACTTGAGGTTAAAGCATTAGCGCTCCTAGCTCATACCGCTTGTAGCACAACTCCTTGGAGTAGAGCCGAAGGCGCAATAGAAAGGGGGGGCGCGCCAGCATTTGTTATGCATGATTGACTAAATATTCGTACCCATCGCTAGTGACTGAATATTGACCAATTACATTGCTGGAGATTAATCCCTCCAACTAAGTTTGGTTCAAGTAACGCTCGAGCTTGAGGCGATGAATATCGGTGATATCCTGAAATATTGACAACGTCCATTCGATCGTATGGCTTCTTTCAAACACTTTCGCTATAGTTGTCATTGCACCCTTCAGGCCACCTGCTGTCTGATCATGCTTTGAACCGTGAAGTGGTATTACTTGCATGAGCTTAAAAGTTACCCTGACTCATCGGTTGATAGTCTAACGTACATCCTGCAGGCGAAAGGCGATGCTTATTAATTAAGTCATTTTGATGATGATCTTCTTTTATGTGCTTGTCATACACTGCGTGGATTAGCTCTAGCCTTTTTCCATAAACATTTTGATTAATAAAAACCTGATTTAAAAGTTCTTTACTCGGACAACCTATTGTCATTTGGCCAAAAAGGCCATCATGGTCAGAACCATCAATCATTCTATACATAAAAACTTTTCTCGATACTTTTTGGAGCTAATGCTCGCAACACCGGAAAACTTTAAGTGAAGAGAAAATTTTTCCGAGTGATTGCGTTTTTTATACGCAATCACCACCATTTCCATATTCGGGAAAAGCGAAAATACAAATTATTCGATTCTTTATGGTATTCCTATATTTAAAATTTCATACTTTGCTTTCATTGTGCCTGGCTAGACACTTGATTATTAATTATCCCCAAGTACATTGGCTGTTCAAAGCCAGAGAATTCCGGCTGCCACTCTATGTCATCCTCTGCTGCGTTATAGTGATACTCTGTGGTCGAGAAAACGACCTGAGCACGATTTTTTTTGCAGATATTTTTTAACCTAGCGATAAATGCTGCAAAATCCTTAGTTTCAATATCATGCTGCCGTGGCGTATCAAATATTAGGAATTCTACGGAGGTGCATCCCATGGAAATAAACAGTTCAAAGAAGGCAGCTCTGAGAGCAAGAACTGACCGCAAAAGCGTACTACCACTGAATTGAGATAATTTTTCCTTTCCAAACAGAACATTAAAATCAGCGTCGACAGTAATGTCTCTTGAAACGTTCTTCGTACTGAGAACATCAAGCCATTCAATAATCTTTTTACGATAGGAATTTCTGAATTCGAGAATTCTGATATCATTCGAACCCGCACCTCCTTCAAAAGAGGAGATATCGCCTTGAAGGCCCCTGCGCCTATTCAAGAGCTGAACGTAATCCTGTTTCTCAGACTCGATCCTTTCCATTACTTCTTTTTTGCCTTGTCGATCAACAATTGATCGCGTTAAGGCACTTATTGCAGATATCAAAGATGTTGTTTGGGAACCCCCTTCTTCTTTCGTCAAACTCGATTCGAGCGAGACAATTTCTTCATCGAGCTTTCTTAAGCTTGATGAATATTCACCAACTCTGATTTCTTGAAATTTAGTATTCCTATCTAAGTCTTTGATTTGATCGCGAAGATA
>NZ_PJBT01000017.1:0-66902 GCF_002836035.1 Halomonas sp. MES3-P3E | reverse complement strand
TTGCCGTTAACGATGGCAGCAAAGATGACACTGCCAGTCGGCTTGACGCCTTGGTGCTTCAATACCCCGCCTTAAAAGTGCTGCATCAAGCCAACCAAGGCAAGGCCAGCGCCATGAACAACGGTTTGAGCCACGCCACCGGCGATATCATCGTGGGCATCGATGGCGATGCGATACTCGACTACGATGCGATTGGCTATATGGTCAGTCACTTTCTCAGTAGTCCAAAGGTCAGTGGGGTTACCGGCAACCCACGGGTCAGAACCCGCTCGACCGCCATTGGCAAGATCCAGACCGGCGAGTTCTCCGCCATCATCGGCCTGATCAAACGCGCACAGCGCATCTATGGAATGGTGTTCACCATCTCAGGGGTCATCTGTGCGTTCCGTCGCAAGGCGCTCGAAGAAGTCGGTGGCTGGAATACCGACATGATCACCGAAGACATCGATGTCAGCTGGCGCTTACAGCTGGCAGGCGGCCAAGTTCGCTATGAACCCAGGGCCATGTGCTGGGTACTGATGCCGGAAACGCTACGCGGGCTTTTCAAGCAGCGGCTGCGTTGGGCGCAAGGTGGCGGCGAAGTGTTCCTGCGCTACTTCTCGCAAACCATTCGTTGGAAAAACCGCCGCTTCTGGCTGCTGATGCTGGAGTACATCGTCAGCGTGGTGTGGTGTTACTCGGTGATCACTTTGCTTTTTGCTTGGCTGGTTTCTCAGTTCTTTGTGCCCATGTCGTGGCCTATCACCGCTACGCTGCTTTCCTATTTTGGCAGCATCCTCATCGCTATCAGCTTCATCCAGTTCACCGTCAGCTTCTATATCGACAGTCGCTACGACAAAGAGATATTCCGCTGCGTTTACTGGAGTATCTGGTACCCGTTCGCCTATTGGATTCTCAATATGGCGACAGTTGTAATTGCCTTCCCGAAAGCTATGCTGCGCCAAAAAGGAAGGCTCGCCACATGGACTAGTCCTGACCGAGGGGAGCAATTCAATGAACAATAAACTGGTGCCCGTCATCATCGACAACCCTTGCCAAAAAGGCTGGGGCTATCGGACACGCGATATCTTAATCACACTCGCCACCCTCGTGCTGTGGATGTTGGTAATAACCAGGATGTATATGTTCTTCATCGTGGAAGAAGCAATTCTGGAACAGCTCTACTCCTCGGTCATGATCAAGGTGGTATTAATCGGCTTTGTCGTCACCTTCCTAACTTTTCACTTCTGGGCGGTTTATAACCGATACCTCTACACCAGCTACCTAAAACGCCAGCTGCGCCACTTCCAGCAGCCAACGCTGACAATAGAGAACGACACTGATAACGATATGGATAACGAAATCGAAAGCTACCAAATGCGCGAACAAGAAAAAGTCGGCATAACCAACCAAGCAACCAGCTAAGACCGCCAGCTTCCATTCAGGCCGCCTATGGCCTGAATGGAACGTACTTCCTTCTTCGCGTGGACAGGCGACTCAATCTTCCCGCTCATGCATCTCCGCATTTGTTAGTACAAAAGATGGGGGCTTAGCACCTGCATCAAAAGCCGCCTCAATCATCGCCGCCGCAACGCGTGTAGTTGAAATAGGCCGCACTGCTTTAGGCAAAAGCGAGGCGGTTGGAGTAAGCAACATACTTCCCAGCTTTTCAGCAAAACGACCATCGTCGGGCCGCCCTAACAGCAAGGAAGGTCGCGCAAAAAATACGCTTGGCAACGCTAGCGCCTGAATATCGCGCTCCACTTCTCCTTTAACGCGATTATAAAAAACCGCAGAACTAACGTTAGCGCCCTGCGCGGTGACCACTCCTAACCTGCTAACGTCCGCTGCCTTACAGGCACGGGCAAACGACAGCACCAAACCATGATCAATACGGCGAAATGCCTCTTCACTGCCTGCCTGCTTTTTTGTTGTTCCTAAAGCGACAAAGGCGACTGAGCCTGACGGCATCAAAGCCGCTGCTTGCTGCTCCAACTGCTCAAAATCGACAACATGCGTGTGGATTTTTGAGGTGATGGCGTTAGGAAAATCAAGCGGCAGATTTAATTCACGGCGGGTAATCAATATGACGCTGGCTACATCATCTCGTTGGCTTAACTGAATGACTAATTGCGTACCTATAGCCCCCGTCGCGCCTAGCACAATGGCAGTGTTAGACATTATCTCTCCTTTTTTAAGGTTATAATCACGGACCAAGCAAAACCCACGCGACTATTTAACTCAACGCCTCGGGCCTATGACTGTGAACACCCCCAATGGAAGTGAAAAAAGCCGCGCTAGGCCTGTTCGCAAAGGCCTGCACCCGAAGAATCTACACAACCAAGGCTATGACTTCCCTGCTCTCGTAAAAAGCCACCCAGCACTAGCCCCTCATGTGAAACTGAACGCTTATGGCCAACTTTCCATCGATTTCGCAGACCCATTGGCCGTCAAAACGCTCAACGCCGCATTATTAAACCGCTACTACAATATCGTCGATTGGGATATTCCTGAGGGTGCGCTTTGCCCTCCCATCCCAGGCAGAGCCGATTATATCCATCACATGGCGGACTTAATTGGGCTTGGACTTGAAAAGCCCAGCATCAAGCTGCTCGATATAGGGACGGGAGCCAATGGCATCTACCCGCTACTGGCCTGTCAAATTTACGGCTGGCAGTGTGTGGGTAGTGACATTAACGCTCAGTCGCTTGAGAACGTCGCCACCATTATCGCCAACAACCCCACGCTTAAGGATCGCTTCACGCTGCGCACGCAGAACGATAAAAACCACATTTTTGAAGGGATCATTCAATCTGGGGAGTTCTTTGACGTCAGTGTATGCAACCCACCCTTCCATGCCTCACTCAATGAAGCACTTAAAGGTAACCAGCTTAAACGCAATAACCTTGCGCGTAGTCGCGGTGAACAAAAAGCAAAAACCCAATCGCCTACGCTGAATTTTGGCGGGATGGGAGCAGAGCTCTGGTGTAAAGGCGGCGAACAGCTGTTTCTTAAAAAGCTAATAAGAGAAAGCCAAGTGTACTCAACTCAATGCCGCTGGTTTAGCAGTTTGGTTTCAAAAGCCGACAATATTAAGCCCGCAAAGAAGTTGATTAGTAAGCTCGGTGCCGTTGATAGTCGGGAAATAGAGATGAAGCAGGGAAATAAGGTGACGAGGATATTGGCCTGGACATTCATGTGAGCCGTTCTTGAGAAGCCGCATGATGATGCGAAACCTGCCGTGACATTACTCGAACACATATTTTCCGCCATGCTTATCCTGACCCGTTTAGCCAGGACGATAAGCATGGTCTTCCGCGTTGTGCTGCTCCTATCTGATGCAGATATTCAAAAGATCATTCCTGTCAAAGGGAGGTAAGAGAACTTGCCATCTCGTCCAATTTATTGGAAAGCGCTTGGTAGGACAGCTTGGGTCGATACTGGGCATCGTAAATCAGCCCGTTACCATGGTTGTAATAGTCGTACCATTCATTAAGTGACGACCAGCGATCGGTGAAGCCCCACATGGTAAACGAGTGCGCCCCCTCTTCTATGCACGCTTCCAAGTACTGGGCATACCAATCGGCTACGGCCTTTGGGGTATCGGCATAGTTCTGATACTGGTTAATGTCCAGCTCCGACACCCGTACCTCGATGCCCAGCGACTTGAAGCGGGCAATGGCCGACTTCAAGTGTTCCTTGGTCACAGACGAAGTATTGCGTGGCCAGGTCGCCTGGTAATCAGCGTTCACGTCTTCGTGCATCTGCAAGCCAATGCCATGAATGGGCACGCCGGCGGTTTGCAACTCGACCACCAGGTTAAACAGGAAGTCCTGTTTGTCACCCGCCTCTTCACACCCCCACTCGTTAATGAACAGCAGCACGTCCGGATCCACTTCATGGGCTTTACGTAATGCCCGTTCAATGTAGCCACGTCCTAATGCCTGGTACCAGACGGAGTCACGAAGCTGGTCTGTCCAGTCCAGAAACGGCTCGTTGATCAAATCGAACGACACCATGCGGCCCTTATAGCGACCGAACAATGTCTCGATATGCTCGTCGAGGATCTCCCCTACTTCACTAGCGGTGATGGTTCCATTGAGCCAGCCATCCCAAAGCCACTGCGGGGTCGCTTCGTTCCACGCCACCGTGTGGCCATGCACCTCCATACCATTACGTTCGGCGTAGTCGATCAGCTTATCCGACTCATAGAAGTCGTAGACCCCACGGGCAGGCTGGATGAACTGAAACTTCATGCAGTTCTCAGGAGTGAGCTGGTTAAACTCATTGCCCAGAATCGTGCGGTACTGCTCATCGAACACCATCGGGTAGGTGGCCACCGCGGTACCGATGCGGAACTTACCGGCCTTGTCACGCAAGGTGCCCGCTGTCTTAGGCACACTAGGCACTGGCGTCTCTTCCACGGTACCAGTCGTGGTGATCTCGGTGACAAGGAACGTTGCCCCCACGTTCGCTTCATCCAGGCTTAGATAAACCACCCCATCGGCAAACAGACACATATCCGATTGACGAGTAACTTCCACACCGTTGGTCAGGAACACAAGCTCGGTCCCCTCACGCTTGAAGGTGTAAATCACATTGGTGCCGACACTGGCAGCAGCATTTCCCGACTCGGTATTGTCAGGGTGATACATTGTCCAGTAACACCAGTCACCATTGACGATCTGGACCTTGAAGGTGCTCTGCGCGTAGTACCACTCATCCTGCACCATCGGGATAACCCCGTGGAACAGGAAGTAGGTGGAGTTGGCGGCAGTCAGCGTAGCGGTGATATTGATCTCAAAGTCACCGGAGACCTGAAAGCGCATTGCCAGGTTGAGCGACGGGTTATGCACCGGTGCATCTGTACTTTCAGGCAACGGCGACAGCTTACGGTCGAGGCCTTCAAACAGCACGCCATTGGATTGCACAGTGGCGCCAGAAAAACCTTCCCACAAATGTAATGGAGCATTGGGCACGGGAATGCCTCCAAAGAAATGTACCAGTGCGCTTTTCCACGCATCGGTTGTTAGTTTTTGAGGAACAAGGTCGCCACCTGCATTACGTTATTCCGCATTTATAAGATCCATTACAATGCCTCGTAAGTATTAAAGTGGGAACCAGACATCATAAGTACCTATAAAAAAGTAATCCGCTATTCGCTGCCGTAACTCGGGTTCAGTTCTGACGAATACGGCGAGAGCTAGACAATATGCACTATCCGCAGAGCCGACTATATCCATGAAATGGCTGATTTGCTGGGACATGAAAAGCCCAGCATCAAGCTGCTCAATACAGGAACGGGGCTAATGGCATTTACCCGCTACTGGCCTGCCAAATTTACGGCTGGCAGTGTGTGGGTAGTGACATTAACGGTCAGTCGTTTGAGAACGTCGCCACGATTTTCTCCCACAACCCCACGCTCAAAGATCGCTTAACGCTGCTCACGCAGCACGATAAAAACCACATTTTTGAAGGGATCATTCAAGGAGGAGTTCTTTGACGTCCGCGTATGCAACCCACCCTCCCATGCCTAGCTCGATGAAGCACTTAAAGGCAGCCAGCGTAAACTAATAACCTTGCGCGTAATCGCGGCGAGCAAAAAGCAAAAACTCAATCGCCTACGCTGAATTTTGGCGGGCTGGGAGCAGAGCTTTTGGTGTAGGGGGGCGAACAGTGGCTTCTTAAAAATCTAATAAGAGAAAGCCAAGTATATTCAACTCAATGCCGCTGGTTTAGCAGCCTGGTTTCAAAAGCCGATAATGTTAAGCCTACCAAGAAGCTGATTCTTAAGTTCGGTGCAGTGGATAGTCGGAAAAAGAGATGAAACAGGGAAATAAGATGACGAGGATACTGGCCTGGACATTCATGTGATCCGTTCTCAAGGTAGCGCATGATGATGCGAAACCTGCCGTGACATTACTCCTATATAAGTACATCGTTTGGGGTGGGAAAAACGACAAGTCGAACATGTGCTCGATCAGACATTGCACTGCGTTTTCAGGGATCCCTGACTGAAGCTTATATTGACACAATGAGATTTTGATCGTGGTTATACAGCTTGAAGCGCGACATGCTGGTCACTCTTCGTCTGCTTTCTCGATATTACTAAAACTTAAGCATCAGCGGGGTTTATTTAGGGTCTAAACACCCAGCGATAGCCTGCAATTCGAGGTGGACGGAGCGGAAGCTAAATTACAGGACGGGCTAGGTTGACAAGCCCATCGTGTTTTTGGTTTTTTATCAACGCATATTCCATCGAAAAGTCTTTATTCGCTATATACTCTAGTGTTTTTATTTGACATTTGTAAAAAAACCATCAGCTTCAATGCGATATCTGAATATTTGTACTTATGAACTCCAAGGGAAAGCTGCGCTGGAGCGAGCACGCCGAGGCTTACTAGTCCATTAGCTACGAGCGCATTAGAATCACTTGGAAGCAGCAAAAGGCCATTTTCTTCCGCTATTCTTTTTCTGAGTTTTTCGAGCTCTTCCAACTTTTTGTCTGACTTATCCTTGGCATCATGCCAAGAAAATATATTTATAGTTGCATAACTAAAATTTTCAATGAGAAATTTTATTTCTTCTCCAGATATGTCTCGGATTATTCGTGATAGCAATATAGATTCGTACGAACTGTACTCACCATAGTCGACAGCTGCATTTACAATCTGTTGCAGATAGGCAATCTTCTCCCGTTCGACGGTCTCATTTAATGCCAGTACGCACTCACAAATAATTTTGAATTGCTCATCGTTCAGCTTTTCAAGCGCACCTTCGTGTCGAGACAGCTTGTCGGCAATTTCTCGTTGCGCTTGCTCCGTTCTCTCGCGGTGTCGCCTCGCTGCCGGGATGTTCGCAAGGAGTGATATGAGGCTACCGGCGCTTCCCCCAACAATGCCTCCAACGGGTCCCCCGATGAGGGCTCCAACAAGTCCTCCAGCTGCTCCGCCAGACAGCGAGCCGGTGGCTGACAACACTGATGTCCTCCTATCAGCCATACTCGCTCTATTGTCTTTATCCGATTTTTTGATCACTTTGTTCTTTTTCAACTCCTTGGTCTAGGTCGCCGAGAAGTGCCTAGGAAAATCCAACGCCTTGCAACACCGGACAATTTGTAGTGAAGCGGAAAATTGGTCCGAGTGCTTACGCTTGTTGGGCGAGGTTTATGAACTACAACTCCCATGCTACCTCACATGCCAAGTACTCACTGATCACAATTCTGATCCTCACTTCATCACCATAATCCGCCGCGTGGTAGCGGTATCTACCCTCTTGGACTTCCACCCAGTCATTAAGCAACAATTCATGCGTAAACGATTCGCCAGTCGAGGACTGGAGCGTAAGCTGCGTGACCTGCAGCCTTTGCATCCCGCGAGATCCAATCTCACCGTATGTCTGGACAACCTGGCTAGCTTCGTAGGAGTCGCGCCCCTCATCTGTTAGGGACTCCAACGGTGCATACCAGATTTCACTTGGAATACCTGAACAAGGCTGGCTGAGCTCGAACGCAGCGTGTCCTTTAGCTAGCTTTGCAAGAACACGTTCAACTCGGTCCCGCTCCGGCGCAAAGTGAGTTCGTCTATTCTGCTGATATCTCACTGCCTCAAGTCTCGCGCGCAGAGCCGCGGAGTGTCGGAGAGTTTTTGCTACCCTTTCTCGTCTAATGCCATCTGGATCAGTGGTTCCAGCGATTACGCATTCGATGAGGCAGGCTAGGTATTCTTCATCTAAGGAGAATCCATTGTTGCAGTTCCGGCATGCACCGATCACCGGAAGGTAGCTGGGTAAGGGTGGGTCCAAAAACACTCGCGAAGGAATGTGCTCCCGAGTATCTTCTTGGCCACCGCAATATATGCAACCAATTATGAGTCGATCATCAGCATAGTTATTCAGTTGGTCCACGTACTACCCTCCCGGCACCCATTCGCCCAACGACAGCCATCAGCCCCGCGAGGTACGAGCGTCGGCTGCATGGCCTTGTTGGGCGAACTCAACTCTGCCATTGATCTTCACGCCTCAACTTTTTCGCATGAATAAAGTAGTCCAGATCCTGAATCCACTCATCAACTTCTTCATTTTTCTTGAGCGCATGATCACTAATAAACTTCTCTAGACTGCTTTTGTCCCAATTATCAATATTCTGGTTATCTATACCCTCTAAGACGTCAATCTTAGTTTCATTTTCTGATTTTAGGCATTGCAACACGGACTTAATATGATCAACTTTCACCCGTTGGATAATTGTCGAGCAGGCGTCATTAATTTCACCATCTGACGCTCCGAGATCGCGAAGTACAGATGATATTTTTTCTACACGGTCGAGCTTATGTTGCAAGGGAATGTACTGTAGCATGCGGCCAGATATGGCTAACTCATCTACTATTGGGGCTGAAAGCGATAACGCCAGATCTTTAAGTTCCTCCAAGGCCGCATATGTTTTCTCCACAGCAGACTTAAGCTCAGCCTCAAAGCCTCCTCCTTTAAAGCGCGAAAACTTGTCCAAATTAGCAAAGGCAAGTGCTAACGCGATCGCTGTTATTGCTAAGCCCATCTCTGTGGGCATTTTGAACGCGCCGAACCCCGTAGGGATTACTACCAGAGCGGCTATAAGGCTTAAATTAATTTTACTCATTCAGGCTGTACACCCCCGGCCCGACAGATATTAAATGGCGCGTCCTGTGATTGGATGAACGCACCAGCATGTTTACTTAGCACTTGTAGCCTACCTTTTCGATTATAACCACATGATTTTAAAATAAATTAATATTGCTTAGGCTCTATTTTCAGAATTCGTATGCTTTGCCAAGCACAATGATGCTGTTTGCATATCCACCATCAGGAAATAGATACCAAATGGATATGTAAAGCAGGCCCCCGAAACTCATAGATCGTGTGAAAGCTGTTATCCGGTTAAAGCGCCATAGCCCGTACTGAAAAAACAAATTGCTGCTGAATACGTTACTTCATTCGTCTGAATGAAGCATCGTTTCCCACCTCTCGAAGCAAAACCACACTACCGCTATGGCACACTTGGGCTACGTTAAAACGCTCCAATTGCGACCGTGCTTGTCTCATTAACCATACCTTATTCATAAATTCGGCTTAGGTCACGTGTCGGTGCAAAAAGTGTTGCCTCTCGGAACCAAAAAGCTCGTTGATTGCATTGAACTGGCATCGTTGGGCGATGCATACGCGGGCGCCTCGCTTGGCTCGTTATCACACGCGAAGAAAAGCATCTGCCCTATCTCCTAGCTTACCGCTAGCCTTCCGCTAAAAATCCGATTAGCCTGCTAATTCACTATTAAGGGTTTGGCATGCAAGAGACGAATTCTCGGCAGCGCTTGGCGGGCGTGCTGATTCTGCTTGGTTTGATCGCGCAAATTATTGGGTTTACTGGCTGGCTGAGCACTGCGCATGCGGTGAGCTATTTGCTGTGGGCGGCGATTGTGTTGCTGTGGCGGGATATTCCTAAGCGCTCGCGGATTCAGGCGGGCGTTTTGATTGCGCTGGGCGCTGGCATGCTGCTGGTGGCGCGGTTTGTGTATGGTGCGGATGTCGATTGGCCCGCGATGTTGCAGGGCAACTCGTTCGTGGCGGCGATGCTGGTGGGCGTTAGCTTTATCTCTCTGATTGGTAAGCAAGGAACTAAAGGTGCGTCGGGTAAACGTGTGACTGGTGCTAGCGGCGTGATGAGTACCTGGCTGGGGGTTCACTTCCTGGGTACGATTTTGAATCTCTCGACCGTGTTTATGGTCGGCGATAAGCTCGCTCGGCGGGGGCCGTTGACCACACCACAGCTGTTGGCGCTGAACCGTGGACTTTCTAGCGCGGCGCTATGGTCGCCGTTTTTTGCTTCCATGGGCGTGGTGATCGCGCTGGTGCCGGAGGTTGAGTATGCGCAAATCGCCGTGGTGGGTTTTCCCATGGCGATGCTGTCGGGGCTGTTAACCACGCTGGAACTACGCCGACGGTTTGATCTTAGCGAGGTGGATGGCTACTCACTGGCGCCGCGCAGTCTAATGATGCCAGTCGGTATGGCCGCGATGGTAATGCTGTTTCACTTTGTGCTCACCCCTACCCTCACCATTGTCAGCATTATCACCTTTCTACTGCCTAGCGTTGCCGTGCTGAGCAACTTGCACCATGGGCCACGCTTTACCCTACGGCGAATTCGTCAACACACCACGACGCGCTTACCCGCCATGCGTGGGGAAATTTCGTTATTTTTAGCCGCAGGGCTTTTGACGATTGGCCTTTCGACGCTGGTCACGGCTGCCGCAGGCAGCGACTGGACGCTGTTCACTCGCTTTGGCACAACCCAGGCGATGATTAGTTTTGCGGCCATTACGCTGAGCGCGTTAGCAGGCCTACACCCGATTATTGGCGTGTCGGTGTTGGCGTCGATACTTAATCTGCAAAACGGGGAGCAAACGCTATTTGCGTTTGTGGCATTAAGCTCATGGGCGGTGGGCACCAGCGTCGGGCCGCTTTCCGGCATTAATCTTTCATTGCAGGGGCGCTACGGGGTAAGCGGTTATCGCATGATGAAGAATAACCTGCTGTATGCGGCGGTAATGAGCCTGCTTTCGCTGGGGGCGATCGCAGGCGTCAGTTTACTGGTGATTTAGTGAATCAGGTCTCAATGATCTTGCTGGGAAAGCGGTAGAAGTAGCGATGGCCGCACTCATGGCAAGGTTCCAGGCGTGCAACGGTGGGTAGCATTACCTGTGCATCGCAGTGGGTGCAGGCCATTAAACCGGGCGCGGCCATTTCGCCTTCGCAGTAGTCGGCGCGGGCGGCTTCTAGGTCTTCTTCAAAGCGTTCGCGTTCCACCACGCTACGGTCGGCAATCGAAAGCAGCGATTCCGCCACGCGACGGGAGAGCCCGTCAATATCGATGCCTAGCCAGCTGGCTACTTGCTTGCCGGTATCCGCCATGAAGTAGCGCATATCTTTAAGGTCGCGCTCTACCCAGGCGCGCAGCAGCGCTAGCTCGTCTTTGGTGTACTCTTCAAGCTCCGATTCAAACTCAACCGCGTCGTCCAGATCCTTCTGTAAATTTTCCCAGGTGAGCTCATTTGCGCCCCCCTGCATCCGCTCCAACAATCTTTCGTAACCTTCGCGTAGGCGGTTGTCATTCTGTTGTTCACTCATGGTGCCTCTCCTTTTGTCGACGCATGCGGTTTCCTATCATCGGCTTACCGTTCAAGGATACACCTGCATAGGATACAATCGACCTCACTTATCTGACAGATGTCATCTCACATTCACTTTGCGCCCCTTTTGGGCGAATACGCCAAGGCATTAATAAACCGATGGACGCACACTACAGCCCTCGTGATATCGAACGCGACGCCCAGCAGTACTGGGACAAACATCAGTGCTTCAAAGCCGTAGAGGACGCGAACCGCGAGAAGTACTACTGCCTCTCCATGTTCCCCTACCCCAGCGGCAAGCTGCACATGGGCCATGTGCGTAACTATACTATCGGCGACGTTGTCTCGCGTTACCAGCGTATGCAGGGCAAAAATGTCATGCAGCCCATGGGCTGGGATGCCTTCGGTATGCCCGCAGAAAATGCGGCGATACAGAACCAGGTGCCGCCCGCCAAGTGGACGTATCAAAACATCGACTACATGCGCAATCAGTTGAAGGCACTGGGCTTTGCCTACGACTGGAGCCGCGAATTCGCCACCTGCGATACCAGCTACTACCGCTGGGAGCAGTGGTTCTTCACCAAGCTGGTCGAAAAAGGCCTGGTGTATAAGAAGATGTCGACGGTCAACTGGGACCCGGTGGATCAAACCGTTCTCGCCAATGAGCAGGTTATCGATGGCCGCGGCTGGCGTTCTGGCGCATTGGTTGAGCGCAAAGAGATCCCGCTTTGGTTCTTGAAGATTACCGACTACGCCGATGAACTGCTGGCCGATTTGGATAAGGTTGAGTGGCCGGAGCAGGTCAAAACCATGCAGCGCAATTGGATTGGTAAATCCCGTGGCGTTGAGCTCAGCTTTGATATCAAGACCGCTGAAGGCTCCGATATCAAGGCGAAAGACGGCAGCACCTGCGATCCGTTAGCGGTGTACACCACGCGCCCGGATACGCTGCTAGGCGTGACCTATGTGGCGGTTGCGGCAGGCCACCCGCTGGCCAAGCAGGCGGCTGAGCAGAACAGTGAGCTGGCAGCCTTCTGCGATGAGTGCGCCAAAGGCGGCACCTCAGAAGCTGAAATGGCCACCAAAGAGAAAAAAGGCATGCTCACCGGCCATAGGGCGGTTCACCCGCTCACGGGCGATGAAGTGCCGGTTTATGTGGCTAATTTCGTGTTGATGGAATTTGGCACCGGCGCGGTGATGGCGGTGCCCGGCCACGACCAGCGTGACTGGGAGTTTGCCACCAAGTATGGCATTGCGATCAAACCAGTTATCGCCGACGAAAGCGGCCAACCCGCCGATGTTTCTGAAGCCGCCTACGCCGAATACGGCACGGTAGTGAATTCAGGTGAGTTTGATGGGCTCGGTTTTGAACAGGCCTTTGATGCCATTGCTGCCAAATTGGCCGAGCTTGGCCGTGGTGAAGTCAAAACCAACTACCGCCTGCGCGATTGGGGCGTTGCCCGTCAACGCTACTGGGGCGCGCCGATTCCGGTCAAATACGGCCCGGAGGGTCAAACCGTACCGCTGACCGATGACGAACTGCCGGTGTCCCTGCCGATGGAAGTCACCGTCGATGCTTCGGGCTCGCCGCTGAAGAAAATGCCCGCGTTCTCTGACCTGGGCGATGGCTGGACCCGTGAAACCGACACCTTCGACACCTTCATGGAGTCGTCCTGGTACTACGCGCGCTTCTGCTGTGCCGATAACACCGAGGCGATGCTGGACGAGCGCGCCAACTATTGGCTGCCGGTCGATCTCTATATTGGTGGTATCGAGCACGCCATTCTCCACCTGCTGTATGCCCGTTTCTTCCACAAGCTGATGCGTGACTTTGGCTTGGTGGATTCCGACGAACCCTTCCAGCAGCTGCTGACCCAGGGCATGGTCATCGCGGAAACCTTCTACCGCCCTACCGATAACGGCGGCAAGCAGTGGTTTAACCCCGCTGATGTGGAAGTGAAACGCGATGAGAAGGGTCGCCCGCTCAGCGCTATTTTGATGAGCGACGGCGAGCCGGTAGAGATGGGTGGCATCGAGAAGATGTCCAAATCGAAAAACAACGGCGTTGATCCGCAGTCGATGATCGACAAGTTCGGCGCCGATACCGTGCGCCTGTTTATGATGTTTGCCGCACCGCCCGAGCAGTCGTTGGAGTGGTCGGATTCCGGCGTAGAGGGTGCTCACCGTTTCTTGAAGCGCCTATGGCGTCAGGTCAATGAGCATTTGGCGGCTGGTACGCCTGGGCCGCTCAACATTGACGCGCTCAATGATGACCAGAAGGCACTGCGGCGTAAAACCCATGAGACCATCAAGAAGGCCAGCGACGACATTGGCCGCCGCACCACCTTCAATACGGCGATCGCAGCGGTCATGGAGCTCTCCAACGCGATCGGCAAGTTCGACGACACCTCTGAACTTGGTCTCGCGGTTAGCCGTGAAGCGTTGGAAGCCGGTGTGTTGCTGCTCTCGCCGATTACCCCGCACCTGTGCCACAGCTTGTGGGAAGCACTCGGCCATACAGGCCCGGCCATTGAAGCGACTTGGCCTGCCGTGGATGAAACGGCCCTGACCCGCGATAGCATTGAGCTGGTGGTGCAAGTCAACGGTAAACTGCGCGCCCGTCTTGAGGTGCCCGCAAGCGCCGATAAGGCATCTATCGAAAAACTCGCCATGGAACACGAAAACGTACAGCGCTATCTTGAAGGTAACACCGTGCGTAAAGTGATCGTGGTGCCCGGCAAATTGGTCAACATCGTGGTGAGCGGATGAACCGACGCACATTTTTAACCGCCAGCATCGCCGCCTCAGCGGCGGTGCTGCTCAGCGCCTGCGGGTTTCAGCTACGGGGTACTGAATCACTGCCCACGCTGCCTCCCCTTTCCCTAGAGGGCGACACCAACAGTGCCGTTGCCCAACAGGTCGCTGCGCGCCTTCAACAGTTAGGCACTCAGGTAACGGCTGATGCCCCATGGCGGGTCACCCTGGGTACGCCTGCGTTAATTGAGCGGCGATTGGGTGGTGATGGCCGCGCAAGTCGTGAACATGAGCTGACACTGAGCACTTCGCTTTCGGTACAAGAGCGGGCATCCAATGCCTATCACCTCAATAACGCGACCCTGACGACGAGCACGCGTATTCGCGTTAGCGACGATGATCTCCTTAACCGTGAAACGCTGATGATGGAAGCCGAGCAAACGCTTGCTCGACAATTGTCTCAGCAAATCATCGAACGCCTTGCTTACATTGAGGGCATGCAGTGAAGGTATTTGCTGATCAGCTACCCGCTGCGTTAGCAAAAAAGCTGCCCCGCGTGGTTATCGTGGCGGGGGATGAGCCCTTACAACATCGCGATGCCTGCGATGCTGTAAGGAAAGCAGCTCGCCAAGCAGGCGTTGAAGAGCGTGAAGTACTCGATGTAGAGCCCAACTTTGCTTGGGGTCGGTTGATGGAGATGTCCAGCAACCTCTCATTGTTTGCGACCAGCAAGCTCATGGAATTGCGTTTGGGCAATCACAAGCTAGGGCAAGAAGGCAGTAAAGCACTAGCGCAGTATGCCGAAACACTGGATAACAGCGATGATATCTTGCTTATCAGTATGGGCAAATTAGACGCCAAGCAGCAGAAAAGTGCATGGTTCAAAACGCTGGATAAGCAAGGGTTATTCGTACCGGTCTGGCCTGTCGATGTTTCCCGGTTGGGTTACTGGCTGAGGGATCGCGCTTCACTCCACGGCTTACAAATTGACCTTGATGCAGCTCGCCTGCTGGGTGAGCGCACAGAGGGTAACCTACTGGCCGCCGACCAGGAGCTGCAGAAACTAGCGCTGATTCACCCGCAGGGCACGCGCTTGAATGTGGAAAGCATTGCCCAAGGCGTTGAAGACAGCACACGCTTCGATGTTTTCAATTTGGCCGATGCCTGCCTAAAAGGCGAACCTAGCCGCGCATCGCGTATCGTCAATGGATTGCGTAGTGAAGGGGTCGAGGCCCCCATCGTGCTTTGGTCACTGACCCGGGAGCTGCGCACTCTCCTCTCGCTGCATCAGCATCTGGATCAAGGGCAAAGCTTTGAACATGCCTGCAAAAGCCAAAAGCCGATGATTTTTGATAAGCGACGTCCGGCCTATCAAAAAGCGATTGGCCGCCTGCCAATGAAGCGCCTGCATAAATTGCTGTTAATGGCACAGCGGCTCGATTTAGCCGTTAAAGGCGCTGCAACAATACCGCTGTGGCCAGGCCTAAATGATTTGGCAATGACCATGGCCGGTGGTCGTGGGCTGCTTTCTGAATCCGCCTGGACCTATCGCATTAGTGCAAATAATTAGTACTTTGCACATTAGACTTAAAAATTGAACCAATTGTTTCTATACTCACTCCACACCCCCCGACTAGTCTATAAGGAAGAAGACGATGAAAACATTGCGTGCATACCTCTCCACCCTCCTGATTGCGGCGCTTGTTATTACCAGCCTACCCGTTGCAGCAGCTCCCACTGCGCCTCAATCCATTGATTTAGTCTCTACCCAATCTGTTTTGTCAGCTGATCGTGCTGGCGCTGACCGTGAGCGTATTAACGAGGTCCTGGCCCGCGCCGATGTGCAGGATCAACTGCTAAAACAGGGTGTTGACCTGAACGAAGTAGATGCCCGCGTTGCTGCCTTAAGCGATTCTGAAGCAAAGCAAATGGCTGACCAGCTCGAGATGATGCCTGCCGGTGCCGGTGGTGGCGTTATCGGTGCCCTCTTTGCCGTCTTTATCATTCTGTTGATTACCGATATTCTCGGCCTGACCGACGTTTATCCGTTTACGCGTTGATAGGCAGCTCATGACCCCTAAGTCTTTGAATAGCGTGTTTTTGAATAACACGTTTTCTAACGCCCGCTTCGCGGGCGTTTTTATTATGTTGCTACTGCTGAGCGGCTGCGCACGAAACCCGGTACTGCTACAAAGTACCTATCAAGCGCTTCCGCCCCATGCAGAAATCACCAGCGTACCGTTTTACGCCCAAACGGAGTTTCAGTGCGGCCCTGCCACGCTGGCGATGGTTCTCAACCATCAGGATGTCGAAACAGACGTTGAGCAACTGATCCCCCAGGTGTTCTTGCCTGAACGCGACGGCAGCGTACAGCCAGAAATGCTGGCGACTGTGCGACGCTATGATCAACTCGCTTATCCCATTCGAGGCACCATGGATGCGCTGTTAGGCCATCTGGCAGCAGGCGATCCGGTGGTGGTGATGCAAAACTTATCACTCCCTATCTACCCGATGTGGCACTACGCGGTGGCCATTGGCTACGACCTGCCTAGTGAAACGCTTATTCTGCGCAGTGGCGAAATTGAACGCCATACGATGTCGTTTAGCCGTTTCGACGCCACCTGGGCGCGCACTGAACGCTGGGGATTTGTCGTTGCCGAGCCCGGCACGCTACCTGCGGGTATCACCGCCCGTAATGCCCTTGAAGCCATCAGTGCCTACGAAGAAACGAACGGCCCCCAGGCTGCATTATCAAGCTGGCAAGCATTTATCGAGCACCACCCTACCAATGCTATCGGACAATTTGCGCTAGGCAACGCGCTGTACGCTGACCAACAACCAGAGAAAGCTCGCAACGCCTTTGAACGAGCAACGAAGCTTGATGAAAAAATGGGCGCTGCCTGGCTAAATCTAGGCCTTTTACTGCTTCAGCAAGAAGAACCCGTCGCTGCTCGAAAAGCGTTGGAACAGGCCGCCTCGCTGACAGGTAGCTGGCAGGAAAAAGCCCGCTTAGCCATAGAAAGCATGAATACACAATAAATATCAAAGACCTATAAAATTTACTAATAATAACGAGCACAAGTATGATCCTGCGATTAGTAAAGTTGTTGGATAGCATACCTTGCGAGTGAGTGCTTAAGTTACATAAGGATAAGCCTTCAAGTTGTTCATTGGACTACCTAACCATTGACGGGAGAGGTGCCATGCAGAACTGTCCTTTGAAACGTAAGTGCTCTGTTAATGGTTGTGTATATTTACTATACGAGCTGGCTCGTTTGCGACATTTTGCAAAGAGAGACGTCATCACTAACAGCTCGTTGATTGCGTCATGACGATTCTTCATCATTTGCGCCAGCCTCGCGGATGTTTGGCATTCCTTTTCGCCGTCATCTTCTGCACCTTGTCGGCAATCATGGGCAGCTATGTATACAACACTTGTCAAAAAGCCAGTGCCAACTACACCAAACTGGTGAGTGATATTATGCTGGCCCAGCAAGCGACACCTCAATTACGAGAAGCGTTGGAAGAAGGAAATAGTCGTCAGCCTAACAACGAACATATTGAATACATTGATCACTTCATTTCAACTTCCAAGCAGCATTTAAATAGCATACAGAGCAACATTGAGCAAAATCGCTTTCTCACTTCTAACGTTAACTACCTTATTAATCATTTTAGCGAGCTTGATAATCGTCTTTCTGACCTGAACCAGCAGGCCCGTGAAGTCCATCAGCATCCAGAGCTAATTGAACCGTTGCAGCGTGGTGCAATGAATGTTGGCGGCTCCCTGGCATGGCTTTATGACCAACTATTGGAAGAAGTCTACACAATATCCTCGCAACAAAGCTTGGTGATGCAGCGGCTCTCAATTGCTATCAATGTGCTACTGGTAGTCATAATCGGCGCGGCAATTACGCTTTGCATGGCGGTTATCCATCTACACCGACAACGCAACGTAATGCATCAGTTAATGCTCACCGATGAATTAACTGGGCTGTATAACCGGCGCCATTTGGTCAATGTAGCCTTCGCAGTGCTGACTCAAGCGCAGCGTGATAAAACGCCGCTTAGCCTGCTGTTGTTAGATCTAGATCACTTCAAGCAAATAAACGACACCTATGGGCATCCTACTGGCGATGAGGTGCTACGCCAGGTCAGCAAAAAACTGCGTCAACTAAGTCGCCCCTCCGATACATTAGCGAGAATTGGTGGCGAAGAATTTTGTTTGTTAATGCCCAACACATCCACCCATGATGCACTACAGGTGGCGGATCGGCTGCGCCGAGAAATTGAAGTTAGCGAGCTGGGTGACCTAAGTTTACATGCCAACCCGACCATTAGCATTGGCGTAACGACGGGTTATGACGGCTCACTTACGTTTGAGCAGCTGTATTCATTTGCTGATAAAGCGCTCTACCAAGCCAAGTCGCTGGGTCGTAACCGTGTTGAAAGCTTGTTACCACCCATCGCCAAGGCTTCAGAAAACGCTGAAAAAGCAAAAAACTACAGCCATTCTCTCATCAGCTAACAGCGTATTACCAAACTAGAAAGAAATGAAAGCTGAGGTTAAAAAACACGATTCAAGCCATTTTGAGCGGCCACCCGATACGCTTCTGCCATGGTGGGATAATTGAAAGTAGTGTTAACGAAATACTTTAGCGTATTGGCGTCGCCCTTCTGTTGCATGATCGCTTGGCCGATATGCAGAATCTCAGACGCCTGATCGCCAAAACAGTGAATCCCGAGTATTTCCAGGGTGTCCTGGTGGAAAAGTATTTTAAGCATCCCCACGGTATCACCGGTAATCTGTGCTCGGGCAGTATCTTTGAAAAAGGCTTTGCCTACTTCGTAGGGCACTTTTGCTTCGGTTAACTCACGCTCATTCGGGCCAAACGAGCTAATTTCGGGGATGGTATAAATCCCGGTGGGAACATCACTGACAAAGCGATACTCTTTATCGAGCAGCTCGTTGCATGAATTAAGGCCTTGATCGTAGGCGGCACTCGCCAAACTTGGCCAACCGATAACATCGCCTGCTGCATAAATATGGGGCACCTCGGTGCGGTAGTGCTCATCAACACTGAGCTGGCCCCGCCCATTGGCATTCAAGCCAATGTTTTCAAGCCCAAGGCTATCGGTATTACCCGTACGACCGTTGGCCCATAAAAACGCATCCGCGCGGATTTTCTTGCCTGACTTGAGGCGCACGACGACGCCTGATTCATCGCCCTCAACACTCTCATACTCTTCATTATGGCGAACCAACACACCGTGCTTACGCAAGTGATAGGAGAGCGCATCGCTGATTTCATCGTCCAGGAATGACAGTAGGCTGTCACGGTTATTGATTAAATCAACCTTGACGCCTAACCCAGAAAAGATTGACGCGTACTCACAACCGATTACCCCTGCCCCGAAAATCACTAGGGTACGTGGCGTATGCGAAAGGCTCAAAATGGTATCGGAGCAGTAAATGCGCGGATGCCGAAAGTTAATGTCCGCCGGGCGATAGGGACGTGAACCGGTAGCAATGACGATTTTTTTGGCCACCAGCTCTTCCATGCCTTCTTGGCGGTCATGAACTATCAACGTATGTTCATCTTTAAAGCGGGCAACACCGTGGAAGAGGTCAATCCGGTTACGCGCATAAAATGTCGTGCGCATCTCTACCTGCTTGTCGATGGTGCCACGTGAACGCTCCATCACTTTCGGAAAGGAGAACCAGCGCGGCTCACCGATATCGCGGAACATGCGGTTTGTGTTGAACGCCATGATCTGCTTGACCTGATGGCGCAACGCTTTGGAGGGAATGGTGCCCCAGTGAGTACAGTTACCGCCTACTTGAGCCTGCTTTTCAATAATCGCTACCCGTTTGCCATGCTTGGCAGCGTTAATGGCAGCGCTTTCACCCGCAGGCCCTGTACCGATTACCACGACATCGTAATTGTGAACCGCCATACTCTCTGCGTCTCCTTCCTATTCGGGTTAACCCATTCTCGTCAAACTATCGCCGACAAACGATCCAAGGCTGATAGTCCCAGGCAAACAGTCCAAGACAAACAGGCACTTGTGGCATAAACGTTAAGAAGGCGCAGTTCACATGAACATGCGCCTCTTCGTTATCTATATGGCTTATTAACGACGGGTGGCGTCATAGCCTAGGTCAGCGCCGCGACTTTCGTCACTACGGCGCCGCTCGCTGCCACGCTTGCGGTTCTCTTCTTCGCACACTTCGTCTTTACCGCCACAAATATCACAGCCGTCTTTCATGCCTATTTGATTCAAACCACCGCATGAACCTGCAATAGGTTTACGACCCATGATGACACCCACGGCCATGACACCCATAATCAGTGCCATAAAGCCGAATACCAGTAACCAAATCGCCATATTAACCTCCCAGCATGTCACTGCTTAGCTTTCTATTATTGACCTAACCGGCCATCACCTCTATCTACAGCATTCAGGCCGATTAGTGCCTCACAATCTTTGTTTGTTAAGCCTATTGTACCTCAGTGGGCTGTTGTTATCAGCGCGGCGCACTTCTCATTAACAATACCTATCAGTAACACAAACGGGGCTGACCAAAAGGCCAGCCCCGTTCATTGTTACCGCAGTAATCTCGCTTCATAACCCATTGCGATTATGAAGATTGATTAGCCACCGAAATCATCCAATAGGATATTTTCTGGTTCAACGCCCATATCAAGCAGTAGCTTAATTACCGAGGCGTTCATCATCGGCGGACCACACATGTAGTACTCGCAATCTTCAGGTGCCGGATGGTTCTTCAGATAGTTTTCGTACAGTACGTTATGGATAAAGCCTGTCGGCCCTTCCCAGTTATCTTCCGGCTGTGGATCAGAAAGCGCCAAGTGCCACTCGAAGTTCGGGAACTCTTCGGCTAACTGGTCATACTCTTCGTTATAGAAGGTCTCACGCCAAGAGCGTGCACCGTACCAGAAGGTAATCTTGCGATCAGACTTCAAGCGCTTCAACTGATCAAAGATATGACTACGCATTGGCGCCATACCCGCACCACCACCGATAAAGATCATTTCGGCGTCAGTATCGCGAGCAAAGAACTCACCAAACGGCCCCATTACGGTCACCTTGTCGCCTTCTTTAAGATTGAAGACGTAGGTCGACATCAGGCCGGGCGGATGATTAGTGCCAGGAGGCGGCGTCGCAATACGGATGTTGAACTTGAGGATACCCTTCTCATCTGGGTAGTTCGCCATGGAGTAGGCGCGAATCACTTCCTCGTTGTTCTTATGGGAAATTTTGAACATATCAAATTTTTCCCAATCACCCCGGTACTCCTCTTCAATATCAAAATCAGAGAATTTGACATCATAAGGGGGAGCAACGAGCTGAACGTAGCCACCAGCGCGGAAGGCAACTTCTTCGCCTTCAGGCAGTTTCAGATTCAGCTCTTTGATAAAGGTGGCAACGTTGGGATTGGCAATAACTTCACATTCCCACTTCTTCACCCCAAACACTTCTTCAGGCACTTCGACTTTCATGTCCTGCTTCACAGGTACCTGACAAGAGAGGCGCCAGCCTTCTTTCTTCTCACGCATAGTGAAGTGCGACTCTTCCGTGGGCAGAATAGAGCCACCGCCCTCTTCTACACGGCACTTACACTGGGCACAAGAACCACCGCCACCACAGGCGGAAGAGAGAAAAATACCGTTAGCAGCAAGTGTATTAAGCAGCTTGCCACCAGCCTGGGTTTTCAAAGTGTGTTCGGGGTCGCCATTGACCTCAATGGTCACGTCCCCGCTACTCACAAGCTTGCTGCGCGCTGCCAGAATGATCGCCGTTAAGCTAATAACGATGACCGTGAACATGACAACACCGAGCAAGATGACTGTTGTATCAACCATGTCGGTTTCCTATTGCTGGAGGTTTCTATTACCCAGCGGTGTCTGACACCGCTGGGAAAAACCGGCTCCGATTAAAGCTGAATGCCCGAGAAGGACATAAAGCCCAACGACATTAGCCCCACGGTGATGAAAGTAATGCCCAGCCCTTGAAGGCCACTCGGCACATCGCTGTACTTCAGCCTTTCACGGATACCCGCCAGGGCGGCAATGGCCAACGCCCAGCCGGTGCCTGCACCAAAGCCATATACCACGGCCTCACCAAAGTTATAACTACGCTCTACCATGAACAGTACGCCACCCAGGATGGCGCAGTTAACGGTAATCAATGGCAGGAATACACCCAGCGCGTTGTAGAGCGACGGCACGTACTTATCAAGGAACATCTCCATGATCTGTACGAGAGCAGCAATAACACCGATGTAGGAGAGCAGCCCAAGGAACGACAGGTCAATGTTTTCAGCACCACTGATACCAGTCCACGTTAGCGCACCTTCTTGTAGCAAGTAGGTGAATACTAAGTTGTTAACCGGCACCGTTACGGTTAATACAACGATTACCGCGATACCCAGGCCAATCGCTGAGGAGACTTTTTTGGACACTGCCAAGAAAGTACACATCCCCAAAAAGAAAGCCAGCGCCATGTTTTCAACAAACACCGAAGCAACAAAAAGACTCAGATAATGTTCCATGTTACACGGCCTCCTTGGGCTTGGTGTTTTCCTTCATTTTGAACTCATTATCTTCTACCTGTTCCGGGTTAACGGCACGCATCACCCAGATTAGTAGACCAATAATAAAGAACGCTGAAGGCGGCAATAACAGCAAGCCATTGGGAACGTACCAACCACCATTTTGAACGGTCTGAAGGATAGTGATACCAAAGATGCTGCCTGAACCGAGTAGCTCACGGAAGAAGCCAACCACCATAAGCACGAAACCATACCCAAGGCCGTTGCCAACACCGTCTAAAAATGACATGCCCGGCGTGTTGGACATCGCAAAACCTTCTGCACGTCCCATGACGATACAGTTAGTAATGATCAAGCCAACGAATACGGAAAGCTGCTTAGACATCTCATAGGCATACGCTTTCAAAATCTGATCTACCACGATTACCAGCGAGGCAATGATGGTCATCTGCACGATGATACGAATCGAAGAGGGAATATGATTCCTGATCAGCGATACGAATAGATTAGAGAATGCCGTTACGAAAATAACCGCCAGCGCCATAACGAGCGATACGCTCATACTGGTGGTTACCGCAAGTGCCGAACAGATCCCCAGGATTTGCAGCGCAATGGGGTTGTTCTGGAAAATCGGCGCGGTTAAAACGCCTTTTGCATTTACGTCCGCCATGATCAGGCCCCCTCAACGTCTTCGAAGTTGGTATCAGTCTCTTCGGCGTCTTCCGGCTCAGTACCACTGCGGAATTTAGCCAAATAGGGACCGAAAGCTTCTTCGCTTAACCAGAACTGCAGCATGTTAGTTACGCCGTTACTGGTAAGCGTAGCGCCAGATAGCGCATCTACTTCGTATTCGTCGCTAGCGCCGCCCTTGGTCAGGTGGATCTCCGGTGAGAGGTCGCCCTCTTCATCGTAAATCTTTTTACCTTCCCACTGAGCCTGCCAGCGAGGATTGTTTACTTCAGCACCCAGGCCTGGCGTTTCACTGTGCTCATAGTAGGTGATACTGACGATCGTATTGCCATCACCCTCTACTGCCAGGAAACCGCGCATTAAGCCCCACAGACCTTGACCACGAATAGGGAGTACGATCTGTTCCGGATCATCTTCGCCACCAATCAAATATACGGTGGCGTAGTTTTCGACCCGCGATAGACCTGCGATGTCCTGGTCACCGGATAGCGTACGACCCGACGCAGGGTCACGGGCAGCTTCAAAGCTATCGTAGGTATCAGGATCAAACTCATCAGAATACTCACCGGTATCCAGGTCAACGACCCGAGCGGTGATCTCTTCGCTAAACACCTCTTCAACGTCCATGCCAGGCTCATACAGCTTGGCGACGTTCAAGATATTGGTTTTACGATCAAGCTCCTGGTTGAGCTGTTGGGCGGGTCGCAGTGCGACCGCCGCAGTCGAGACAATGACGGAGCACACGATACAGAGTGCAAACGCCACAATCAGGACTTTCTTGATGGAGTTGTTACCTTGTGCCATTAGGCAGTCTCCTCGGCCGGTACGCCGGTTCGCTTAACGCGACGCTTGATGTTGGCCTGGACGAAGAAATGGTCAATCAGCGGTGCAAACAGGTTAGCAAATAAGATAGCCAACATGATGCCTTCCGGGAAAGCCGGGTTCACAACGCGAATCAATACGGTCATCACACCAATCAGCGCACCAAATATCAAACGGCCTTGGTTGGTCATCGATGCTGACACCGGGTCAGTGGCCATGAACACCATACCGAAAGCGAAACCACCGATTACCAGGTGCCAGTACCACGGCATGGCAAACATCGCATTGGAGTCGGAGCCGATGAGATTAAAGAGTGTGCTGGTAGCCACCATGCCCAAAAATACGCCAAGCATGATTCGCCACGAGGCAATCCGCGTCCACAGCAGCACTGCAGCACCAATAAAGATCGCAAGCGTCGATACCTCACCCACAGAACCGGGAACAAAGCCAAGGAAGGCGTCCCACCAGCTGAAAGTATCCGTTAACGCGGCCATACCCTCTTGGAACGCCAGCGAGAGTGCAGTAGCACCGGTGTAACCGTCAGCGGCAACCCATACAGCGTCACCGGAAATCTGCGCGGGGTAGGCAAAATAAAGAAATGCACGGCCAGTCAGCGCGGGGTTCAAGAAGTTCTTACCCGTACCACCGAAGATCTCTTTGCCGATTACCACACCAAAGGTGATACCCAGCGCAACTTGCCACAACGGAATGGTCGCGGGCAGTATCAATGCAAATAGCACTGAGGTAACGAAGAACCCTTCGTTAACTTCGTGACCACGCTTAATGGCAAACAACACTTCCCAGAAACCACCCACCACAAAGGTGACTAAGTAGATTGGCAAGAAGTAAGTCGCGCCGAGGACAATGTTAGCCCATAAGCTGCTGGCATCATGACCTGACGCCAATGTCATCATAATTGCTTCGCGCCAGCCACCCATTGATGCGTAGCCTGCATCGATAGCCGTGTTTGCTTGCCAACCCGCGTTCCACATACCAAAGAACATTGCTGGGAAGGTACACAGCCACACGGTAATCATGATGCGTTTAAGGTCGATACCGTCACGCACGTGGGCGGTGGTTTTAGCAACGCTTGGCGGTGAATAAAAAATGGTATCTACCGCTTCAAAGAGCGGATAGAACTTTTCGTACTTTCCGCCTTTGTGGAAATGCGGCTCGATATTTTGGAGTGTTTGTTGAATACCCATCATCAGGCCTCTTTCTCGATCATGGTGAGATTGTCACGCAGGATGGGGCCATATTCGTATTTGCCGGGGCAAACGTACGTACACAGCGCCAGATCCTCTTCGTCCAGCTCCAAACACCCAAGCTGCATGGCAACCTCAATGTCGCCCACGATCAGCGAACGCAGTAACTGAGTTGGCATGATATCCAGCGGCATCACCGTTTCATATGAGCCAACGGGCACCATCGCGCGCTCTGAACCATTGGTTGATGTGGTGGGTGCGTAGTTACGCAAGCCTTTAATTCTGGAAAGATAGATCCCCAGGACAGAATGTCGATCTGCGCCCAGTGATAGCCACCCAAGTAAGATGCGCTTATTACCTTCTTCAATCAGACTAAACTGATTGCTAAAGCGTCCCAGATAGGTAAGTTTGCCTTCCGCGGTAAAGCCAGAAAATACAGAACCAGAAATGACACGGGTGTCATCGGGTTTGATGACTTCTTCTGCCAGGAGTTCATCCGTGCTAGCGCCGATACGGGTACGTACCAAGCGAGGGTTTTCAGCACGCGGGCCACCAATGGCAACCACGCGGCTCATATCCAGTTTCCCTTCTACAAAGAGCTTACCGAACGCGATAACGTCCTGATAGCCGATGTGCCACACCTGTTTGTGCAGAGCGACGGGAGAAAGGTAATGAATATGGGTACCCACTAGCCCGGCTGGGTGCGGCCCGGCAAAGCTTTCGGTTTTGACGCCTTCCACCTCACCGCCCGGAATAGAGGCGTTTTCCCCTGTACAAAGAAAGACGTTGCCCTCGGTCAGGCGCGCTAACACCTTGAGGCCATCTTCAAATGCTTGCGGCTGCTCATTAATGATCAGTGCAGGATCAGGGCTTAAAGGATGGGTATCTACGGCTGTTACAAAAATATCGGTCGGAGTGCTATCGATTGCCGGTGTACGCGAGAAAGGACGGGTGCGTAGCGCCGTCCAGAGTCCCGACTCCACCAGTTGGTCAACAACGACCTGGCGTTCAAGCTGCGTTAAGGCATTACGGTCATGAGCAGCGAATTCAATCGCCTCCTCAGTCTCGTCGACTTTGATCACAACAGATAGTAAACGACGTTTTTCGCCACGGTTTATTGCAAGCACTTCACCAGCAGCGGGCGCTGTATAGCGCACACCATCAATTTTCTTGTCGGTGAAGAGCAATTGGCCTAGTTTGACCTTATCCCCTTCCTGAACTTCCATCGTCGGCTTCATGCCAACGTAGTCGGTACCCAGGATTGCCACGTGGCGCACAGGCCGCGCATCTTCAATACGCTGCTCGGGCGCTCCCGCGATGGGGAGATCCAGGCCTTTTTTGACTTCGATCATAGTCTCGCCCAGTTGTTGGATCGGATATACGAAGGTATGGGGTTCGAATGCTTATTTTCTGCTCAGCGAATTGTTATTTTCTGCTCAGATTGTTACCAGTCCGGCCCAAGCAGCACTTGAACCACCCCGAAAAATCCATCGTATTATAAAGATAAGCGCGTCCAATGACCACATCCCTGATGATCTCCAAAAGTGCTATATACATTGGCAAACGGAAGGCATAGAGACAAAAAAACGCCACCCGAAGGTGGCGCTGCATCATTATTTCGCTTGATAGCCCCCGCAGAGAAGCTAATTTAGCAATATTATTATTTAGCTATTTAGCGCGGCAGCTTTAAGAACCGCACATTAGACATCTGTTGTAAAATACGCACGACTTGGCAGCTATAGCCAAATTCGTTGTCGTACCACATATAGACAACCGCATGATGACCGTTGGCGATAGTCGCTTTGGCGTCAACAATGCCAGCATGACGATTGCCTACAAAGTCCGACGAGACCACTTCTGCCGAGTCAACGAAGTCAATTTGCTTTTGATAAGCAGAATCAATCGACATGCGACGCAAGTAGTCGTTTAGCGCAGCCGCATCAGTCGTTTTGTCCAGTGTCAGGTTAAGAATGGCCATGGAAACATTGGGGATCGGCACGCGAATTGCGTTACCGGTTAGCTTACCCTCAAGCTCAGGCAGTGCTTTGGAGACAGCTTTAGCCGCGCCCGTCTCGGTTAACACCATGTTCAACGCCGCGCTGCGGCCACGACGGTCGCCTTTGTGGTAGTTATCGATCAGGTTTTGGTCATTAGTGTAAGCATGCACGGTCTCAACGTGACCGTTTACCACACCATACTCATCGTTAAGCACCTTCAATACCGGCACGATCGCGTTGGTGGTACATGATGCAGCTGAAACAATAAGATCGTTATCGCCAATCGATTCGTGATTAATACCGTAAACGATATTTTTGATATCGCCTTTACCCGGCGCGGTCAGCAGCGCTTTGGCAGCACCTTTGCACTTCAAGTGCTGGCCCAAGCCCTCTTCATCACGCCAAATACCGGTATTATCAACGATAACGGCATTGTTGATGTCGTAGGTGGTGTAGTCGATCTCACTCGGTGAATCGGCATAGATAACCTGAATGACATTGCCATTTACGGTTAGCGTGCGCGCTTCTGCATCAACCATGATGGTGCCATCAAACGGCCCGTGTACGGAATCGCGGCGCAGCAGGCTGGCACGTTTTTCAAGGTCCTTTGCCACATCGCCACGGCCACGTACAACAATAGCCCGTAGGCGTAGCAGGTTGCCGCCACCGGCTTTTTCAACCATCACCCGAGCCAATAACCGACCAATACGGCCAAAACCATAAAGCACCACATCTTGTGGCTCACCGGTGCTGGCACCTGGCTGATAACCATCAATAATTTCGTGCAGTTCTTTGCGCAGAAAGGCTTCCACATCGCCCCCGCCCTGGCGCTTAAACATTACCCCCAACTTGCCCACATCGACATGCGCAGGGCCAAGGTTTAACTCAACCATGCTTTTAAGAATCGGATAGGTATCTTCAACGGAGAGCTCAGTTCCCTCCAGTTTGCGTACAAAACGGTGGTCTTTGAGAATACGGATGACTGACCGTTTGATGAGCGAGCGTCCGAACATGGTGGCAACAACATTATTCTGACGATAGAGCTGCCCTACCAATGGGATCATCTGCTCCGCCAAGGCTTCGTTGCCTTGCCATTCTTGAAAAACGTTTTCGAGCGCTTGCTGACTCACGGGCGGCCTCATCAGGTAGTGGAAACAGGAAGTGGAAACGGGGTCGTAAACTAATAATTCGGTTTATTATCCGGGGCAAGCGCAGTCGTCGCAATGAAAGGATAGTCGCACAACATGTAGGGGTATTACAGAAACGCCAATCTCACTACAAAACCACTTTCATAACAGATTAACCCGCTACCTAAAGCCGCGGCACTCTAACTGAAACGGGTGATCGTGTATGATCTGTTTTCCGTTTCACCGCAAAACGATATCTTGCTTATGCCGACTTTCTCTCTGCTCGAACCGCCCCAGCCTCAAGGGACTCGCGATACGCTCTACTGGTCATCGCCACCGGGCAGCGCGACTGCTCTGGCTCTTTCACGCGTGGCCAAGCACGCCCCGCTATTGGTGATTACCCCCAATACGGCCAGTGCGCAGCGCCTGGAACAAGATCTTTACTTTTATAGCGATGTCCCCGTATTACCCTTCCCTGATTGGGAAACGCTGCCCTACGATAGCTTTTCGCCCCACCAGGACATTGTCTCAGCGAGGCTACGTACCCTGCGCCAGCTCCAAGATGGCGTGCGCGGCATTGTATTGGTGCCGATCAATACGCTGATGCAGCGCTTACCGCCGGTTGAGTACATCGCCGGGCGGGTAATGACGCTCAAAACCGGTGAGCGTTTGAATCGCGAAACGTTCCGGGAATCGCTTTCGCGAGCGGGCTATCGCGCCGTGGAAACGGTGTATGAACCCGGCGAATACGCCATGCGTGGCGCGTTGATCGACCTCTTTGCGATGGGCATGGACGAACCGATTCGCATCGACCTGTTTGACGATGAGATCGACACACTGCGTCACTTTGACCCCGGCACTCAGCGCTCAACCGATAAACTTGAGTCGCTAGAGTTGCTGCCCGCCCACGAGTACTCGCTAAGCCGTAGCGCCATCGCCTGCTTTCGTGAGCAGTTTGAAACCCTCTTTGATGTCGACCCGCGCCAGTGCCCGCTTTATAACGATGCATTAAAGGGCATTCCCTCCCCGGGGCTTGAGCACTATCTGCCGCTGTTTTTTGAGCAGACCGCTTCGCTGTTTGAGCACCTAACCGACGACACCCGGGTCGCCCTACTGCCTGGTGTGCTTAATGCGGCCGAACAGCACTGGCAGTCTATTGATGCACGCTACGTTAACTTGGGTGTTGATCCTACACGGCCACTGCTACCACCTCACCGGGCGTTTTTCCCGGTCAGTGATGTTTTTTCGGCTATAAAAGCACGCCCGCGCATAGAGCTAACTGAAGACAGCGAGCAACGCCATGCGCATATGCCTGAAGCAGCACCATTGCCTACGCTGTCGATTAATGCCCGCGCTAAGCAGCCACTTGGCGAGCTTACGGCGTTTTTGAAGTCTCACGCCGAAACCCGGGTGCTGTTTGTAGCGGAATCACGGGGCCGCCGCGAAGCGCTGGAAGAGATATTGGCCCCGCTTAAGCTTTCGCTCCCACATACCGATAGCTTTCACGACTTCCTAGCCAGCGATCACACCTATGCCATCACCGAAGGCTTGGTGGACAGCGGCCTGTGGCTGAACAACCCAAGCGTTGCAGTGATCAGTGAGACAGAGCTATTTGGCGATGTGGTACGCCAGAGCAGGCGGCGTGAAAAAGCTACCGATGATAACGAGCTTGCGGTCCGCCATCTGTCAGAACTACGCGAAGGCGCGCCAGTGGTTCACCAGGCGCATGGCGTTGGCCGCTACATAGGGCTGGAAACATTGGAGGCCGGTGGTCAGGCCAACGAGTTTTTGGCGCTTTCCTACGCCGATGGCGCCAAACTTTATGTGCCGGTCGACAGCCTACATATGATCTCCCGCTACAGCGGTGCCGGTGACGAACTGGCGCCGCTGCATAAGCTGGGTTCCGATCAGTGGGAAAAAGCCCGTCGCAAAGCCGCCGAGAAGATTCGCGATACCGCCGCGGAACTATTGGATGTTTACGCTCGCAGGGAAGCTCAACAGGGCGTGGTCTACGAAGCGCCAGGCGATGAGTATGTTCGCTTTGCGAGCAACTTCCCATTCGAGGAGACTCCCGACCAGCACGCAGCCATTGAAGCGGTGATCAGCGACATGACGTCGCCGCAGCCCATGGATCGCGTGGTATGTGGGGACGTAGGCTTCGGCAAAACCGAAGTGGCCATGCGCGCTGCATTTATCGCCGTGCAATCAGGTCGCCAAGTAGTGGTCCTGGTGCCTACCACGCTATTGGCGCGCCAGCACTTCGAAAATTTCCGTGACCGTTTTGCCGACACTGCCGTCAATATCGGCTTGATATCGCGCTTCACCAGCGGCAAAGAGGTTACCCAAACATTAGAGAGTGTTAAAAGCGGCCAAACCGATATCGTTATCGGTACCCACAAGCTGCTCGCCAAAAGCGTTGAGCTACCCAAAATGGGTTTGCTGATCATCGATGAGGAGCACCGCTTTGGGGTGGCGCAAAAAGAGAAACTTAAAACACTGCGCGCAGAAGTCGATATTTTGACCCTGACCGCGACACCTATTCCGCGCACGCTAAATATGGCCATGAGCGGCATCCGCGATTTGTCGATTATCGCCACCCCGCCCGCACGGCGGCTGTCGGTCAAAACGTTTGTTCAGCAGCACGATGCCAGTATCATTAAAGAAGCCCTACTACGCGAGATACTGCGTGGCGGGCAGGTGTATGTGCTGCATAACGAAGTCAAAACCATCGAAAACAGTGCTGAAAAAATCCGTGAGCTGATTCCTGAAGCGCGGGTAGCGGTTGCCCACGGCCAACTGCCTGAGCGCAGCCTCGAACGCATCATGTCGGATTTCTATCATCGCCGTTTTAACGTGCTGGTGTGCTCGACCATTATTGAAACCGGTATTGATGTGCCTAGCGCCAATACTATTATTATCGAACGCGCCGATAAATTTGGCTTGGCACAGCTTCACCAGTTGCGGGGCCGTGTTGGCCGTAGCCACCACCAGGCCTATGCTTACCTGCTGACACCGCCCCCTAAAGCGATGACCCGTGATGCCATCAAACGCCTGGAAGCCATTAGCGCTTCGGACGATCTAGGTGCTGGTTTCACCCTGGCCAGCCACGACATGGAGATTCGCGGAGCAGGCGAGCTACTGGGCGATGAACAGAGCGGCCAGATGGAAACCATTGGCTATACACTTTATATGGAGATGCTTGACCGGGCAGTGAAGGCCATTCGTGCGGGTAAAACACCCAATATTGATGCACCCTTCAATACCGGCGTGGAAATCAACCTCAACCTGCCCGCGCTGATTCCAAGTGATTATATTCACGATGTTCAGCAGCGCCTGGTGATGTACAAGCGGATTGCCAACACCCAGAGCGATAGCGAACTTAAAGAGTTACAGGTTGAGCTAATTGACCGCTTTGGCTTGCTGCCCAATCCGTTGAAAAACCTGATTCGCCAGACCAAGCTGCGCCACCGTGCCGAGCAACTGGGAATCAGCAAAATCGAGGCTGGCGAGAGCCGCGGTAGAGTACTGTTTAATAGCAGCACCCAGGTGGATCCCTTAACCCTGGTGACCCTCATTCAGACGTCACCAAAGCACTATCGTTTAGATGGCTCTGACACCTTACGATTTGAATTATCAATGGAAAGCGTCGACAAACGCTTTCAACAGCTTGAAAACCTACTTAGTACGCTTAATCAAAAAGTAGCGGCGGCGTGACGCTTGGGGCAAACTTACCAGTAGCCATGCCTAGTTAACCCACCTCGTGGACTAACATCAGTGGCCCAACGACGCGCATCAGCAGTGAATTAACATATTAGGAATGATCATGAACATTCGCGACACCTTTACCCTCTGGGGCCCCACCAGCTTGGCAGTGCTACTAGCCGCGAGCTTGGCGAGCCCTGCTTTTGCGCAATCAGCTGCCGAGCAGGCCGACAGCCAACCCCAAGAGCTAGCTCAGGAGCAGGAGCAGAACCAAGAGCAGCAGCAACCACAGGAAATCAGCATCGACGCTGTCGACAGCGCCGCTCAGGTTGCTGACCAAGATGAACTGCCTCGTGGTCACTTCCGCCTACCCGAAAGCGGTGACATTATTGGTGAGAACTACACGGTTGTGGTCGAAGACCCCAAACAGACGCTGATTGATATCGCCCGTCGTCATAACATTGGCTATGAAGAAATTCGCATGGCCAACCCCGATGTCAGCTTGTGGGTGCCTGGCGTGGGTACCGAGGTAGTGATTCCCGCTAAGTACATTCTGCCGCCTGCCCCACGCGAAGGGGTGGTGGTGAACCTTTCAGAGCTACGTCTCTACTATTACCCTGCTGATAAACCCGGCATCGTTGAAACCTACCCGGTCAGCGTGGGGCGTGAAGAGTTCGCAACGCCTGTGGGCATTACCCGCACCACCGTTAAAGTTAAAGACCCTGCCTGGGCGCCCCCCTCCTCCATGCGTCGTGAAGCAGCTGAACGTGGTGAACCAGCGCCGTCCGTGGTACCAGCAGGTCCTGACAACCCATTGGGCGAGCATGCGATTCTATTGGCCATGCCGAGCTATCTAATACATGGCACCAACCGCCCTGATGGCGTCGGTATGCGCGTTAGCCGCGGCTGTATCCGTATGTACCCTGAGGATATCAAATCGCTTTACGAGCGCTTACCGAGCGGTACGCAGGTTAATTTGATGGATGCGCCATTTAAAGCAGGCTGGGCTTCCGACGGCACGCTGTTTGTGCAGTCATTTCCGCAGCTGGAAGAGAACGTGGAAGGCTTTGAACCTCTGTTAAATGCCGTAGAGCGCGTCACTGAGCTGACTGACAATGACATTGAAATAGATGCCGAACAGATACAGCGGGCCGTTGAAGCCCCCGATGGCCGCTTTATTGCCCTGCATGGCCCACAAGCGCCAGCACCGGCGCCAGAGCCCGAACCTGTTGAGCTGATTAACGAAGTTGAGCTCAGCGCTGCAACTAATGGCGAAGAAGAAACTTAATACGCTGATACGGCAGTAACAAAAAACCCCGCCGAGGCGGGGTTTTTTGCGTAGCTAGCGGCAAAAACTACTTGCCTAATATCTTTACCAACTACGACTTGCATACAGCAACCGCTGAAAGAGCCTATTGACTCCCCAGCAGCTCCAAGCAGAATTACTTCTGCATGGAACGCTGGAACATGCGGTTCATTTCTTCACGGTTCTGCTCAGACATCTGCAGAGCAGCCTGCGCATCGCGCTGGGCTTGGTTTGCAGTGTTCATAGCTTGTGAAGCCATGCTGCGTGCTTCTGCAGCGTCAGCCTGTGCAGATTCTGCAGTCATGCGGACTTCTTCCAGCGCGCCGGTAGAAGCACAACCAGCAAGAATTGCCAGAGAAGCGGCAGCAGCAGTCATCTTCAGAGTAGTTTTCAAAGTCATAATGTTCTCCTTGAGTCGTCCTTGGGTACTACATTAAGGGTATGACAAAAATAAGGCTACGCACTTTACTAACGTACTTAGCTTAAATTTGTCTACCTGCGGTGCAGGTTCTTTACAGTGACTTGTTTTGCGATGCTCGCAAGTCAAACGCTGTTTTATAATAGACTACAGCGGTTGTCTATAGCCACTTGTTTAAAACCTCGAACTTCCTTCAACGGCATTAGCTTAACGGATCACTACACGGGTGCCAACACCCACTAGCGATGCCAAGCGATCAATTTGCTCGTTGGTAACGGCGACACACCCTTGAGTCCAATGATAGCGACCATGAATATCGGGGTCCGCGCTACCCAAGCCATGAATCCCAATCGCCCCACCCAGGGCAGTATTTTGCGGTGGTTGACCGTTACGTCGGTAGTAGTCGAAGTAATCTTCATAATCGGTTTGGGAATAAATTCCTTTTTCAAGCGCCATGCGTGCATGGGCTGGCGTTGGGAAATCAATCCCCATAAACGTACGCCACTGGCTTTCGTAATTAAAACGATTGATACGAAACTCACCCTTAGGCGTCACGTTATCGCCACGAACGCGCTGAGTCTTCGCCCCTGCACGCCCTAGGGATATGGGTGCATAGCGCTCCAAAAGCGTATTACCACGGAACACACTGAGTGTAGCCTCTTGATCATCAATCAGTACCCACAGCTCATTGCTATGGCGCGGCACATGGGCGCGCGTAAGCATTGTTTCGATAAGGTCAGAGGGAGCAGCCTGGTTAGGTGCAGTGACAGCAGCGCTAGCAACCGCTGGCAAGCTCAGCACCATAGCTAAAAATCGACGGCGATTGATTAAAAACATGACAGCTCTCGAAACATAGTAGCCTGTGGTTGACCAACTAAACGCATAGGGTGGCTGTTATACCTTATTCCCACATCCGCCGTAAGTAATTTCGTCATAGTATCGCTTTGGGTCGTCCCGAAGCGATGATGTACTCGCCAGTGGCACATACTCATTAAACGCCCTGCAACTCTTCCATACTCGCCATCATGTGGCGTATTTCAGAATTATGCCCTTCAGCTAGCGAATCAAAGAACTCTGCTTCGGGTTCAATTCTCGAACGTGCGGCACGATGCTTGTACAATGCCTGCAAACGCTCATGGGCGGTGGTGGCTGTTTTCATGGCATCTTCTATGGAGCCTGTAACGGTTTGCTCCGCAATTCGATCCAGTTCTGGTGGTTCGGGAAATTCGCTCGACTCGTCGAACCACGTCTCCAGCACCTCAGAATGATCCGTACCGTCATGGAACAAGTCTTCAAGACCCGTTTTCATCTTCAATTCACGGCTGGCGAGATAATCTAATCCCATTTTTAAGCGTTCATTGTCGGCTTTATCAGCGGCCTCGCTGTATTGACGCGCCATTCGCGCGTGAAAGCCTGCCGCCCATTCGACTAAATCTTTAACTTGGTTATAGCGCATCATGATCTCCTTTTCGTGGTGCTTACTTGACCAGCGGGTAAAATCGAGCCTTTTACCACTCCAGGCTGGTTTCACGCAGAGCACTTATTTCGCGCTTTGCGGCCTGAAGGTTATCCAGCAATTGCTGAGGCAAACTCGCTTGACTATCCACCTTAATCATAGCGGGATTATGAGTAGTACGCCGCGCAGCACCTTCATCGCTATGTAGGCGTTCAAGCTGACCCGTCAGCCAATTCAACCAACTTTCCGGCTGAGCGTTTAAGTCGCGCAGGCGCTGTAGCTCTGCCAAAGCCGGGCCTTGCTGAGATAACAATACATGCCAGCGATGCTCTGGCAAGCGAGCATGCTCGGTGACTTCCCGTAAAAGCGACTCTAACGCCAGCTCAAAGAGCGCCAACGCGCCCTCCTCCAGTGCCATCTGCCGCGAAGGGGCATGCTCATCTTCCCCCGCTGGCATAATGGCTAACAGCTCCGCTTGGTAGAGTAACTGATTGGTCCGCGAGCGTGCATTCACTTGCGCTTATCCTCCACGTGCCATTTGCCAGCCTCAAACATGGCCTTCCAGCCGGTGGCTTTGCCCTCTTCGTCAGTCATTACAAACTGCTCTTTCGTCTTACGCGAATAACGGATTTGAGCGGGGCGACCATCGGGGTCTTCGCTAGGCGCTTTGAGAATAAAATGGTACTTCTCAGGCAGCTCTTCGGCATGCGCTTTCAGCTCTTTCACCAGCGGCGGCCGCGTTTCGCGATTTTTAGGAAATTTGCTCGCCGCCAAAAATAGGCCACTCGCGCCATCGCGCAGCACGTAATGGTCGTCCACTTTTTGACACGCCAGCTCCGGCATCGGGATTGGATCCATTTTGGGCGGTGCCACTTCGCCACTCTTCAATAATTTGCGAGTGTTTTTACACTCGCTATTGGTGCAGCCAAAATACTTACCGAAGCGACCTGATTTCAACTGCATCTCAGAGCCACACTTATCGCACTCGATCACAGGACCGTCATAGCCCTTAATCTTGAATTTACCGCTTTCCACTTCGTAGCCATCACAGTCAGGGCTGTTGCCACAAATGTGCAGTTTGCGCGTTTCATCAATCAGGTAGTTGTCCATTGCCGTGCCACACTTGGTGCAGCGACGCTTAGCACGCAGTGCATTAGTTTCGGCCTCTTCGCCCGCGTCTTCCGCTACCGCTTCTTCACCTGGGATCAGGTCGATGGTGGTCTTGCAGCGCTCTTTTGGCGGCAAATTGTAGCCGCTACAGCCCAGGAACACGCCTGTGGAAGCGGTGCGAATTTGCATATGGCGGCCACATTTCGGGCAGTCAATATTGGTGGGCACCGGCTGATTGGGCCGCATACCATCTTCGCTCTCCGCCTTGGCTAGCTCTTCACGAAACTCGCCGTAGAAAGCATCTAGCAAAGCCTGCCAGTTACGCTCGCCTTCGGCGACTTCATCAAGACTATCTTCCATGCGCGCAGTGAAAGAGAAATCCATCAAATCAGGGAAGGACTCTTTCAGCCGCTCGGTAACGATATCGCCAAGCTTCTCGGCATAAAAGCGGCGGTTTTCAAGCTTCACATAGCCGCGATCCTGAATCGTGGAGATAATCGATGCATAGGTAGAAGGACGACCAATCCCCTGCTTCTCAAGCTCTTTCACCAAGCTTGCTTCGGTGTAACGCGGTGCAGGTTTGGTAAAGTGCTGCTGAGGATCGAGTGCTTCCAACGCCATCGGCGTGCCTTTAGGCAAGTCAGGCAGGGTCTGATCTTCATTTTTACCGCTGGGCTTCATCACCCGCGTATAACCATCAAATTTAAGCACGCGCCCTTTAGCACGCAGCTCATACCCATCAACCTCGACGCTAAGCGTGCTGGACAGGTACTCAGCAGGCGTCATCTGGCAAGCCACAAACTGGCGCCAGATTAGCTCGTAGAGGCGCTCTGCATCGCGCTCCATGCCGGACAGGTCTGATGCTTTGCGTTCAACGCTGGAGGGGCGAATCGCTTCGTGGGCTTCTTGAGCACTCTCTTTGCTGCTGTAACGATTAGGTGCTTCAGGCAGATAGCGTTCGCCAAACTCTTCGCCGATATAAGTGCGCACGCCTTCCACTGCATCTTTTGAAAGATTGGTGGAGTCAGTACGCATATAGGTGATATAGCCCGCTTCATACAGACGCTGGGCCATGGTCATGGTCTTCTTAACAGAAAACCCTAACCGGCCACTCGCGGCCTGCTGTAGCGTAGAGGTAATAAAGGGCGCTGTCGGCTTGGAACTGGTGGGCTTATCTTCCCGCGAAGTAATCGCAAGTTTGGCTTTTCTAAGCTGCTCAATGCGCGCCAGGGTGTCTTTTTCAGACGTGGGCCTAAAGGCTTTGCCATCCTGACGAGCCAGTGCAAAACGCACCAGCTCACCCTCGGGGGAGGCCAAATCCGCATGCACATCCCAGAACTCTTCGGGAATAAAGGCGCGAATTTCGCGCTCGCGCTCAACAATTAGACGTACCGCGACTGACTGTACACGGCCAGCCGATAAGCCGCGTGCTACTTTCGCCCACAGCAAAGGCGAAAGCATAAAGCCCACCACGCGATCCAGGAAACGCCTAGCTTGCTGTGCTTCCACCCGGGGAATATTTAGCGCGCCCGGCGCTTTGAACGCGTCCTGAATGGCATTTTTGGTAATTTCGTTAAACACCACGCGCTTATAGCGACTGTCGTCTCCACCGATAGTCTCACGCAGGTGCCAGGCAATGGCTTCCCCCTCGCGATCCAAATCCGTTGCGAGATAGACAGCGTCGGCTTTCTCAGCCAACTTTTTCAGCTCAGCCACCACTTTCTCTTTGCCTGGCAGCACTTCATAGCGCGCTTCCCAGCCATTATTGGGGTCAATGCCCATCCGCCGAATCAGCTGATCCTGGCTCTTACGCTTCTTATATTCCACCTTCTCTTCCGCCGACATCTTGCGTGTCGCTGCGGCTTGGCGCGCGCGCTCCTTAGGGTCGGAGGCTGCCTTACCTGAGCCGCTGGTCGGCAGGTCACGAATGTGACCCACGCTCGACTTCACGATGAAATCGTTGCCGAGATATTTGTTAATCGTCTTCGCTTTAGCCGGCGACTCGACGATGACCAGTGACTTGCCCATAGTGCTCCACTTTCCTAATGCACGGGCTGTCTAGCACGTGCTCTAAATTCGGTGCCGTATCGCCGGGATGAAACAGCCCATTAACAAAGATACGGATGAAAAAATGCGCCTACCCTACCCCAGCCCTTGGCTAAGCGCCAGTAGCAACCAAGCCGTAGGAAGAATCCGTAGATTTCAGACAAAGAGTAGCTAGACACTAGACTGCCACTGGCATTACGGCAACCCAAAAGGCACACAGACAAACAAAGCGCCCCCACCATATAGGCGGGGGCGCTGTAAGCTAACGCACTGTTTTAGCGTTTGTCAGATGGCTTACTACCGCCGTTAGCGCTGTCAGATTTCACTGTTGACTTGGTGCTTTCCTCATCGGTTGCAGAGGGTTTAGTGGCTTTTCCCTCTGCTTTGTCAGGCACAGCCGAGGACTCAACAGAGGTTAGCTTAGCTGCTTTTGGCTTAGCTTCTTCTGCATTAGCTTTTGCCTGACTAGCTCCTTCCGATTTAACAGCTTCCTGCTTGGGTTTGATAGCTTCTGATTTAGCAGCTTTCGGTTTGGTAGCTTCTGGTTTAATACCTTCTTTATCAGCTTTACCAACCACACCAGTCTTGGCGGTTTGTGACTTTGCTGGTGTTTTCGCCTTTGTCTTGGCAGCGTTAGGAGAAGCAGGTGTTTCCTTTTTGCTAGTCCGTGCCTGATCAAAAAGCGCCTTTATCTGAACAAAGCGATTTGCAGCATGCTCCGTAAGCTCGCCACTGGCGGCAAACACGTGCTCAAGATGGCTAATATAACCATCGATATCGTCGTTGCTATTACCCTTGAGCAAAATAGGCAGTGCATTCAGTGCTTGCTCACGATCCAGCTTCAAGATAAAGAACTGCTCGCGCACTAGGCGTTTAAATTCACTCAGCTCTATGCCTGGCTCAAGCTCGGCACGGGAGGCGCGTAACCGCTTAAAGTTACGCTCATCCGTGGCTGGAGCACCGCCGAGCACGTAGATCAGCGAGCGCATAACCGCTTCATGCGCACCGCCGTGGGTAATTTTCTCGCGCAGCGCTTCCTGACGCTGCTCCATGAAGCGGCGGTGCTCGGGCTCAGCCCCGGGGCGGCGGCGATGCACATGAGCATCGCCATAAAGGCCCACGGCGGCCTGCAACAGCGGCTGGCCGTAAATATCCATAAACATTTTTTCGGTGCTACTATCGCGTAAGTCGCGCACCGCATTGAGGCTTGCAACCAACTGGTCAGAGCCCATGGTTTCAAGTGCTTTAAACAGATTATCTTGAGACACAGGGTGACGATTTTTACGCACCGCTTCTGCCATTACCGGTAACGGCACGGAAAGCGGGTTACGGTCGGAAAGCAGTTTGTAGCCCAGCCGGATCGGGTGCATACGACGAATAAAGCGGGCAGCTTCCGGCGTCATAATAGCTTTTAGCCAGGGCTGCATAAATATCCGATACAGCCCCAGATTAATTTCTGATATACGCGCCACGGTGGCAAAGCGACGATCATCCTCAGGCTTGTGCATCACTGCCTGATCTAACTCTTTAAAGTTACGCGGCATAAATTCGAGCAGATAATCACGCTCGAACAGGTCAGCATCTTCGCCCTTTTCCGCCGGGGATATGGAGGTTTCGTACAGCCCAGGCGGTAGTACGTCGATGTAATCCATATTGGCAGTGAATTCGGTATGCTCTTTGCGCGACACGCTACCCGAAACAAATATACCTAGGTGGCCGGTAGTATCATGCTGGCAATAGACGATAGTTTGCTCGTTGGCGATGATGTCATCTGTGTTTTCATATAAATCACGAATCCAGCCCAACGCTTGCGGCGGCGGGGTAATATCGTCCCCACGAGAACAGAACACCACGATCGGTGAGCGCACATTCCGTAGGTCGATTCGGCGCCCATCACGAGTCACCAACTGCGCGGTAGAAAGTCGATTGCCAACAAACAGATTATCGACAATATATTGAATTTCTTCACCGCCCAACAGGACGTGACCGCCCCACCAGCGTTCAAAGTCGAGGTATCGGCCCGCTTCTGTATCGATGTTATCGTAAAGGTGATACTGTTTTTTCCAGTACGTATTAGCCGGGTTGAGGCGCTCAAAATTCTGCACCAGCCACGCCCCGTCAAACAGGCCATTGCCAATATCGCTAGTGAGTGCCGTAATCCAACTACCCCCGGTCATACCGCCCGTATAACGCATTGGGGCTTTACCATGCTCGCCCGCCCAATAAGAAAGCGGCGCACCGGCAATAAGGATCGGCCCAAACACATCTGGCTCTAGTGCGGCCGCCATCATGATTTGCCAGCCTGCTTGGCAATTGCCCACCACCATTGGCTTTTCGGTGGTTTCGGGGTGAAGCTCGATTACATGGCGTAGAAATGCAATTTCTGAATCAACTACATCCTCGACGGTTTGACCCGGCTCAGGAAAAGGTAAAAAACCAATAAAGTAGCAGGGATGCCCCGCTTTTAGCGCCACCCCCAACTCGCTGTCTGGCTTAAAGCCACCAATCCCTGGCCCATGCCCCGCTCGCGGGTCGATCACTACAAAAGGACGTTTTTGTAGGTCAGTTTCAGTCCCTTCATGGGGCAGTACGCGCAGCAGTTCATAGTTAGTTGGCTGCGGTAGCGTCCGTCCATCCATCAGCACTTCGGTATCAAACCCCAACACACTGGGCTTGGTTTGCTCCATATGCTCAAGGTACTGATTACCACGCTCGCGCATAACGTCCAGGTACAAAACGCTACGCTCCATGCTATCGCGCCAGTAACCGAAAGCCGCCCGTCCAAACCCAAATGGGTCGAACAAGGAAGCGATCGTTTCACTACTTGGCAACGCTGTGGAACCATTTTGTTGCTTTAGCCAGGCGTCAGTAAAAGCGCTGGTGGAGAGCAAAGGATTGGCGAGAAAGTTCATAGGTTCTCCCATTGGGATGATGCGCCGGCATCAAACCGGGCAGCAATCAGGATGCTGCAATGCAATATAGTTTAGGCCACTACGTGCGTGACGTCGATCTTTACCCCTAATAATTACGACTAATGGGGTGACATAGCTCTCTTTAAGCAGCGCCAAAGATTCAGTGTTAGCATGCGTTGCGCTGACGATAAAGCCTGTATTTGGCATTAGTCCTAGCGACATTAAAGGGTGTTCACTATGAGGTTGCTATGTCATCCCCTACTCTGCTCAATCGCCTTACATTTCGGCAACTACAGGTCTTCCAGGCGGTGCACCGGCAACGCTCTTATTCTCGCGCAGCTGAGCAGCTGGGACTTACTCAGCCCGCGGTGAGCGCACAAATACGCCAGCTTGAGCTGGCACTGGGTCAGCCGCTTTTTAACTACGCGGGCAAAACGCTCCACACACTTCCCGCCGCCGACACGCTCGCCCATTCGACACGAGAAATTTTTGGTCAGCTTTCACGTCTGGAAATGAACCTATCGGACATTAACGGCAAAATAAGCGGCGAACTTAATATTGCGGCAGTATCCTCGGCTCAATATGTGGTGCCTTACTTACTCGCCCGGTTCCGTGCTCACTACCCAGAGGTGCACGTTCGCTTAAAGGTATGCAACCGCAGCCAAGCCCTAGAGCGGTTGACTGAGCAGCAGGACGATCTCGTTATTATGGCGATGGTGCCAGAGGATGATCGCTTAGTAGTGATGCCAATTCTTGATAATGAATTAATCGCGGTGGTTTGGCCGGAACACCCCTTGCTTTCCATGCCAGAGCCCTCTCTGGCAGACTTTGCACGCCACTACGTATTGATGCGCGAGCCAGGCTCTGGCGTGCGCAATGCCTTTGAACAAATGGCCGCCAATCAGCAGGTCGCCCTTCCCCACTGTATTGAGCTGGGCACCAATGAAGCAATTAAAGGCGGAGTCATGGCCCACTTAGGCGTTGCCGTTCTCCCCCGCTTGGCGGTACAGCTTGAACTTGAGCAAGGGTTACTTTTTGAGCTTGGGCTTCCCGATTTCCCGATCCACCGATCCTGGTGCACGGTGTATGCGCGGAAACGTTTTCCCACACCGGTGGCAGAGCTTTTCTTAAGCTTTATCCGTGAGCACTTACCCGATTATCGCCGCCACTTTCAAGCGCCTTCAAGCCCGTTACCGAGCCACGGCGTCGCTTGCCTGCCAATGCTTGCGCCCTAGGGTCATGCGGTGTCCTGTTGACAGTGAGATATGTTACATTAGTAGCTATTAGCACGATGAAATATCGGATTCACTTCGTATTAATTAATCAGGTATCAATTGGCAGGTCTTGTAAGGGCTTAACGCCCGCAAACGTACTTGGCCTACCGCACAAAAGAGAGGCTCTGTCCCTATGAGCAATATCCCTCCGCAACGCGTGTCTAGCGGTGAAAAATTCCGTAATGAACATGGCATGTCGGTGATCAAGGATGGCATGAAGCAGCGCAAAGCGCAGGCAGAAGCCCCTTCTCTTGAACGCAAGCCCAAGTGGCTGCGCGCACAGATCCCTGGAGGGGAGCGCTTTGAGGCGGTCAAGAAAAACGTCGCCACTCACCGACTGAGCACCGTTTGCGCTGAATCTCATTGCCCCAATATGGGCGAGTGCTGGAGCAACGGTACGGCGACCATCATGCTTATGGGGTCAGTATGCACCCGCGCCTGTCGATTCTGCGCGGTAGATACCGGCAACCCACAAGGCTGGCTCGATCATGAAGAACCTGAAAACACCGCGAAGTCTGTGGAGTTAATGGGCCTTCGTTACATCGTGCTCACCTCGGTAGACCGTGACGATCTCGACGATGGCGGTGCATCGCACTATGCCAACTGTATTAGTGCCATTAAAGCGCGCACGCCTGAAGTAGTCGTGGAAGCCTTAACGCCTGACTTCGATGGCGAGCTGAGTGCTATTGAGCGCGTTGTTGATTCTGGGTTACAAGTATTTGCCCAAAATGTTGAAACCGTTGAACGATTAACAGGCCGTGTACGCGATCGGCGAGCCGGTTATCGTAAAACGCTTGATGTGCTTGCCCATGCCAAGCGCTACCGTCCTGACATCATCACCAAAACCAGTTTGATGCTGGGGCTGGGGGAAACTGACGAAGAGATTTTGCAGACTTTTGATGATCTGCGTGAAATCGGTGTCGATATCGTCACGCTTGGTCAATATCTGCGTCCAACCAAAAATCACTTGTCGGTAGAGCGCTGGGTAACGCCAGAAGAGTTTGACCGCTACCGCGTGATCGGTTTGGAGAAAGGCTTTATGGAAGTGCCTTCGGGCCCGCTGGTGCGCTCCAGCTATCGCGCTGATCGCGTGTTTGAAAAGAACAACCTGGGGCTCGCCTCACCCGCTGCAATTCCTGGTCAGGAACAAGAAGCGAATCCCAACATTATTCCAGCGCTAAACGTAGGATAGGCCTAACTCTAGCGCTATAGAGTTTGCTGAAACGGGGAGCCAGTGGCTCCCTTTTTACAGGGGCGAGCTATCTACACTGACTAATTCACGATTTAGCCGTTTGGCTAGCGCTTTCGCCAACTGCTCTCCGACCCGATGATCACTTGGCAGTGCCGTAAAATCGGCCAACCTCACCATGGGCATACCTGCATAACCGCAGGGGTTAATTCGTAAAAAAGGCGCTAGATCGCCATCGACATTTAATGCCACGCCATGAAAGCTTGCACCACGCCGAATACGTAGACCTAATGAGGCAATTTTGGCCTCACCCGCCGCTGTCATGACATAGACCCCTGGCGCATCGGGGCGCGCACGCGCGCTTACCCCATAGCTGCTTAAAACATCAATTACCGCATTCTCCAATGCAGTAACTAAATCGCGCACGCCAATTTTACCTCGTCGTACATCCAGCAACGGATACAGCACCACTTGCCCAGGGCCGTGGTAGGTCACCTGCCCGCCCCTATCCGTATGCACTACCGGAATATCGCCGGGCAAAAGCAAATGCTCTGGCTTGCCTGCCTGCCCTTGAGTAAACACAGGATCGTGCTCGACCAACCAGAACTGATCAGGGGTATTGGCATCGCGCGTATCGGTCAGCGCACGCATTGCCTCCCAAACAGGAAGATAGGGTTGGCGCCCTAAGTAATGCAGCCTGATTGGCACGGCGTCGCTCACGCTTACACCACCATATGGACACGGCCGGTGGCTTTTAGCGCCTCAAACAGCTCTTTAATGTGCTGCTCTCCGGTCGCTCTAATCACCACACGAACCGATTGGAAACGACCATTACGGCTATCAACTACCTGCATTGTCGTAGCGTCGAAATCAGGCGCATGGCGCACAATGACCTGGCACACACAAGCAGGAAAGTCTTCAGCAGCATCGCCGACGACCTTTAACGAGTAATCACAAGGAAAAGTGATTTTAGGCGGCTCTTGAACCGCTGGTTGGCGCAAATCACGCAGTCCCTGTGGCGTACCTTTTTTCATAGCAACCCCATCATTGCAAAAAAGAAAACCAACGGCTTAAACCTAATCAATATTTAGTCGGTAAAGTTGCTGATTAGGCCACTAAAAAAGCGCTGCACCTGATCAAACAAACGCTTAAAGAGACCGCCCTCTTCAATGTTTTCCAGGGCCACCAGTCGCCGTTCACCGACCACCTCGTCGCCCAGATGAACTTCAAGGGTGCCGACCTCATCACCAATAGCAATCGGGGCCTGTAGATCTGGATTCAGATTAAGGCGCGCACGCAGCTCTTCATTACGGTTACGCGGCAAGGTCATAAAGACCTCTTCATCGACGCCCACACGTAATTCGTTAATGTCGCCACCCCACACACGCGGCGTTGCCAGAACAGCACCACGCTCGTAGAGCTTCATGGTTTCAAAAAAGCGGAAACCATAGCTGAGCAGCTTTTGCGTTTCCTGAGCACGCGCTTCATCAGAGGTGGTGCCCATCACAACCGAAATCAAGCGCATATCATCACGCTTAGCCGATGAGACTAGGCAGAAACCCGCCTCCGTTGTCCAGCCGGTTTTTAGGCCATCGACCGAAGGATCGCGCCACAGCAGGCGGTTACGGTTAGGCTGGTCGATGCCGCCATAAGAGAAAGTGCGCTGAGAGTAGATTTCATAGTGGTCGGGGTAATCATTAATAATATGCTGGGATAAGCGCGCCATATCGTGGGCAGTTGAGTAGTGATTATCCCCCGGCAACCCCGTGGCATTTTGGAAGTTTGTATTATTCATTCCCAGCCGAGTCGCATGTTGGTTCATCAGATCGGCAAAGGGCGTTTCTCCACCCGCTAAATGCTCAGCCATGGCGACACTGGCATCGTTACCCGACACAATAATGATTCCATGAAGAAGGTCATCTACTGAAACTTGATCACCCACTTCGATAAACATTTTAGAGCCGCCGGTACGCCACGCGTTCTCACTAATATTAATCATGTCAGTCAGATTAATAGTGCCGCGATCAAGCTCACGCTCAACCAAATAGGCCGTCATCAGCTTGGTCAAACTCGCTGGCGGCAGACGCTCATCGGAATTATGCTCAGCCAAGATGCGGCCACTGTTGGCATCCATGAGTATCCACGAACTTGCCGCTAACTGGGGAGCCGCAGGAATAATGGTTTGCGGTTGCGGAATTACCGGCTGAGGAACTTGCTGTGCACTGGCAGGCACAGCAACCGTCGCCATTGCAGCAAAAAGGCATAGCCGTGCAGAGCGACCAATGGATGTAAACACGTTCATAACGTCAGTCTCACTTACTTGAAAGCTTACTTGTAAAGCTTTTTTTAAAAACAAGGCGGCGCGTAAAACGCGCCACAAGAAATAAATAGGGTGCTAATTATCGCACAACAAAGACCTGGGGGAACCCTGCTTGACGCAGCGTTTCACGTGCTTGAGTCTCCTGCCCCGGCCTAATCGGACCTACTTGCACACGGTAGACGTCAGCATCACTCATAATACGCACGTCGTGAGGCTGCTCCCCCTGTAAACGCTGCTGTAACTGCTGAGCGCCTTCTGGATTCCCTAACGCGGCAATTTGTAGATAAACTTCGCCATCTGATTCGCCTTGGCTTGGCGTCGGCTGAGATACCGATTCTCGAGAGGACGCAGCAGGCGCTGAAGCAGTAGGCACTGAGGAATTAGATACTGAAATATTAGACGCCGTTTGCCGGGCAACAGCCGACGGAGCGTTTGAAGCAACTTGCCTCGGCTCTGGAGTGCTTGCTTGTTGGGAAGAACCACTTCCCCCTCGACCACGCTCGGCTAGCCACTGTTCCGGGTTGATCGCTTCAACTTTAACGGAGCCGGTGCCATTGTCGAGAAAGCCCAATCGTGCCGCTGCCGCATACGAGAGATCTATTTCACGGTCACTATGAAACGGGCCGCGATCATTTACCCTGACAATCACCGATTGCCCGTTATCCAAGCTGGTTACCCGAGCAAACGTGGGTAAGGGCAGCGAACGGTGAGCTGCCGACATTTTATACATGTCGTAAATTTCGCCATTTGAGGTCGCATAGCCATGGAATTTTTCACCGTACCAAGAGGCCGTACCACGTTTTTCATAGCCTGTGGCATCGGGCAGCACATGGTAGGTTTTTCCCCATACCTCATAGGTTGAGCGGTTGCCGCCTCGAGAGGGCTGCTCAACGCGCGGCTCTGCATCGGGCACTTTGGTAACATCCGGCGGCTCAAGTGGGTAGGCATCTCCACTCATGGCATAACGACCGTCACTCGTAGCGACCGATGAACTGGGGGCAGCTGCTTGATTGGCCGAGCTAGGCACATCAATACGCTGGGTATCGTTGCTAGCACAGCCACTGACCAGCGCCAGCAAGGCGATTACCCCGCCAGCACGCCTGGTTATCGTCAGTTTGCTATTCATACCTCGTCCTCATGCAGCTTATCGTGCAGTGCGGCGATCTCTTCTGCCAACTCGGCTACAGCCATGGCATACAGGTGACTATGGTTATAGCGAGTAATCACATAAAAATTATACTCGCCAAACCGATAGTGAATCTCGCCATCAGCGAACTCAAGTGCCAATGGCACGACCAACAATTCACTATCAAGAGACTCATTAGGCGTCAGTCCATGCACGGCAAGTTGAGCAACACTCACTGCAGGAGGCGCCGTTTGGTTAAACGAGAGTTCCTGTAATAGCTCCTTAGGCAATTCGTCTGGCCCAGTGGCCTGGTGATAAATATCAGCCCCTGGTTTCCAGTTATGCTCGGCAAAGTAATTAGCGACACTACCAATCGCATCGACTGGGTTTTCCCACAGATCGCGACGGCCATCGTCATCAAAATCTACTGCATAGGCTTGGTAACTGGTGGGGATAAACTGCGGATAGCCCATGGCACCTGCATAAGAGCCGCGTAGCCCAGTAGGGTCAACCTGCTGCTCATACGCTATACGTAAAAATGCTGCCAGCTCACCCCGAAAAAAAGCGCCTCTCACCGGGTGATGAAACGCCAGCGTGGCTAGCGAATCCAATACACGGTGCTGGCCTTTATGACGGCCGTAGTAAGTTTCAACGCCAATAATAGCGGTAATTATTTCAGCGGGAACACCATAGGTACTTTCGGCTCGCGCCAAGGCGTCAGCATGCGCATCGATAAATTCAACGCCCTCCTCAATGCGCTGCTGGGTCATGAAAATAGCGCGATACTCATGCCACTTTAAACGTCGCTCGGCGGCCCCTTCCATAGCGTCCAATACACTTTGAGTATAATTAGCCTGCCCGAGCGCCTCTTCCAGCCACGTTTGTGGCACCCCTTGCTCAACTAGCTCTTCCATCAGCGCTTGGCTGTCAGCATTTTGCTGAGGTGCAAAGTGCTGTGGTGCAGCTTGCTGGCCACCCTCAGAAGGCTCATCAGCAATTGATATGGGCGTTACCCAGCACATCATGGCTGCCAAACAATAGCGGCTCGTCTTCCCTTGAACCTTGTTCATTAACTCTCCACTCCTGAGCTCTTTATCCCAAAACGATTAATTCCAGAATCATCTATTCCTGAGTTCTCCATTGCCGAGCAACACAGGCGTCTGAACTATATGTTTGGGCTGGGCAACTTTACTAGCGCGACAGCAGCCGACGATGAGCATGTATGGACATGAGAATACCGAAACCCGCCAACAAGGTCACGCTTGAGGTGCCGCCAAAGCTAACCAACGGTAGCGGCACACCCACGACAGGCAGAATGCCACTCACCATGCCCATATTGACAAATACATAGATAAAAAAGGTGAGGATGATACTGCCTGCGACTAAGCGACCAAAGGTATCCTGGGCAGCGCTTGCCATCCATACTCCACGGCTCACGATTAATAGATACAGACACAACAGCACCAGCATACCCACTAAACCAAACTCTTCGCCTAAAACGGCAATAATGAAATCCGTATGCCGCTCTGGCAAAAACTCTAACTGGGACTGGGTACCCTGCAGCCACCCTTTCCCCCACAATCCACCGCTACCGATGGCGGTGGTTGACTGAATGATATTCCAGCCAGAACCCAGTGGGTCGCTTTCAGGGTTCAAAAAAGTCAACACGCGCTGACGCTGGTAGTTATGCATATTCATCCATAACACCGGCACCCCGGCAGCCCCCAACGCCGTAATAAACCCGATCAACCGCCACGACAAACCTGCCAGCAGAACCACGATAAGAGCAGCACTGGCTACTAGCAATGAGGTTCCCAAGTCAGGCTGAATAGCCGTCAGCACGACGGGTACGCCAATGATAACCCCACACACCAGTATATCGCGCAGACGCGGCGGCAACTCACAGCGATTAAGATAGGCCGCCACCATTAACGGGGCTGCCAGTTTCATCATTTCCGAGGGTTGAAAGCGTATGACGCCAGGAATGTCCAACCAGCGCTTAGCGCCCATACCCACATCACCGAATACATCAACGGCAACCAGCATGGCAACCCCGATGCCATAGGCTAGCGGAGCGAAGCGCAAAAAAGTTGAAGGTGAAAACTGGGCAATGATCACCATTACCACCAGAGCGATGCAAAACCGTACGCCCTGAGCAATCACGGCATCAATGGATTGCCCAGAAGCGCTATAAAGAACGATCAAACCACTGCCCATCAATACCAGTAGCAAGCCAAGCAGCCAGGGGTCTAGATGGATTCGCTCCCAAATACTTTTACGCCGGGCGATGCCGCTTTCGGGCGGGCGAACAGGGTAACCACGCATAGAACGCGCTAGATAATGCCAAGGCATGGGTTAGTTACCCTCCACGTTGGCGTTATCTTCTTCTAACACTTCGCGTACTTCTTCTACGTCCGGCGCTTCATCCTCAAGTAACCAGGCATCCGTCATAGCACGCGCCAAATGAGCCGCGTGTGTACTGCCGCCGCCTGCGTTTTCAACAATAACGGATACCGCAATCTGAGGGTCTTCCAGCGGTGCAAAGGCCATAAACAGCGCGTGGTCACGGAGCCGCTCCGCTAACTCATCAGCGTTATAGCGTTGGTCCTGGCCCAGCGAAAACACCTGTGCAGTGCCTGACTTGCCGCCCATGCGGTACTCAAGGCCCACGCCAGTTCGACGCGCTGTCCCTTCGGTGCCACTAATCACCTTCTCCATACCGCTGAACACCCGGTTCCACCAGTTATCATTGGCTAACTGAATGTCATCCAAGGTATCGGGCAGGTCACGGGGGACAGGGGAATCGCCAATCTGACGCGCCAAGCGCGGCTTCACCCAGTGGCCGCGATTGGCCAGCGTTGCAGTGGCGCTGGCTAGCTGCAAAGGCGTCACCTGCCAGTAGCCTTGCCCAATCCCCACGGAAAGGGTCTCACCGGGATACCAAGGCTGGTTAAAGCGTCCTCGTTTCCAATCACGCGAGGGCATCAATGCGCTGCTTTCTCCTTGCACGTCATGGGCGACACGCTGACCAAAACCAAAATTACTCATCTGTTCATGGAGATTATCGATACCTAAATCATGTGCCAAGGTGTAGTAGTAAGTGTTATTGGAAACAGCCAGGGAACGCTCCATATCGACACGACCGTGCCCCCAGCGCAACCAGTTGCGGTAACGGCGGGAGTCGTTGGGTAACTGATAATAACCGGGGTCATTAATCGTGCTATCAGGGGTAATGACGCCTTTCACCAACCCGGCCAGCGCTAGAAAGGGCTTAATAGTAGAGCCAGGAGGATAATGGCCACGGATAGCACGGTTAAAGAGCGGTAAATCGAGATCCTCCTGCAAACCACGATAAGAAGCCACATCAATGCCGGTGACAAATTGATTACTGTCAAAACCCGGTGTCGAGACCATAGCAAGAATCTCACCCGTAGCTGGCACAATAGCGACGATAGAACCGCGACGACCATCTAACAATTCATAAGCCAACATTTGGAGGGACTTATCCAGCGTCAATGTTAAATTCTTCCCAGGCACCGGGTCAGTGCGCCCTAGCTCTCGTAGCACTCTTCCGCGGGCGTTCGTTTCCACTTTGCGTAAACCCGCCTCACCGTGAAGTTCTTCTTCGTAAAAACGTTCAATGCCGGTTTTACCGATAAAGTGAGTACCCGCGTAACGGCCTGCATCCAGCGTTTCCATCTCTTCAACATTAATACGACCAACGTAACCTAGCGCATGGGCCATTATTTCGGCATCCGGATAAAACCGCAGCGGCTGTGCCTCTATCTCCACCCCTGGCAATCGGTGGCGGTTAACTGCCAAACGGGCAATTTGGTCTTCGCTTAGATCACTGGTAAGCAGCGCTGGCTGGAAAGGTCGTTGACGCTGGCGTGAGCGCACGTTAAACGCTTCAATCTCTTCTTCAGGTAGCTCAAGAAGCTCTACTAGCAGCGCCAGCGTTTCATCCAGATTATCGACGCGCTCGCGGACGAGGGTCAGGTTATAGGTTGGACGGTTTTCGGCTAACAGTACGCCATTACGATCGTAAATTAACCCCCGATTAGGCGGCAGCGGTTCGACGCGAACCCGGTTATTTTCAGAGCGCGTGCTATACATATCGTGCTGGACGATCTGTAAATAAATTAGCCGCCCCGTTAGCAAGCTGGCCAGGGTCAACACCACCAACACGGCGAGCAGCGCTCTAACACGAAAAATACGCAGTTCTTGCTCGGAGTTTTTTAGCGTGTTGGGGCGCTTGAGCATGGCAACGAAGACTCTCAAAACAAACAAAGGGCGCAACAGGACACAAACAGTAATGGCTTACCATTCAGCCGTTAACGGTGATAAGGGTGACCCACTAATAGTGTCCAGGCACGGTAGAGCTGCTCGGCCAGCATAATTCGTACCAGTGGATGTGGTAGCGTCAGTGGAGAGATTGACCAGGTTTTGTCGGCCGCGGCTGAGAGCGAAGGCTCAAGCCCGTCTGGCCCACCTACAAGCAAAGCAATATCCCGCCCAGCCATGCGCCAAGCGTCAGCTTCTTGTGCCAACTGCTCGGTGGTCCATGGCTTACCTTTCACTTCCAGTGCTACCACGTATTCGTCGCCACGCAACTTATCGCGAATACGCTGCGCCTCCTGGGCGCGCGCTTTCGCGATATCTGCATTTTTGCCACGTTGGCCGAGGGTAATTTCTTCGATCTCGAGATTGAAATCTCTCGGAAGCCGCTTACGGTAGGTCTCCACGCCCTCTTCTACCCACCCAGGCATTTTGCTTCCCACCGCTAACAGCCGGATTTTCATGACATGCCGGCTCGCTCTTGAAAGCGCTCAAGCGACTCACCAATCGCGCCCGAATCCGTCGGCAGATCGGCCCATAGCCGCTCCAAATCATAGAGCGTGCGCGCCTCAGGCATCATGACGTGAACCACAATGTCACCCAGGTCGACCAGCACCCAGTCGGCGTTATCACCACCTTCCACGCCCAAAGGGCCAAGTCCTGCAGCCTTGGCTTTTTCCACTACGTTTTGCGCCAGAGCAGCAACGTGACGGGTCGACGTACCACTGGCAATCAACATGAGGTCGGTGACCTCGGTTAATTTAGCAACATCTAACTGCGTAATGTCGCGTGCTTTCAGTTCTTCTAGCGCGTCAACCGCTAGAGTTTTCAATGTATCGATGTGCATGACTCCTAAAGACAACCTCATGGGGTAATCGGTCAATAAAGCCGGCCATTGTAACGGCTTATTTGACGACTGCCAGCGCTATTCACACTGCTGGTAAAGTCCGTAGTGCGCAATAGCCTGTTCAACGGGGGGCGGCACCAAATAGCGCACGCTTTTACCCGCTTCTAGCCGCTTTCGAATATAGGTCGCTGAAATGGCCATTAACGATGGCAATTCAAGCGACAAAAAGCCCCCACATGACCGCTGCATTAATTCTTCTACGCTATCGACTACCCGATGCTCTACCAGTTCCATTAATGGTGCTGGCAATGGATCGCCATAGCCTGGACGAGCAATAACCACCAAATGGGCAAACTCAAATATGCGCGCCGGTTGATGCCATTGTGTAAGCCGCAAAAAAGCATCGAAACCAATCGCCATGACCAAGCGCGCATGCTCACCATACTCCGCACGCAGCTCGGCAAGCGTATCGGTGCTGTAGGAGGGGCCGTCACGCATCAGCTCACGATCATCAGCCAACAAGCCAGGCGTGTCACCGATACCTGCCTTTAAGAGCGCCAACCGCTGCCGCGCTGACACCTGGGGCTGATCCCGTAAAGGGGGCTGCTGAGCAGGTATCATATGTAGCTGATCAAGCGACAGCGCCTCATGCAACTCCACAGCACTGCGTAAATGCCCCAAGTGAATGGGGTCAAAAGTGCCCCCCAACATTCCGATACGCTGAAACTTTAGACTCACACCACCCCCTTATTCACGCACTTGGCCATCACCGAATACGACGTACTTCTGGGTGGTTAAGCCCTCTAACCCTACCGGCCCGCGGGCATGCAGCTTGTCGGTTGAAATCCCAATCTCAGCGCCCAAGCCATACTCAAAACCGTCAGCAAAGCGAGTCGAGGCATTAACGATGACCGAGCTCGAATCCACTTCCGCCATAAAGCGTCGCGCCAGTGAATAATCTTGGGTCACAATCGCGTCGGTGTGGTGTGAGCCGTACTGTTCGATATGGGCGATCGCTTCATCAACCCCATCGACCACTTTAATCGCCAGGACCGGGGCTAAGTACTCAGCGTACCAATCCGCCTCATCGGCTGCGATAGCCTGAGGTAACAGTGCCTGAGTACGCTCACAACCACGCAGTTCCACCTCATGTTCAGCATAGGCACGTGCTAGCTCGGGTAACAGTAAATCAGCAATCGGCGCATCGACCAGCAGTGTCTCCATGGTGTTACAAGTGCCGTAGCGATGGGTTTTCGCATTGACGGCGATGGCTAAGGCCTTGGCAGGGTCAGCGGTGGTATCGATATAAACATGACAAACCCCGTCAAGGTGTTTGATAACCGGTACGCGCGACTCACGGGTAATACGCTCAATAAGCGATTTCCCACCACGGGGAATAATGACATCGACATATTCCGGCATGCTAATCATGGCGCCTACTGCCGCCCGGTCGGTGGTTGCTACCACCTGAACACTACCTGCTGGCAGACCTACATCCGCAAGCCCTGCTTGAATACAGGCACTAATCGCAGCATTTGAGGCGCTGGCTTCTGAACCGCCACGCAAAATACAGGCATTACCCGATTTTAGACACAGGCTAGCGGCTTCCAGCGTCACGTTAGGGCGCGACTCATAAATAATGCCAATAACGCCTAGTGGCACGCGCATTTTGCCAACCTGAATCCCGCTGGGCCGGTAACGCATATCACTAATCTCGCCCACTGGGTCTGGCAAGCTCGCTACTTGCTGAAGCCCTTCAATCATGGCGTCGATTCGAGCATCGTTTAGCGCTAAACGGTCTAACAGCGCGCTCTCTAAGCCGTTCTGGCGGCCACGCTGCAAATCCTCAGCATTGGCGTCTAGAATGCGCCCACGCGCTTCTGCCAAACGCTGCGCCATTGCCATCAGGGCACTGTTTTTCAATCCCGTATCCGCCCGGCGTAGCTCACTGGCTGCGCGGCGTGCCGCCTGACCCAACGCCTGCATATAGGCGGGCACGTCTCCAGACGCTAGGTGCTGATGGGCCTCTTCTTGGAACGGTGTTGAAACGCTCATAGTGTCTCCATGCGGCATCGTGCGTGCTAAGTTCAAATATGAAATTCCAGTACTCAAGCCATGTATTCAAGCCGAGTGCTCAGAATAACTACCAAGATTAAAATCTAAAGTGAATAATGCCCTAAGCAGGGTCGAGGTACGCTGTTCAGTGGTTATGAAATGATAAACCCAATAGCTTTGAATGGCATGATTGTGCAGCCGTTTTTACGTTTGTGCTTATGTTACGCCATTTCGACGTTATACTGAGGATGATTAAGGCGCTAATATGTGTCGCGTACGTTGTTCATAATACGCTCACCCACTTGCTCAGATATTTCTGGTTATTCAGGACGAATAGTAAGTCACCATGCAAAGCAAGTACAAAATACGCTTACTACGTGCCAACCTTTTAGCGGCTGCCGTTGCTTTGGCGCTTTGGACGCCCTCTACGCCGCCCGCTGCAGCACTCGTGCTGTGGCTTTCAGTCGGCTGGCTATTTATTACCGCTCTAATGCTCGACTTCAGTCACCGACGCTCGCGAGGGTTGCCATGGCAGCTTGTGCCGGGCGTGCTGCTGGTCGCGTTAATTGCGGCTGCTCCTGAACGGCACAGCATTTTGATTTGGGCCTGGGCCGCCATGCTGATGCTGCCACAAAATAATTGGGTGGCGGCGTTTCACCTCAGCGCCGCATTGGTTAGCTCTGTTCTGGTGGCGCCCCAACTGGAAAAGTCTGAATTTATTCTGCTGCTCTGCTGCCTGTTCGTGCTTGGCTTGCTGGCCCTCTCCAGAGCACAGCAGCTTATTGATATGAACGGCTCTATTCGCCAACGCTTACGCTTGATTCCAGGGCTCAATTTATGGGCCGGTGAACAATTACTGCGCGACATTGCCCGCGAACAAACGCGCTGTGAGCGTGAAGGCATTCATGCAGAAGTATTTATACTGCACGTCAAACGTCATCAACTTTGGCCAACCGCACAAAAACTGTGTGAATTAACGCATGATTTTGAAAACGTGTACCGTTTAAGCAGTACGACGCTGGTCACCCTGCTTCTCGCACGTTCACCGAAAGAAGCCACTCAACGACGCAGCTTGCTGCTCGCCGATTTACCCGACAATATCACGAGTGAATACCTTGAATTGATCGATATCGAACCGGCAACCCTATCGGTATGTGAGATGAGTAAGTTACCGGCTGAGCGAGCACGAGAGACGATATGACCGAGCACCATATTCCCAAGCGGTTGATGACGCTCGCCTACGCCGCCAGCATTGCGCTAATGGCGGGTTATGCGCTTTGGCTATATGCCATGGGTGACTACCGCGACCTGCTGATCCCTACGTTCATGACCCTGCTGCTCATGTCAGCGTTACTCATGCATATCGGGCAAGGGCTGAAAAGTTATCTGCCGCGCATCATATTGCTTTGCAGTACTTACTCGGTGGTACTTAGTGCTTTTTACTACCACCCTGGGGCATCGCCCATTTGGCTTGGCCTGCCCGTTACCGCCACTTTTTTATTGTTACCGTTGTGGGCTGCGTTACTGATCAATGTTGCTATTGGCCCCTTATGGTGGCTGCTTCCCTCCGTCGCCGCTGCGCCACCCGCGATTATTGTCGGCTATGCCGCCTTAACGCTGCTCCTTGCGCTACCTCGCTGGGAACACGCCCGTCGCCGTGCTTTACTTCGGGCGACTGACCCAAACGATAGCGACTGCAACGCCTATCACATTGATACGCTGAAAGAACGCTTAAATAGCGAATTCCAGCGTGCGGCCATGCTCAATCAACAGCTAGCGGTGCTAGTAGTGCACTTGCCGCAGCTGGATATGGCCGCAGAGCAATTTGGCCATCGCGCCCAGACGGCTCTATTAGGCGCACTATGTAGCGAAGTGAATAGCCGCTGCCGTGACCATGATGTCCTGGGTCGCGCCGATAACGCTACGTTTTGGCTGGTTCTGCCAGACACCAGTGAAAGCGGCGCACTATTGGTTCGCGAGCGCTTACAGCGAGCTCTTTCTGAGCGCGTGCTGGTGGAAACTGGCCAGCTTGAAGCACGTATTGCGGCCTGCTTACCCAGTCGAGCAGAAAGCTTTGAGCGCTATTTAAAGCGCCTGGAAGCACGCGGCGCGTCACTCTCCAACGTTTAATTTATTGTTAGCCCCCCCTCATTTGTCGCCGGAGAAGTATGTGCCGCTAGCCGATATGCTCCTCTCATTAACGCCATCGCCCCTACTACTACTTTGCTTGGTGCTGGTCATTGCATTAGTGGAATCGCTTGCACTAGTGGGCTTGCTAGTACCTGGCGTGGTGTTAATCACCTCAACGGCCTCTATGGCAGGACATCAGGATATTACCTTGGCATGGCTGATTGGTGCGGCCTTTATAGGGGCTGTTATAGGTGACGGCATCAGCTTTTTGCTCGGCTATAGACATCGCGATCAAGTTACCCAGCGTTGGCCACTGTCTCAGCATCCCGAGTGGCTGGGAAGAGGGTCACGCTTCTTTGAGCGCTACGGTATATGGTCGGTTTTTATCGGCCGCTTTGTAGGCCCTGTAAGACCCATTATTCCCCTGGTGGCAGGCATGATGCAGATGCCGCCGCGCACTTTTATTTGGGCCAATCTAACCTCGGCAGCGCTGTGGGCACCTGCTTATATTCTGCCCGGCTACTTACTAGGCCGCACTTGGCAGCATCATTTGAATCTCCCCCCAGGCCTTGAAGCCGCGTTACTGGTGCTGGCCGTTATTGTTGTCGCTCTCGCGGTTATTTTTTCATGGGGCCGCCATCAAGCCACACGGCATGGGCGACTTTACCGGATGATCGCCGGTACTGCTCGTCGGCTGCCACTGCTACGGCGTCCCTGGCTAGCGATGAGCCAATCTGGAGATGTCCCATTAGCCTCCCTGCTGCTGTTGGTCATAGCACTTGGTAGCCTCTCGGGCTGGACGTTAATGGTTATCGGCGAAAACGGCCCACTGGATATGGATATTTTTATTCATCGGCTGTTTACAGGGCTGCACGGCGATATTTCTTACAGCGTAGGGAATGTTTTTGCAAAAATTGGCGACACCTTTGGCATTATCGCGTTCGCGCTGCCATGGGCGGTGTGGCTACTGTTAGGCAAACGCTGGGATGCCCTACGGCACTGGGGCGGCGCTTTTGCAGGGGTCGCGCTGCTTAACATTATTGGCAAAGGGTTGTTTGGACGTGCCCGCCCTGACACACCGGACTACCTGATGGGCTCTTTTTCCTACCCAAGCGCGCATACATCCACCGCTGTGGTGCTATTTGGTCTGACAGCAGCGTTTATTGCAGCCGAAATGCCTCGCCATAAGCGCTTTTTGGCCTATTGGTGTGCACTTGCGCTTGCACTGCCTATGGCATTATCGAGACTGGTGGTGGGTGTGCACTGGTTTAGCGACCTGGTGGGAGGCGCGCTGTTAGGCTTAGTTGTCTGCGCACTAACCCTGCTGCATTGGCAGCAGCAGCCTCGGCCAAGCCTACGGCCATGCCCTTGGCCTCTACTCAGCGTGGCATCATTGGCACTTCTCAGCGCCCGCATCGGTTTTTTGCCGCCGGTTTAAAGCACTAACACCGTTTTGTTCAACCAAGGGCAAGCCAGAGCCCAACCCCTATCATCAACGTGCCAGCGATACGGTTAAGTAAGCGCACATTGCCGCTCTTGCCGAGCACATTACGTAGCGTTTTACCCCCAGTGGCGTAGACCAGCATGCTAGCGAACTCGATGGTTAAAATGACCGCAATCAGCAGGCTGAGCTGGCCTGGCAATGGGCGATTACTGTCTAAAAAAGGTGGCAGTAGTACCATAAAAAACGCCCACCCCTTGGGGTTTGCTACCGCGGTCACAAAGCCTTGCGTCGCTAGCTGTAGCCGACTGGCTGGTGGGCCAGCATCCAACTCGCTAGGTATTGCCATTCGTCCGCGGGAACGCCACATCATAATGCCCAAATAGCCTAAATAGGCGCCGCCCACCCATTTGAACAGCACAAACAGTTCTGGCTGGCGTAACATTAGCGCCGCCACCCCAGCACCCGCTGCTGCCGCTACCAAGCCGACGCCGAACAGCTCGCCAATCATCATCCACAGCGTACGCTTAACGCCTTGGGTCATACCCAGCACCATAGCAAGTGTCATGCACATGCCTGGGGTAAGCGAGACAAACAAAAACGTTGGTACAAAAACCGAGAGCGTCGCCCACGACATCATAGATTAGTTATCCTTAGTTGATGAGGGGTTTGCAGTGCTTTCCACCTCACCCCAGCGAGGCATCAGCGAATGCTCGATTCCCAACTGGTTTAGGATACGCGCCACAATAAAATCGATTAGATCCTCAATACCTTGTGGGCGATGATAAAACCCCGGCGCCGCTGGCAAGATGACCACGCCCAGGCGGCTTAATGCCAGCATGTGCTCAAGATGAATGGGGGAAAACGGACTTTCACGAGGCACTAACACCAGCGTACGGCGCTCCTTAATCGCGACATCGGCCGCCCGCTCAATCAGATTATTGCTAGCCCCCGTGGCTACCGCTGAAAGCGTTCCCGTTGAGCACGGGCACACCACCATTGCCGATGGCGCACCGGAGCCTGAAGCCACGGGCGCCATCCAATCTTCGCGCCCAAAGCAGCGAATCTGCCCCGGCTGGGCACCACTGCGCTCACTTAGCGCCTGAGCTAACCGCTGAGGCTGCGCTGGCAGTTCGATATCCGTTTCGGTGGCAATCACCATGTGTGCAGCTTTGGAAATCATCACCCACACTTCATGCCCCGCTGCGACCAGCACATCAATCAGACGTAGGCCGTACTGCGCCCCAGAGGCACCGGTAAGTGCGACGGTAACTGGCTTTTTGAATAGCGGTTCAGTTTGATTGGTCACACATGCCCCTCTTTTGCAGCAGCTTCATGGGCAGTCTTCAACGCGGCCAGCAAACGCTCATGCACGCCCTCAAAACCACCATTAGACATCACTACAATACGGTCCAATGGTGACGCTTGCGTGACCACCGCCGCCACCAATGTATCAATGTCATTATGCAGCTGCGCACGCGCCCCCTGAGTGGCTACTAGCTCCTCCATGGACCAATCCAGCCCAACGGGCTGAAACCAAAACACACTATCAGCATCAGCCACGCTCTCAACCAAACGTTCGCGCAGCGCGCCCAAGCGCATTGTATTGGAGCGCGGCTCAATCACTGCCAGCAGCCGCCCTTTAGTTGTCGCCGCGCGTAACCCTTTAAGCGTGGCGGCAATTGCCGTGGGATGGTGGGCAAAATCATCAATAACCTGAATCGCATTGATTTCACCACGCACTTCCTGCCGCCTTCTGGGGGTTTCAAAACGCGCCAACGCCGCACAACCACGAGCTAAATCAACCCCACATAAGTTGGCTGCCGCCAATGCTGCCAACGCATTGCGAGCGTTATGCTCACCGGTGAGGGTCCATTCAACGACACCATCTTCGTCTTGGCCCTTGTTATTTTGAGAATGGCTATCCTGGACGGGCTCGCCACCACAATGAAGCACCTGGAAACGGCTGGCATCGTCACGCTCAAGGGTAAGCTGCCATTCACTCGTGGCTTGGTCACCAAAATGAGCGACCGGGGTCCAAACGCCCTGGGCAAGCACACGCTCAAGCGCGGGCTGTTCATCGGCCACCAAGAGTTGGCCTTGGCTGGGCACGGTACGCACTAAATGATGGAACTGGCGCTCAATCGCGGCCAGATCAGGGAAGATATCCGCGTGATCAAACTCAAGGTTATTGAGTATCGCGATGTGCGGACGGTAGTGAACGAACTTGGAACGCTTATCGAAGAACGCCGTATCGTACTCGTCAGCTTCCACTACAAACGGTGCCCGCGGATCGCCTAGACGCGCTGACACACCAAAATTACGCGGTACGCCGCCGATCAAAAACCCTGGTGTTAATCCGCCGCTTTCCAATAACCACGCCAGTATGCTCGCAGTGGTCGTCTTTCCATGGGTACCTGCTACCGCAATCACTCGTCGACCAGGCAATACGTGCTCTGCCAACCACTGCGCGCCGGAGGTGTATGGCAGGCCACTATTAAGTAGTGCCTCCACCTCTTCATTACCGCGCGACATAGCGTTACCGACTACCACAAGGTCGGGCACAATACCCGGTGCTAGCGAGAGATTATCCGCGTGGTAACCCTCTTTCAAAATAATACCCGCATCAACCAATTGGGTACTCATGGGCGGATAGACATGCTGGTCAGAGCCACTTACCTGATGACCTAACTCACGCGCCAGCAGCGCTAGGCTTCCCATAAAGGTGCCGCAGATACCAATAATATGCAGATGCATGGCTTTCGCCCCGTTATTCGCCAATAAACTATTCGCAAAGACGTTTAATTAAAAAGCCAAAATATGGCGTAAAAATAGCCAAATAGCCTAGCATGCTGACTCAATTTGCTCATCTACTCATCACTATAAACTGCGATTAACGGGGTCAAAACACCCTTCAAGTGACAAATCCTTTTAGTTGTTGCAGGATGCGGCCACTGTTTATCAATGTTCACCATCACTCTCTTTCCACTCGGCACGCTGACATGAGCCTAATCATCAGCGAAAGGAGCCTTTAGATGCGCATTTTAATCCGCTATTTTTTTCGTGGCGTTCGCTTAGTGCTTGCCCCGTTTATGCTGATTTCTGAAAAGCTCTCTACGCCTAAGTCAGTTGAACGCTCGCCTGAAGAGCAAGCCACTATTGATCAGACATGCCAGCGGCTGGCCCTGTATCAATTTCGCACCTGCCCGTTTTGCATCAAGGTACGCAAAGAGATAGCGCGGTTGGGATTGAACATTGAACTGCGCGATGTCCAGCTTGACCCTGACCATAAGCAAGCGCTCTTGGAAGGCGGGGGAAAAGTTAAAGTGCCCTGCCTCAAAATTATCCATGATGATGGCCGGGAAGAGTGGATGTACGAATCTGACACAATCAATGCCTGGTTACATAAGCAGTTTGACTAACTAACTGCGTTACACCGTCATGTATTACCCGAAACGGGCAGATGTCGGTTTCGGGTATCAAAACTCGATTTTTTGCGCCTCCACATCAAACGCCACATCAATCTCAATGGTCTCTTCCTGACTCGGAGGCTCATCCAGCTGTATTTGTAGCGCCAGTACGCCCTGTATCTTGCCAGCCACGTGAACTCGTTGACTGGCCCGCTCATAGTGCGTCAGCGTTACTTCTACATCGCCCCCTTCAGAGGTGTAGAGCGGCGGTGAGGTCGAGTCCCCCAGCGGGTGTAACACCACGGCGCTGATCAGCTCCCCTTCGTTTATCGTCAGGCTAATAGACAGCGCTTCTTGAGTCTCCCAGGCCTCATCATCAACAAATCCCGTAATATCGATAGTGATATGGTCATCACTTGACTCAATAAATGATGCGTTTGAATCATTGCCATGGCTCAAAATAAACCATTCTCGTAATTCACCATCTAACAAGCCTTTGATCTGAGCCGCCGTTTCCGAGTTGGGTGGCAAATCATGCTCAGAGCCCTGCTCTGCATTGGTTCCAGGCGTTGGTTCAACGGCGACAGCTAGGGTAGGAAGGTACCAAGCCATGGCTGCGACTATGATTTTTTTCCACATACGGCTTCTCCGACTATTCTGGCGTATCTTTTTTCTTACTACTTTCGTCTAATGACAAGCACGTAATGTGCCGCTATTAGCCACGTCATGTAGCAGATGAATGATGCCTGTCATTATTTCGATTGTATGACGCAACAGGCAGTCTCTATGTTGTTAGCCTATGTTATTAAGATAGCTTTAAAGCTGACCGTGTCTGTTTTACGGGTATTTTCGTCCTTTAGCGAGGGGAAAGCGCCCGCAAAACGAACAATAAACAATGACCCAAGGGAACAACTATGACGTTCAAGAAAACCCTACTGGCTTCTGTTATTGGTGCAGTGGTTGCAGGTACGACATTGCTGCCGATGACGGCAAGTGCTGAAACCCTCCGTATTGGTTACTCTGCCGACCCTGAAACGCTCGATTTACATGAACAACTCTCTGGCGGCGTGCTGCGTTTCTCTCACCTTGCGTTTGATCCTCTTGTTCGCTGGACCAAAGACTTCCAGTTTGAGCCGCGCTTAGCCACCGAGTGGGAATAAGTAGACGACACCACTATGCGCATGACGCTGCGTGAAGGCGTTACCTTCCACTCTGGTAACGAATTCACCGCTAAAGATGTGGTATGGACGATTGAACGCCTGAAAGAAAGCCCTGATTACCGCGCTATTTTTGAACCGGTTGCCAGTGCCGAAGCGGTGGACGACTACACCGTTGAGATCGTTACCACTGAACCTTACCCACTGTTGCTCAACCTTGCTACGTACATCTTCCCGATGGATAGCGAGTTCTATACGGGTGAAACCGACGACGGTAGCGACAAAGCTGAAATCGTCAAAGCGGGCAACTCCTTCGCTTCACGCAACGTTTCAGGCACCGGCCCGTTCATTGTGACTGACCGTCGCCAAGGCGTTCGGGTTGATTTCGAACGTTTCGAAGATTACTGGGACACTGAGAGCGAAGGCAACGTATCCAACATCGTCATGACGCCTATCGCTGAAAACGCCTCTCGCGTTGCGGCACTGCTTTCTGGCGGCGTTGACTTTATTGATGCCGTTCCGCCCAACGATTTAGACCGAGTCCGTGAAGCAGATGGCGTCAATCTGATTGAGATAGACGGTACCCGCATCATTGGCTTCCAAATGAACGAAGAGCGCGTAGAAGCCTTCCAAGACGCCCGCGTTCGCCAAGCGGTTGATCTGGCTATTAATCAAGAAGGCATTGCTGACCGTTTAATGCGTGGGTTTGCTAACCCGGCTGGACAGTTCTCGCCAGAGGGTTACTCAGGCCACAACCCTGATTTAACGCCACGCTACGATATCGAACGCGCCAAAGAGCTAATGGCAGAAGCGGGATATGAAGAGGGCTTCAGTGTTGAAATGATCGCCCCCAACAACCGCTACGTGAACGATGCCCAGATTGCCCAAGCAGTGGCCAACATGCTGGCGCAAATCAACATCAAAGTTGATCTACGCACCATGCCTCTCGCCCAGTACTGGCCTGAGTACGATACCCGCGAATCCGATATGGCAATGATCGGCTGGCACGCCGATACGGAAGACAGCGCTAACTTCTTCCAGTACCTCACCTTCTGTATCGATGAAGAAACCGGCGCGGGTCAGTACAACTACGGCAGTTACTGCAACGAAGAGATTGATGCACTAGTAACCGAAGCGGATGGCGAAACGGATCTGGAAAAACGCAACGAAATGCTGCGTGAAGCCGAAGCTATGCTTTACGAAGACGTCGGTTTCATCATGCTGCACTGGCAGAACCTTGCCTACGCCGCGGCGGATGGTGTTGAGGTCGAGCCGGTGGTGAACGCTATCGACTTCCCTTACCTGGGTGACTTGGTCGTTAAAAGCAGCGACGACTAATCATGTCCATCGCGCATTAATTGCATAGTGCCAAAAGAGTCACTGCAATATTAACTGCCAGTATGCTTCGCTCCCTAAGCGTTTAGGGAGCGAAGCCTTTTATTTGGCGGCACGAACCTGCAAGCACTTTGAATAACCATGCCCCTACTTTCTTTGATGAACCCTTCACATAGGTGGCGTACGCCATGATTGCCTTTTTAATCAAGCGGCTGATGCACGCGATTTTGGTGATGTTTGTCATCAGCGTGTTGGCCTTCGCCATTCAGGACAACCTGGGTGACCCCGTACAGCAGATGGTCGGCCAATCAGTGCCGGAAAGCGAACGCGAAGAGATTCGCGAGCGTTTAGGCCTAAATGACCCCTTCCTGGTGCAATACGCGCGTTTTGCTAAAAATGCCGTTCAAGGTGATTTTGGCTACTCGTATTTTTACCGCGAACCGGCGTTAGAAGTCATTGCTCGCCACTTACCCGCCACCCTGGAGCTGGTATTTGCGGCGACACTGATAATTGTGCTGTTTTCAGTACCTATCGGGGTATACAGCGCGATCAAACCGCGATCGCCAATTTCACGACTATTCATGGGTGTATCGATCATCGGTATTTCAATCCCCGTGTTTCTAACCGCGATCGTGCTTATTCAAATTTTCGCGATTGGCGTTACCGTGACGCTATTCCCAGAAAGTACCGGCTGGGGCGCTTGGTTAAACGCCTTCTTTTCTACCGAAGGAAACATGCCGTCCTTTGGCCGTGGCTATGATCTGGTGAATGTGGTGGGTAACTGGGATACCAATTTAGCCACCTGGAACGGCTTACAGCATCTAGTATTACCGGCCGTCTCACTGGCCTCTATCATGTTGCCGCTATTTATTCGCCTTATCCGCGCCGAAATGATGGAAGTCCTGCAGTCGGAGTACGTTAAGTACGCCCGCGCCAAGGGTATCTCTATGCGCCGCGTATATTTTGTTCACGCGCTTAAAAACACCATGCTACCGGTGATTACCGTCGGCGGCGTACAGATCGGCACCATGGTGGCTTACACCATTCTGACCGAGACCGTTTTCCAATGGCCGGGCATGGGTTTGATGTTTTTGGATGCGATCAACCGCGCTGATATTCCGCTCATCGTCTCCTACCTGATGATTGTCGGCGTTATTTTTGTCGTCACCAATACGATTGTGGATCTGATCTACGGTCTGGTGAACCCCACCGTTAAACTGACTGGGAAGCCCGCATGAGCACCACAAGTAATTCTTCACAAGCGAGTGCTTCACCCGGCCGCTGGGAGCGCGTGCGCGACTCCTATATGTGGTACAGCTTCAAGCGTGACCGCACCGCACAGCTCTGTCTGGCCGTGTTTATTTGCATGGTTATCGCTGCCTTTGCCTCCCCGCTGTTGGCGCCAACCAATCCTTACGACCTTGCTCAGATTGACATCATGTCATCTGAACTGCCGCCCTTCTGGATTGACGGCGCCGATGAGCGCTATGCCTTGGGCACCGATGCCCAAGGCCGTGATTTATGGTCAATTGTGCTGTACGGCACACGCGTCTCGCTACTGATCGGCTTTGGCGCGGTCATTTTGCAAGCGCTGCTAGGGGTCACTTTCGGCCTGATGGCGGGCTATCTTGGCGGGCGTGTCGATACTATATTGATGCGGCTAGCGGATATTCAGCTCTCCTTCTCGACGCTAATGGTCGCTATCGTGGTAGGCGCTTTGGTCAAAGCGACCATGGGCAGCGCCTTCTATAGCCAATACGCAGTGATGATGCTGATCCTGATTATCGGCCTGGCCGAATGGCCACAGTATGCCCGCACCGTTCGCGCCTCGGTGCTGGCAGAGAAAAACAAAGAGTACGTAGATGCTGCCCGAGTAATGGGGCTGCGCAGTAAGCGCATTATGTTCCGTCACGTGTTGCCCAACACCATGTCGCCGATCTTCGTTATCTCGACCGTACAGATTGCCAACGCGATTATTTCTGAAGCGGCGCTGTCGTTTCTGGGGCTTGGGATGCCAGAAACGCATCCATCTCTGGGCTCGTTGATTAAATCAGGCTTTGACTATATTCAGTCCGGCTCCTGGTGGATCACTCTCATTCCTGGTGCGGTACTGGTCGTGCTGGTGCTGTCGATCAATCTACTTGGTGACTGGCTGCGCGATGTCATGAACCCACGACTCTACAAAGGCTGAGGACACCATGGCACTACTTGAAGTCAATAATCTTGATGTCCGCTTTGCGCTGCGCCAGGGTGAAGTCCACGCCTTGCGGGACATTAGTTTCAGCCTTGAGCGCGGTGAGCGCTTGGGCATTGTCGGTGAATCTGGCGCAGGTAAATCTGTCGCGGCTTTTTCGCTGCTTAACTTAATTTCCAAGCCAGGCTTTATTGCCGGCGGCACCGTCAACTTTGACGGCCAAGTGCTCAACCATATGTCTGAGCGCGGCCTGCGCAAAGTGCGCGGCAATCGTGTTTCGATGATCTTCCAAGATCCGATGATGACGCTCAACCCGGTGCTCTCCATTGGCGAGCAAATGGTTGAGTGTTTGAAAGCGCATCGGCGTATTTCCTCCAAAGAAGCCCGCGCAATTGCCTTGGATAAGCTGCAACAGGTGCAAATTCCCTCACCGGAAACGCGTTTGGATCAGTACCCTCACGAGCTATCCGGCGGTATGCGCCAGCGGATTATTATCGCCATTGCGCTGCTGCTCGATCCTGACATCATTATCGCCGACGAGCCCACTACGGCGCTTGACGTGACCATTCAAGCCGAGATCATGGCGCTGCTGCTTGATCTCTGCGAGCAGCACAATGTGGGGCTTATTCTGATCACCCACGACCTGGGCGTGGTCAGCCAGGTCACCCAGCGCATGCTGGTCATGTACGCTGGACGCGTCATTGAGCAAGGGCCGACACGGGAAATCATTAATGACCCGCAACACCCCTATACCCAAGGGCTAATCAACGCCTTGCCACAGATGGCAACGCCGGGTGAAAAGCTCAACCAGATTCGTGGCAGTAT
>NZ_PJBT01000016.1:0-75487 GCF_002836035.1 Halomonas sp. MES3-P3E | reverse complement strand
TCTGGTGTAACGTCCTGAAATAATAACACTTTCAGCCGCTTTCTTTTATACCCCGTGAGAAATTCGGGCTAGGCGTAAGCTTCGCTATTGATGACTTTGGCACCGGGTTTTCGTCGTTAACCCACTTGCGTCAACTGCCGGTCAACCTGATCAAAATTGATCAGAGCTTTGTACGCGACATGCTCAGCGACCAAGACGATATGGCGATTGTGGAGAGCGTGATTTATATGGCTAATCGCTTTAGGCGACCCATGCTGGCCGAAGGCGTGGAAACGCTTGAACATGCAAAAGCGTTAATGGCGCTGGGCTGCGAGTTGGCGCAGGGTTATGGTATTGCCCGCCCAATGCCTGCTGAAGCCCTGCCAGCTTGGCTTGCGGATTGGCCAATGCGTGCGGACTGGAATTCGCTGGCTCAGTCAGCCTGTTAAGCGGCCTGCTCTTTAGCAGTGGGTTCTTCAGCGATTGGCTCAGCTGTAGTTTCCGGCCAAGTAGTTTCCGACAACGTAGTTTCTGACGAATCAGCGGCACCAGCACTGCGGGCTTGCTCCATTTCACTACGCTGCATGGCCGCTTCTAACTTCGCTTCAAGTAAATATTGGCGTGCTTGAGCGGCCACTTGATGGTCTTTGGGAGAAGGGTCGGCAGGGGCCATCGCAGCGGCGATCACGGTCTGCATTTTTTCGATAGTCGCTTGGGGATCATTGGGCACCGGGCCGTAATCGATCGGCACCTCGCCTGCCACTGCGTAGCGCTTGCCATCGGGGCCAACGTCATAGTCGTAGCTAGCGCCGCCGGTATAGGCGCCACCTGCGACTTGGTGAGCCATCTCGTGCTGGCGTACCTCGCGGTCGGTCTGCTTAAGCTGTTCTAATTGCTGAATCTCTTCCGGCGCCATGGGTGTGCCGTCAGCACGCTTGGGGCCAGCTGCGTCGCTGCTATTCTCTTTATGCGTACTGGTGTCGCTGGAGGCGTTATTAGAAGTTGTCTCTTCGTCAAGCGCGCGCTCCTTTGACGCTTGCTCTACACGCGGTGAGTGCGTATTTGCTGCAGGGTATGCCCACGCAGTGAGAGACGAGGTGCTGATAGCAGAAACGGCCATAGTTTATTACCGACGCAGTGCGAGTTGGGATACCATGAAGTATTAGCGAGCGATGCCGACAGTGCAAGTCAGCGCTATGTGTTTCGTCGCGCAATCATTCAACGACTCATGTTGTTACTACTTTAATTACCAGGGCGCTTCGCTATCTCAACCCTGACCTACTATCTGTGCTAACCATCCTATGCTAACCATCGATGTCGTCATCAATCTAAATTATGATGAGTGTTTAGCCCATTATGAGGGGCGCATTGCCAATGTGCGTACCCGCAGCGTGGATGGGCGCTGGGTAATCTTTCCTGCCGAGGCGATTCGTCGTGTGGTTAGCCGCGATGGTGTGCGCGGTATTTATCGATTAAGTTTTTCTGAACAGGGCCGATTTATTAGTATTGATCCTTTAACCGGACGTTGAGCTTGCCTATGCACCGCGATGAAACATCGATCATCCTGAATGACCTCATTTATTACGTCATTCCCAATTTAAACAGTGCTGAAAAGTTAGTGCTCTCTACGCTAGAAAGCTTAAGTGAAGCGGCCACCAGCCCTCTGGACATACTTAAACGCACGGATCAGCGCCAAGCGTTTGGGCTGGAGACCCACCGCATAAGAATCAATTTAGAACACTTGCTGAATCGCTACCGGACTGAGGTCGATGCCATTCTTCGCTCTGAAGGCGAGTATCAAGGGCCGGTCGTAGAGCCTGATCCTCAAGAGGCGGATGCGATACGCAGTGCTAAAGAGATCTACCAGCATGTATGTGCTTTCCAGCGAGGAGAACGCCCCCACCCGATTCCTGGGCGGTAAATCACCCGGCGCACCTTGTTCTAGCGCCTAGCACTAACCGCCAGTACGTAACATTCACAGCATGGCATCAACATTGCTTGTACAATGTGGCATTGGACTTTCAGGCTTACCCGCCTGAAAGCAAGCAGCCTGCCTACCCGGCGCTGGCTGTCCACATATTAGGAGATATACCATGTCTGCCTCACCGGTCACATTGATGGTGGCTCGTCGCGTTGAGCACGGCCGCTACTTCGACTTTAATCGTTGGCTAAACGAAGGGCGCGAGCTGGCGGCTGATTTTGCTGGCTACCTCGGCTCTGGCGTACTAGCACCCCCCGCTGATGACGATGAATATCAGATCATATTTCGCTTTAGCAGCAGCGAAACCTTAGCCGCCTGGGAACACTCCGCCTCACGCCATGCGTGGTTGGCGCGCGGAAAAGGGCTGTATGAAGCGCCTCAAGAGCACCGTGCCACTGGGCTGGACACGTGGTTTCAAAACAACGGAAACAGCGCTCCGCCGCGTTGGAAGCAAGCCGTGGCTGTTTGGTTGGCTTTCTTCCCCATCTCGTTGCTTTTCCAATGGGTATTTGGCGGCGTATTGGCCGATTGGGCGCTGGTGCCGCGGGTGATGGTGAGTACCTTGATGTTGACGCCAGTGATGGTGTTTGTGTTTATTCCGCTCTCGACGCGCTTATTAGCACCTTGGCTGCAAGGAAAGTGGTCGCCGCTGGATTTACTGGCGCGCTGGCGTCATGCACATCGTTAATTTTCATTAATTTTTACTAGTTTAATGCTTTCATGGGGTTCAACGCTGTAATGGTGCTAACTTTAGTATATTGATCCTATTAAGATGATCTTTGTGCTACTAAGCTGAAGGTGCTTGCAGTAATGGATAACTGTCGCCAGTGCAATGCTGGTGTATAACCCAGCCCCATGGAGTTTTTATGATTCACGTTCACCATTTGGAAAAGTCTCGTTCTCATCGGATTTTGTGGCTATTAGAAGCCTTAGAACTGGACTATGAGCTGGTAATTTACCAACGCGATGACAAAACACAGCAAGCGCCCGACTCGCTAAAAAAAATCCACCCGCTTGGTAAATCCCCGGTCATTACCGATGGTGATCTCACCGTGGCTGAGTCAGGCGCGATCATTGACTACCTGTTACAGCGCTACGGGCAAGGGCGGTGTCAGCCTTCTCCCGGTGACTTGCGGGCTTGGGTAGATTACCGCTACTGGCTACATTATGCCGAAGGCTCACTGATGCCACTGCTGGTGATGCAGCTTGTGTTTAGCCAAGTTCCCAAGCAGTCGCCCTGGCTGATTAAACCGCTGGCGAAAGGCATTAGCGATACGGTGAGTAAGCGTTTTTTAGCACCGCAGTTGAAACAGCACCTCACCTTTATAAACCAGCACTTATCAGCCAACGGTAATTTTGCCGGCCCCTGGCCTAGTGGCGCGGATATTCAAATGAGCTTTCCGCTACAGGCAGTGGCGGCCGTCCAGTCGTTAGAGCAGTATTCTGCCATTGCCGCTTTTGTATCGCGTATCGAACAAGACTCCGCGTGGCAGCGAGTGGTAGAGCGAGCTGGCCCGTTAACCATGCCTGGCCAGTAATAACTACCATGTACCATTTCGCCACTTCAGCAGCTCTGCCAGCAGAGCTGCTGCGCAGCATTGACACTTATTTGGGGCGCTGGGGAATCGCCTTGCTGCTCGTTTTTCTGCTTTTAGCACTGCTGGGCAATCTGTTACTCAAGCGCCGCATGCAACATAACAGGGCGTTGCTGCAAACCAATAAAGAGATGCTGGCGACTATTTTGGATAGTGTCGATGCCTTTATTTATATCAAGTCACCGACCTTAGAGTATCAATACGTGAATCGCCGTATCAGCGATTTATTTGGTCTGCCAGCCGACAAAGTTATTGGTAAGTGCGACGCTGAGTTTTTTGATGCCGGCAGCGCTGCTGAAATGGAGCAGGTTGATCGCAGCGTATTGGCATCGGGCAAGAAAGTAACGGTCGAGGAGAGTAACGTCTTACAAGGTGAAAGCCAGGTAAGAACATTCTTATCGATCAAAATGCCGCTGTCGATGTCCCCCGGTGCTCCCCCTTCTCTATGCGGTATTTCGACGGAACTCACTGACTACCTCGAAATGCAGTCGCGCACCTACTATCTGGCCTTCTATGACTCACTGACAGGTCTGCCCAACCGTCGGATGCTGATGGACTCGTTAACGTCCGCGATCGATCATGATGAGTGGTCAGCGTCTTATAGCGCTGTGTTGGTGATCGATCTGGATAACTTTCGCTTAGTGAACGACATCCAGGGTCATGAGAGTGGTGATCAACTGTTGATTAACGTTGCTGAACAGCTACGACAGCGGCTAGAGCCAGAGGCCACGCTGGCACGCTTTAGTAGTGATGAATTTGTGGTACTGCTGAATAACCTGGGCGAGCCGCAGACCGAGGCCGTCCGAAAAGCTGAACGTGTCTCCCGCCAGCTATTGGAAACCATCGCTCAAGTGAGAGGCGGTCATTCGTTACCCATTAGCGCCAGTATTGGCATTGCACTGTTTGCCGGGCGCGAACACAGCATGGATAGCGTGCTGCAACAAGCGGATATGGCCTTGCAGCAGGCGAAGAGGGCTGGCGGCAACACGCTGTGCTTTTTTAACGCCGATATGCAGACCAGCGTACTGGAAAGGGCAAGCCTGGAAGCTGACCTGCATAAGGCCCTTGAGCGCAATGAGTTGGCTCTGCACTATCAGGTGCAGGTCGACCATCAGGGCGTGACCACGGGGGTTGAAGCATTATTACGCTGGTATCACCCCCAGCGTGGCTGGGTCTCCCCCGCGACGTTTATACCTCTGGCAGAGGAGAATAGGCTCATTGTGCCCATCGGTTATTGGGTGCTTAGGTCGGCCTGCGAGCAATTGGCAAAGTGGTCCCATCAAGCGACCTACGCCACCTTAAGTATTTCCGTTAATGTGAGTTCTGTTCAGTTTCAGCAACCCGACTTCGTGCATGACGTAGAGGCTTTATTAGCAGAGACGCTGGCACCGCCAAGCCGGTTGGTGCTGGAAGTAACGGAGAGCCTGCTGATGTGCGAGCCAGTCAGGGTGCGCAATACGATGTTGAAACTCCGCGCTAGAGGGGTTCGCTTTGCACTGGATGACTTTGGCACTGGTTACTCATCGCTGAGCTACCTAAAGCGCTTACCGCTAGATGAGCTAAAGATTGATCAATCGTTTATTCGCGAACTGCTCACTGACAAGACAGATGCGGCGATCGTGGATACGACGATACTGCTTGCCGTGAGTTTAGGCTTAACCGTGGTCGCAGAAGGGGTAGAGAAAAAAGAACAGCTTGATTGGCTAAGAGGCCATGGCTGTTACCGCTATCAAGGCTACCTGTTTGGCCGCCCGACACCGATTGAGTACCTTTTTGAAAGCTATTAAGCGGCTATATAAAAACCCCTTTCCAGCACGCTGAAAAGGGGTAAAGGTTAGGTCTATCTAACTTACGTTTATGCGATTAGCTGAAGAGCGCAAAGCTCTCAGCGTTAAGCCACATGTGAACCAAAATGCTGGCGATATAGCCAAGCAAAATGACCGGCGACCAACGTAAGTGGCCCATAAACGTATAGGAACCTCTTGCCTGGCCCATTACCGCTACCCCTGCCGCTGAACCGATCGACAGCAAGCTGCCCCCGACGCCTGCGGTTAAGGTAATCAGCAGCCATTGGCCGTGAGACATATCGGGCTCCATCGTGAGCACCGCAAACATAACGGGAATGTTGTCGATGACCGCTGATACAATACCCAGCGTGATGTTGGCTGCCGTGGCGTTCCAGCCGGTGTAGAGCGCTTCTGACAACAGGCCAAGATAGCCCATGAATCCAAGCCCGCCAACGCACATCACTACCCCGTAGAAGAACAGCAATGTATCCCACTCGGCACGTGCCACGCGGTTGAAGACATCAAACGGCACCACGCTACCCAACTGCTCAAGCTTCTTGTTGTCGCCACGGCGGCTATAGCGCTCGCGCTTACGCTCCAGCGAGCGGGGTAGGCTACGGCGTAGGTAGTAGCCGAAGAACTGCAAGTAGCCCAGGCCGGTCATCATACCCAGCACCGGCGGCAGGTGGAGCACTACGTGGCACAGCACGGCGGTAATAATGGTCAATAAAAACAGCCCTACAATGCGCCGGGCACCCCGCTTCATCCACACATCTTCATAAACGCTAGCGGGTTTCTCGTCCTTAATGAACAGGCTCATGATGGAGGCGGGTATTAGGAAATTGACCAGGGCAGGGAAGAACAGAATGAAGAACTCCTGGAACTCCACCATGCCAGCTTGCCACACCATGAGAGTGGTAATGTCGCCGAAGGGGCTAAATGCACCCCCCGCATTGGCGGCCACCACAATATTGATACAAGCGACGTTAATAAACCGCTGATCGCCCTCTGCCACTTTAGTTACCACGGCACACATCAATAGTGCGGTGGTGAGGTTGTCGGCAATGGGTGAAAGCACAAAGGCGAGACCGCCGGTCAGCCAAAACAGTGTCCGGTAGTTGAAACCTTTGCGTAACATCCAGGAGCGTAAAGCATCAAACACCCGACGCTCTTCCATCGCGTTGATATATGTCATGGCCACCAGCAAGAACAGCATCAGCTCGGTGAACTCCAAAAGCGTCACGCGAAACGCGTACTCTGACGCTTCCGACATACCATTTTGGACATACACCCAGCCGATGAGGCTCCAGATGATACCGGCTGCCACCAACACCGGTTTCGACTTACGCATATGAATCTTTTCTTCCGCCATGACGAGGGCATACGCCAGAACGAAAATAGCCACCGCAAAAAAGCCGACAACCGAGGTGGTTAAATTGAGTTCACCAGTAACGGCAAACGCATTGGGACTTACGCCTAATAGTAAGGCCGCTAACAAAAAAAGCCAGCGACGATATAATCGTGGCTGGCGAGAGGGTTGGCACAACGTAGGCATGTGACGTTTTTCCTCATGGTTAAGTTGTCAGGAGTGGTGTAAAAGCGCCGCTAGTTTACCAGCCTATATTGCGCCGCAATACTTTATAAAAACGAACGAAAGTAGTTCTTCTTAGGGGAATAGCATCTTTTTTTAGGAAATTAATCTTTTAGGTAATGGTAACTTTAACAACATTAGTTTTGCCTAAGTGCTGATTTAAATGTGGGGGTTATACTAATGCCGAATAGCATTATTAAATAATATCCATTCCTTTATTCTTCCTTTCACTAATGCACGCTTTCATTATCGCCGTCGAACCCCAGGCGAGGCTGCCCGTTTAGGCATAGTCATGGTATGTTGACTCCCCCTAGGCCCATTGCTGGGTAACATAAAAACGAGGCCTGTTAGAAAACGGCCGCTGGATACGCTAAGGAAAATTAAGATGCGCAACTCATTTCGCTCCCTTCGCCGCACGCTTGGCGTGACGGCTGCTACGCTAGCGCTGGTAAGTACCGCTTTCTCCGTCCACGCTGAAACGCGGGTGACCTATAAATCGGCTTCTGCCGGTACCGCCTACTATCAGATGGGCGTAGAACTCTCAGAAGCAATCCGCCAGGGGACGGATGACGCCATTGTGCTCACTTTGGAAGAGAGTCAGGGCTCGGTTCAGAACGTCATGGAGGTCATGGCGCGCCAGGGTAACTACGTGTTTACCACGCCGCCTGCATTAGTGGAGCAGGCCATGGCAGGAGAGGGCGCCTTTGCCGAGCGTCAAAACCCACGCTTTCAAGAGATTCGTGGCCTGTTCCCCATCCCTTCTATCACCATGCACTTTGTAATGGCGGGTGACGAAGGGGTGACTGATGTGTCTGCCCTGGAAGGCAAGCACTTATTAATTGGTCGGGGTACGTTTGGCGCCCGGGAAGCGGCTCGTTACCTGGAGTTGTTTGGTCTGGAAGAGAATGTCCAAATCGCCGATGCGGCGATTGGCAGCGGCCCCGATGCACTTAAAAACGGTCAGATTGATGGCTTTGTAACGGCCAGCTCTTTCCCGTCGCCCAATGTGATAGAGACCGCCGCCAGCATGCCTATATCGTTGGTTAGTCTGACCGATGAGCAAATCGAACAAACCGGCGCAGCGCGCCAAACGATCCCCGGCGGTACCTACCCCGGCGTTGATAAAGATGTCGAAACCACATCGCTACCGGTGATTGCCTACACCACCACCTATATGGATGACGATACCGCCTACACGCTGACCAAAACATTTTGGGAGCGTCGTGATGCCATGGCCGAAGAGGCCGCCTGGTGGGGCAGTATTACCCCTGAAATGCTGGAAAACATGACCGGCTCGCTACACCCAGGGGCACTGCGCTATTACGAAGAAGCGGGCTTCGAGGTGCCTGACTCTCTACGTTAGTCACTATCCCCCTTTTCCTACTGCCACGGCGATCGCGCTGTGGCAGTTCTGTATTGATGCAGAGTTGATGCGGTATTGATGCAGTATTGATAATAGGCAACATGGCATGCGTGTTATTACTTCTTCGCCAGTGGCGACCCCTGTAGATGATGACGCCATAGCCCCAGGCTGGATGGCGCTGGGGGCGGTGAGTGTGGTATTTCATCTGGGATTGATTTTTTATGGCTTAACGCCTGCGCTTGTCAGTCGGCCGCTACACATGGCGCTGCTGTTGCCATGGGTGCTGGTCTACATGGCCAACACACCGACGCAGCGAATCAGCGGCTGGGTGCTAACGCTGCTGGGCGTGGCCGCATGCGGCTATATCGCCCTCAATGAGGCCGCGCTAGCCAATCAGTATGGCTTTATTGATACCCACCTGCAGATGGGTATCGGGCTATTTTTAATCGCGCTTGCGCTTGAGGCCGCCCGCCGGGCGATTGGCTGGCCGCTGCCGCTGGTCGCGTTGCTGGCCCTGATGTATGGCGCTTTCGGCCAATACATCCCTGGTGCTTTTGGCCATCCTGGGCTCCCGCTGCCTAGCATGGTGGGCACATTGACCATTGCCGAAGGCGGGCTGTGGGGATCGCTGACCGGCGTGAGTGTCAGTGTAGTGGCGATTTTTGTGATTTTCGGTGCGGTGCTCAATGCCGGCGAAGCGGGTCAGGGCTTCATGAATCTCGCTGGCGCGGTGGCCGGGCGGCTGACCGGGGGCGCGGCCAAGGTGGCGGTGATTTCCTCGGCACTGATGGGCTCTATCTCTGGTTCGGCGTCAGCTAACGTGGCCTCCACTGGGGCAATCACCATTCCCTCCATGGTGCGCCTGCGCTACCCGCGCTCGCTCGCCGGTGCGGTGGAAGCGGTTGCCTCCTCTGGCGGGCAAATCATGCCGCCGCTGATGGGGGCTGGCGCGTTTGTCATGGTGGAGCTGACGGGGACTCCCTATACACAAATTATGGGTGCGGCAATGTTGCCGGCAGTCCTCTATTTCTTGACTGTCTGGGTGGGCATCAATGCCTACGCGACTAGGCATGACTTGCAGCCCGTGGCTGAAAGCGAACGCCCTCACGCGAAAGAGGTCGTCATTACCTCGCTGTTTTTTGCGATCCCGTTCGTGTTGCTGCTAGAACGCATCTTCAACGGTGGTTATACCCCTCAGTACGCTGCCAGTATTGCGATTTTTGCAGGTATTGCGCTGTTGCTCTTTGATGTGACGCTGCGCTTTTCGCTTCCTGGCTTTAGCCGTCGGTTAGCCGCCGCTGCGGTCACTGCCGGGCGCCAGATTGCCGTGATCGGCGCGATTATCCTGTGCGCCTCGCTGGTGGTCGGCGTGCTGTCGCTAACGGGGCTGGGCGTCAAGATTACCTCAGGTATCCTGTCGCTCTCCAACGACATGCTATGGCCAGCACTGCTGCTGACAGCGCTTGCCTGCTTGATTTTAGGCATGGAGGTGCCAACCACCGCCGCCTACGTGATCTGTGTCTCTGTCGCCGGGCCGGCGTTGACATCGCTGGGTCTGGAGCCGCTTCTAGCGCATCTGTTCGTTTTCTGGTACGCGCTGCTCTCGACTATCACGCCGCCGGTGTGTGGCGGTGTGTTTATCGCTGCTGGCATGGTGGGGGAGAATTGGCTAAAGGTGGCGTTCAAGGCCATGGCGCTGGGGATCGGGCTGTATATCATTCCCTTGGCCATGGTGGCCAACCCGGAAATAATCCAACTAATCTTTAATCCGTCAGGCGCCCTGCTGAATGCGCTGAAAGTGGCGCTGGGGCTGGGGGCGATCTCTTACGGGGTGATCGCGCGCAAAGCATTGTGGCAGCGTGCGGCGCTAGTCGCGGCGGGGGCTATCCTGATCTTCGTGGTTTAGCCTTTAGCCCTGGGACGAACCGTCAGCATCCAGGCGTAGCGGCGAAGAGGCTGGCAGCGGGGTAGTGGCAAACATCACCCAGGTATCCAGCGCAGGCCCCAGTGACTGCACCAACCGCAGTTGCTCGGGTGCCTGGGCGAGCACCTCTTCAGCACAAATGCCTGCCTCAAAACGCCCGGCGAGCAGGCCCTCTGCTACTGCCACCGTGGTGGGGGCATCAATGAGCTCTGTATAGGCCGTTAAATCAGTGTAATAGCGGGTGGCTGGCTGCAATGCCACCTGGGTGGGCTGCGCAATGGTACGTTGTGCGATCAGCGCCAGCGGCTTGCTACCCGCAATAAAGGTGTCGACCGGGTAGGCTCGATGCATATAGCGGCCGACACAGTCGCGATGGGTGGCGTGGGCGGTGCACTGCAACACGTGGCTAACCTGCCCAGCAATAAGCGCCTGAAAGGCCGCTTCAAACTGGCTAAAGAGAGTCACGCTGCCTTCGCCTGAGCAACGCATTCTGAGATAGCGCTTGGCAATCAATTCATGGTTATTGCCGCTAGGCCCCAAGGTAGCAATGTGCACGGTGACGTTTCTCCACGATAAACAATCAAGTCATTGAGCCAAAAACGGTGGGTTTTTGGCTCAGCGCAATCAACGATTAGGCCATCTCAAAAAATCGTAAAGCTTAACGCTATATAAGCGGCATAGCCTGCGAGCAGTGCGGCTCCCTCCCAGCGCGACAGGCGCATACCGGTATACAAAAACAGCACCAGTATGCCAGCGGCACCCAGCATCACCCACTGGTCAAACAGGGCCACGCGTGGTGCAAGGGGCAGTGGTTGTAAAAATGCTGAGATACCGAGGATGCCCAGCAGGTTAAATATGTTGCTGCCTAGAATATTACCAACGGCGACATCAGCATGACGGCGCAGCGCTGCAATCACCGACACGGCCATTTCAGGTAGTGAGGTGCCAACAGCCACGATGGTTAGCCCAATGACTGCTTCGGAAATACCCAATGCCTGGGCTAACCCTATAGCGCCAAAGAGCAGTAGCTGCGACCCTCCTATTAGCATGCCTAAACCAATCACCAGCGCTAAGGTGATCATCCAGCCCGTGGTGGGGAGTTTGGTCATCTCTTCGGCTTCTGAGGCATGCATATCTGCCGCAGGAATATGATGCCGACTTTCACTTAAGTAAGCCCACACAAGGTAGCCCACAAGACAGGCTATAAAGATTGCCGCATCAACGCGCCCTAATGCCCCGCCAAAGGAGAGTCCAATAAATAGCAGGCTCGCCAGTATCACCACCAAGCCATCTCGGCGCAGCGCTTGAGGATGGACCACCATAGGGCAAATCACGGCGCACATGCCCAAAATCAATAAGATATTACCGATATTGCTACCCACGATGTTGCCAATAGCAATGTCAGGCTGTTGGTTTATAGCGGCATCAATAGAAACAACCAGCTCGGGTGCCGATGTGCCGAAACCGACAACTACCAGCCCGGTCAGTAGGGGCGAAACGCCGACCCTTCTTGCGCCAGCAACAGCCCCCCGGATCAGTGACTCACCGCCCAGGGTGAGCAGCGCAATACCCGCCAACAAACTAAGTCCATATAGCATGTTAAAACCTCTTCCATAGTACTGGTCAGGCTGCGATTAATGCAGGGTTTGCCTGGCCAATAGAGCGCGCTAGGCGGTCGGATTAGTAGTGCCCAGCTCATTGGCAAGATTACTGCTAATTTTTGTAATTTGCGCGGTATTCCAGTGGTTATAAGCGGTAGAGTAAAAATTAAAAACGCATAAAGGCTTTGACCTGCTGCTGACTACATGGCAGGATGTGCGAAGTTAGTAAGTTAGCAAGCAAGCATGGTTCCAGAAACATTCGAATTCTTTCGGTAGTCTGTAATTGTATTCCTTGTTCTACTCACTATTTATCTGGGTAATACCAGGAATTTTACAATTCGCGATTAGCGAAAAGGATTTATATCATGGCAACTGGCACAGTTAAGTGGTTCAACGATTCTAAAGGTTTTGGCTTCATCGCACCGTCTGACGGCAGCGACGACGTTTTTGCTCATTTTTCTGAAATTCAGTCTGATGGCTTCAAAACTCTGCCTGAAGGCGCTAACGTCTCTTTTGACGTTACCCAAGGTCAGAAAGGCCTTCAAGCTTCAAACATCAAGCTGCTTTCTTAATCCTAGCGATTATTTAAGTTCTCGAATCGTTTAGATTCGATGATCGGGCCCCGCTTAGGCGGGGCCCGATGCGTTTGTGTCTTTGAAAAAAACTGTCCCTGTGGTCATTGATCTTCCTGCTGTTAGCGATGGGCCTTCATATTATTTGAACTGATCGTTGTTCCTCCCATTACTTCCTATTTTCTCCTGTATAAGATCGCCTTTCTTTAATGTTATGTTATATTGTATCTTTTAGTGATGCTGTTATTTCAACAGTAGAGAAAGGAATAGGGGAGACCGAAGCATGGTAGAGCATAAAATGAAGGTATTGTCATTCAAAAGTGTCAGTGTGTTCGCATTCAGTGCTTTGCTACTGGCAGGCGCTCACTATGCCAGCGCTGATGACCACGACCACGACCACAGTCATGCTCATAATAACCATGACCACAATAGCGATATTTATGCAGGCTACTTTGAGGACGATCAGATTAAGGATCGCCCGCTTGCTGACTGGGAAGGTGATTGGCAATCCGTCTATCCGTACCTACAAGATGGCACGCTAAATGAAGTGTTCAAGGACAAGGCAGAGCATGGCGATAAAACCGCTGAAGAGTACAAAGCGTATTACGATACGGGTTATCAAACCGATGTAGAGCGTATCGTTATCGACGGCAGCAACGTCACCTTCTTTGCGAACGGCGAGGAGATGTCGGGTGACTATCAGTACGATGGCTACGAGATTTTAAATTACGAGGCCGGCAACCGAGGTGTGCGCTTTATTTTCGAGCTTGAAGGCGAGGGGGCTGACGATCTCCCCCAGTATATTCAGTTCAGCGATCACAGTATTTACCCAACTGACGCAGACCATTACCACCTTTACTGGGGGAATAATCGTGAAGCGCTGCTGGATGAAGTGACTAATTGGCCAACCTATTATCCTTCAGAGCTAAGTGGTGAAGAAGTTGTCGATGAGATGCTTGCCCACTAAACGATAATAGCCACTTTTAACTGATCTAAAAAGCGCTGGCTCTCATGCCAGCGCTTTGGTTTTATTGGCACTGTTAAGTTAGGATTCAGAGTAGAGTTACCGCGTTTCTTCCATATCGCTTGATCAAACGACAACAACATAGGGCCACTCATTATGCGTTTAGGGTCACTTTTCCTAGGGATCTGGTTTTTAGTCGCCAGCAGTGTTGTCTATGCGGGCGATGCCTGTGATAGCGCTACTACTCAGATTGAGCTCAACGAATGCACAGCGCAGGCGTATCAAGCGGCCGATAAAGAGCTAAATGATGCTTATCAGGTGCTTGTAGGACAACTAAGCAACAACGCCGCCTCGTTAGAAAAACTTAGAGCCGCTCAGCGGGCGTGGATAGGTTTTCGCGATGCTGAATGTGCATTCGAAAGTAGCGCCGTTGAGGGTGGTAGCGCCCAGCCTATGGTACGTAACGGATGCCTTGAAACGCTTACAGTGGCCCGCACGAAAAGGCTGCGTGAGCATGCTCACTGTGAAGAGGGTGATCTAAGCTGCTCGCGTTGAAAGTGATCAATAGCTCGGCACAAGGCTGTTTTCAGGCACAAAAAAAGCACCCGTAGGTGCTTGATTTGTATAGTAAGGTGGTGGAGGCGGCGGGAATTGAACCCGCGTCCGCCAGCACGCGCCTATTGGCTCTACATGCTTAGATTTCGTCATTTGATTTAACGCGACTGACTCCGACGATCAGGATTCAGCCACGCGAGCCTTCTAAAGTTTAACGCTTGGCGAGAAGACACCACCAAACGCGGTCCTATCAGCTTTAGCTCGTATCCCCTCAGTGATGAATAGGCACATCACCTTGGGGCCAGACAAGAAGCTAACAGTTTAAGCTGCTAGCGCGCCTTGAGCGTAGTTTTCGTCATTTGCGACTATTTTTCGTGATGTGGGATTTACGAGATACATCACGCTCTCGGCATGCACCGCAAGGGTTGTCACCGGCGTCGAAACCATGTCGCCCCCTTATTACAAGTGAGCATTCTAACGTGCTCACACCTGATTGACCAGTTATGCCTTATTATGTTCCCGCATAATTCGACCTTTTTGACGGCTCCAATCTCGATCTTTTTCAGTGGCGCGCTTGTCGTGCAGCTGTTTACCGGTCACCAGTGCCAATTCGCACTTCACTTTATTGCGTTTCCAGTAAAGCTTCAGGGGCACACAGGTGTGACCTTTGTCCTGGGTGATCGAAAAGATTTTGGCGATCTCTTTGCGATGCAGCAGCAGTTTGCGAGTGCGCGTTGGGTCGGCAATTTCATGGGTGCTAGCCGTATTTAACGGCATGATGTGGCTGCCCAGCAGAAACGCTTCACCATTACGAACTAATATATAGGTGTCAGTGAGCTGGGCTTTGCCAGCACGCAGGCTTTTAACTTCCCAGCCAGCGAGTGATAGCCCAGCTTCGAAGGTTTCATCGATATGATACTCAAACCGTGCCTTCTTATTTTGGGCGATAACGCTGCTACCGGGACCCTTACTGTTACCTTTCTTAGTGGCCATGGAACCTCATAATTAATCTGTCAGTGGCATCCCCTTCGTTATTTGGGGAGGCGTGATACCATTTAAGGTCTGAAATAATGTTTCCCATGATACGCTTTGGGCACTGTGAAGTCAGCGGAGAGGTCAATGCCAACCGTCAATCGTTCCGCCTTGGTGCGGCACACCCCCCAGAAAATGTTCGATTTGGTCAACGACTTCGAACGCTACCCGGAATTTTTGCCAGGTTGCCGTCATGCACGTCTGGTCGAGCATGATAATGAACATCTAATCGGCGAAATGACGCTTGGGCGCGCTGGCGTCGAGCAAACCATCACCACACGCAACGACCTATTTGCACCAGAGCGTATTGAACTGTCGCTGGTAAAAGGGCCCTTCAAACGCCTAAAAGGTCGCTGGCTGTTTATCCCCATGGGGGAGGGCGCCTGCAAGGTCAGTTTAGAAATGGAGTTTGAATTCGCCAATCGTCTACTTGGTATGGCCTTTGGAAAGCTTTTTCAGCAAATAGCGGGGCAGTTGGTCGATGCCTTCACCAAGCGCGCAAACGAGCTGTATGGCCGCTGAGACGCTAGCGGTTGAGGTAGCCTTCGCGCTGCCGTCTAAGCAGCGCATAGTGGCGCTACGGGTGCCTGAGGGCACCACCGCACGTCAGGCCGTTGCCTTGGCTGATTTACCGACGCTATTTCCTGACCTGCCTGATGACACATTTTCTCAGGCACCGCTCGGGATCTTCGGCAAAGCACTACGCGATCCCGACACCCAGTTGTTGCGTGAAGGAGATCGAGTAGAAGTTTACCGGCCACTGGCTATCGACCCAAAAGTCGCTCGCTTGGAGCGTGCAAAGCGCCAAGCAAGCGACCCTGGGCGATAATAAGCTTGCTTTAAGGCTGTGAAACGGGCTGTGCACTCGGCGGCGTCCGCGTGCTCTCCGTCGGTAACGCATCCATGGGGTCAACACCTTCCGTTGCTGGCCCCATGCTGCTCTCGCCGTCGAGCGGCAGCGCTGCCGATAAATCACCCTCTTGCTCGATGTTCACTAAGCGGCCCTGTGGGTCGAAGGTGAGCGTAACACGGCGTTGTTCTACATCACCGTACGCCTTGTCTAAACGAAATACATAGTCCCACTGGCTGGCATCGAAGGGCGCTTCTAACAGCGGCCTGCCCATCACGTACGTGACCTGTTCTTGCGTCATGCCGGGCTGAAGTTGGCTCACCATTTCTTGCGTGACCAGGTTGCCTTGGGGAATATCGCGCTTGTACACGCCAACGTAGCTGCAGCCACTAACAACGGTCAGGGCAACGGAGAGCGTGATGATTCGAGTCAATTTTTGCATTTGGACCTATTCTTCACTATCGTGGTTTCGGTTGATCATACCCGACCTAACCTGTTACTGCGAAGAGCGACCATGGCCGATCAGAACCATGAATTGCGCAAAGCCGGTCTGAAAGTGACCCTGCCGCGCGTCAAGATACTTCAGATTCTCGAAAATGTTTCGGGTCAGCACCACCTTAGCGCGGAAGAAGTGTATAAAACACTGATTGATGCGGGCGAAGATGTTGGCCTGGCGACTGTATACCGTGTATTGACTCAGTTTGAGTCAGCGGGGTTGGTTATTCGTCATAATTTTGACGGTGGCCATGCAGTTTTTGAGATGACCCAAGAGGATCACCATGACCACATGGTGTGCCTTGAAAGCGGTGAGATCATTGAGTTTGTTGATGAAATCATTGAGCGTCGTCAGCAAGAAATCGCTGAAGAGCATGGCTACGAGTTAGTGGATCATGCGCTAGTGCTTTATGTTCGTCCGCGTGGCTCCGATGTGACCCGCCAAGACAGCGGGCCAACGAACAAGAAATAACGTTCGTGGTTAGACACTGCACGCGGCTCGAAAATATGAACGCCCCTGCATTACCTGTTCGAATTCGCCATCAATGGAATTTGTCCGGTAATCAGGGGCGTTTTATTTTGCCGCTTATAAAGTCCTGATTTTGCCGCTTATAAAGTCCTGGTAGGTGCTCTTCAAGTTAGTGCGGCGGGCGCTGGCTTGCATGCAGCATTTCACGGGCATGGGCGAGGGTTTGGTCAGAAAGCGTCACGCCGCCCAGCATGCGTGCCAGTTCGCTGATGCGCCCCTGTTCGTCAAGTAGTGCCATCTGGGTCAGCGTGGTGTCGCGTTTCGCCTGTTTCTCGATATGCAGATGCTGGTGTGCCTGGGCTGCCACTTGCGGTAGGTGGGTCACGGTCATTACCTGACCATTTTCACCTAGCTTGCGGAGTAATTGACCAACGATTTCTGCGGTCGCGCCCGAAATGCCCACATCTACTTCGTCAAACACTAGGCTTGGCACCGTTGAGTGCGTCGCCGCGACCACTTGAATGGCCAAGCTAATCCGAGACAATTCACCGCCGGAGGCTACTTTCGTTAGTGGCCGCGCGGGCTGGCCGGGGTTGGCGCTGATCAAAAATTGCACACGATCAAGGCCTTCAGGAGAGGGCGCCTCTTTCGCGGTAACCTCCACTTCAAAGCGGGCCTTGCCCATGGCTAAAAAGCCCAGCTGTTGCTGTACTTCCTTGCCTAGGCGAAGCGCGGCTTTTTGACGGCTCTCGCTGAGTTTTTTCGCTTCCTGGCGGTAGCTTTCACGTAGCTCAACGACTCGCGCACTCAGTGCCTCCAGGTCATTACCCCCCTCTTCTAACTGCGCGACTTCCCGTTGTAGGTCAGCATGCAGGGCGCATAGCTCGTCAGGGGCAACGTGGTGCTTACGGGCAATTCGATGTACGTCGGTCATGCGCTCTTCCACCCAAGCCAGCCGCTCAGGGTCGAGTTCGGTGGTGCTGGCGAGACGGTTGAGCTCACTGGAAGCCTCTTCCACTTGAATACGGGCATCGCTCAGCATGGCGAGCGTATTGGCCAGCGTGCCTTTGTCGCTACCCGGCAGCGCGCTTAAATGGGCGAAAGCTTGGTTGAGTAGCGAGAGCGCGCCACCTTCATCGCTGGCGCAACAGTCAGCGGCAAACTGTGTTTCACGCAGCGTCTCCTCAGCATGCGCGAGCGTGTGCTGTTCTTCTTCCAGGGTGGCCAGTTCACCTTCTGCTAAACCAAGCTGATCTAGCTCTTCTACCTGATAACGCAGTAGCTGCCGTTTGGCTTCTACTTCGCTGCCTTCTTCGCTTAGCTTTTTCAGCTGCCGACGCGAATTGCGCCACTCGCGAAACGTAACGGCCAGTTGAGCGGTTGCGTCGTTTAGATTCGCGTAGTCATCCAGTAAAGCAAGGTGGGTCTCTTCTCGCATTAAGGCGTGATGGGCGTGCTGACCATGAATCTGGATCAGTTGCTCGCCGAGGGATTTTAGATCTGAAATAGTCGCGGGTTGGCCGTTGATCCAGGCTTTGGAGCGTCCGTTGGCAGTGACGACACGGCGCAACAGGCACTCTTCAGCAGGGAGCTCGCGGGCTGACAGCCACTCAACGGCAGCGGGCAGGTGCTGAATGTCGAAACGGGCGGAAAGGTCGGTACGTTCGCGGCCGTGGCGCACGCTCCCGGCATCAGCGCGTTCGCCCAGGCATAACCCTAAAGCGCCCAAAAGAATCGATTTGCCCGCCCCGGTTTCCCCGGTAATGGCCGTCATGCCACCGGTGAGGTCGAGCTCTAAATGATCAACAATAGCGAAATCTTGAATAGCTAGCTGAGTAAGCATGACGCCTCCCGAGGCGGTACAGCATTGAAGCTGGATACTTAACCAATAGTTGTTAATTTATACAGTAGTTAATAACTCACTTCAATGCACCTCTTGAGATGGAATTTATGGCCCCCATATAGCGTGCATGATCAGTTAAGGCTAGTAACTAACGGCTTACTTCTTTGCGCGCCGCCCGCGTGGCAGCGCCCTACTTAATAGGAGCACAACATGGCGAAAGAACCGCAAACACCGATGGATGACGAGCTGGCCCGCCACGAGCAAGAAGCGGATGGCGCCGAGCAAGCGGAAGAGCAGGCCGCCGAAGAGCGCTTGATGGAGGGCGAGCTGGAAGGGTTGATCAATGACGAAGAGTCATTTGAAGGCAGTGTCGATAACCCTGAAGCAGAAATGCTGGCCGCTCAGGTAGGCGAGCTCGAGCAAAGCTTAGCCGAAGCCAAGGATCAAGCCCTGCGCGCCGCTGCGGAAGCGCAAAACGTGCGTCGCCGTGCTGAGCAAGAAGCCGAAAAAGCGCGCAAGTTCGCCCTAGAGAAGTTCGTTAAAGAACTGCTGCCGGTCGTTGATAGCTTGGAAAAAGCGCTTGAGACCATGGAAGAGGGAGCCTCGGAGATTCACCGCGAAGGCGTTTCCATGACCTTGAAAATGCAGTTGGATGTACTCAACAAGTTCGGAGTGGAAAGCATTGAGCCCCACGGCGAGCCTTTCGACCCCCAAGTGCATGAAGCCATGACCATGGTGCCCAACCCGGATCTTGATCCCAATACTGTGATGGACGTTATGCAAAAAGGCTATTTACTCAATGGACGCTTGGTGCGCCCGGCGATGGTGGTAGTGAGCCAAAAAGCCAATTAAGCAAATGGCTGCATAGGGTAAGAAAGCAGGGGGTGAAAAAAAGCCCTTGAAAAGTCAGCGGCGGCCCCCAAATAAAGGGCAACCCCGCGGGGAAACCCGCAGACAAGCTTTAAAAGCTAAATTTTCAGTTTTGTAACAACCGAATTCGAGGTATTGCTATGGGACGTATAATTGGTATCGACCTGGGCACCACTAACTCTTGTGTGGCCGTGCTTGATGGTGACAGCGCTAAAGTAATTGAAAATGCCGAAGGCGGCCGTACAACGCCTTCTATCATCGCTTATACCGATGATGGCGAAACGCTGGTCGGTCAGGCGGCAAAACGCCAAGCGGTGACTAACCCAGAAAACACGCTGTACGCCATCAAGCGCCTTATTGGCCGTCGCTTTAAAGACGACGTTGTCCAAAAAGATATCAAAATGGTGCCGTACAAAATCACCGAAGCAGATAACGGTGATGCCTGGGTTGAAGTAAAAGGCAAAAAAATGGCACCGCCGCAGGTTAGCGCGGAAGTGCTGAAGAAAATGAAAAAGACCGCCGAAGACTACTTGGGCGAAACGGTCACTGAAGCGGTTATTACCGTACCGGCCTACTTCAATGACAGCCAGCGTCAGGCGACAAAAGATGCTGGCCGCATCGCCGGTCTAGACGTTAAGCGCATTATTAACGAGCCGACCGCTGCCGCACTGGCCTACGGTATGGACAAATCGCGCGGCGACAAAACCATCGCGGTCTACGACCTGGGTGGCGGTACTTTCGATATCTCAATCATCGAAATTGCCGATGTCGACGGCGAAACCCAGTTTGAAGTGTTGGCCACCAACGGTGACACCTTCCTGGGCGGCGAAGATTTCGACTTGGCGCTGATCAACTACCTGGTTGACCAGTTCAAGGCTGACAGCGGCATTGATCTGTCTGGCGACAATTTGGCCATGCAGCGTCTGAAAGAAGCCGCTGAGAAAGCCAAAATTGAGCTTTCCAGCGCTCAACAGACCGATGTGAACCTGCCTTACATCACCGCCGACAACACTGGCCCGAAACACCTTAACGTTAAGGTGACACGCGCCAAGCTGGAGTCGCTGGTAGAAAATCTGGTTCAGCGTTCACTCGAGCCGTGCAAAATGGCACTGAAAGATGCTGGCTTGTCCGCGTCTGAAATCGACGAAGTGATCCTGGTCGGTGGCCAGACACGTATGCCGATGGTGCAGAAGAAAGCCGCTGACTTCTTCGGTAAAGAAGCACGCAAAGACGTTAACCCGGACGAAGCGGTTGCCGTGGGTGCAGCGATTCAGGGCGGCGTACTTGGTGGCGACGTGAAAGACGTGCTACTGCTCGACGTTACTCCGCTAACTCTGGGTATCGAAACCCTGGGTGGCGTGATGACGCCGCTGATCGAAAAGAACACCACCATCCCGACCAAGAAGACACAAACCTTCTCAACGGCGGATGACAACCAGACGGCCGTGACCATTCACGCCGTACAGGGTGAGCGTAAGCAAGTGTCACAGAATAAGTCGCTGGGTCGTTTTGACCTCGCTGACATTCCGCCGGCACCGCGCGGCGTTCCGCAGATCGAAGTCGCCTTTGACTTGGATGCCAACGGTATTCTGAACGTATCGGCGAAAGACAAGGCCACTGGCAAAGAGCAGTCGATTGTCATCAAGGCGTCTAGCGGTCTGTCCGAGGAAGAAGTCGAGCAGATGGTGCGTGATGCCGAAGCTCACGCCGAAGAAGATAAGAAGTTCGAAGAGTTGGTGCAGCTGCGTAACCAAGCTGACGGCATGATTCACGCCACACGCAAAACGTTGGAAGAAGCAGGCGACAAAGCGACTGACGACGAGAAGCAGGCGATTCAGACCGCCATCAGCGAGCTGGAAGAAGCGGTTAAAGGTGACGACGTCGATAACATTCAGAAGAAACTGGATGCATTAACCGAAGCCTCTGGCCAGCTAGCCCAGAAGATGTACGCCGAGCAGGCAGAAGCGGCTCAGCAAGAGGGCGGCGAAGGTACCGAAAGCACAGGTTCCAAGCCGGAAGATGACGTGGTTGACGCCGAGTACGAAGAAGTCAACGACGATCAGAAAAAGCAGTAACAACCTCTTTCTGCCAAAGAAAGCGGTGACGCGGGAGCTTACTCCCGCGTTGCTGTTTCCGCGGCCAAGACGCACCTAGCTAACGGAATAGATCATTACCTAGCTAAAAGTGCAGTTGAGTGCGTAGCTAACCAGGAGGCGTAGGGCCTATGTCCAAACGCGATTATTACGAAGTCCTGGGTGTCGAAAAAGGGGCCGATCAGAAAGAGATCAAGAAGGCCTATCGCCGTCTGGCGCAAAAATTCCACCCTGATCGAAACCCGGACGATAACACCTCAGCGGAAAAATTCCGTGAAGTGTCCGAAGCGTATGAAGTGCTTAACGACGGCGAGAAACGCGCAGCTTATGACCAGTTCGGCCATGCGGGCGTTGATGGCCAAGGCGGCGGTGGTTTCGGCGGCGCAGGCGCTGGTGATTTCAGCGACATTTTCGGCGATGTGTTTGGCGATATTTTTGGCGGAGGCGGTGGCCGGCGTCGTGGGCCCAATGCCCCGGCACGCGGTTCCGACCTGCGCTATAACCTAGAGCTGGATTTAGAGAACGCCGTTTCAGGTATCACGGTCGATATTCGTGTGCCACGTCATATCGAGTGTGATCGCTGCGATGGTGGTGGCGCGGAGCCCGGCTCTTCTAAAGAAACGTGCCCTACCTGTCATGGTCACGGTCAAGTGCGTATGCAGCAGGGCTTCTTCGCCGTGCAGCAAACGTGCCCCACCTGTCATGGCTCTGGTCAGCACATTAAAGTGCCGTGCCACAAGTGTAATGGCGAAGGGCGCGTACGTGAGACACGCACGCTTTCCGTGAAGATTCCGCCGGGCGTGGATACCGGTGATCGTATTCGTTTGAATGGCGAAGGCGAAAGCGGTATTAACGGTGGCCCGCCTGGGGATCTGTACGTGCAGGTGGCCATCAAGCCGCACCATATCTTCCAGCGTGACGGTAAACACCTGCAGTGTGACGTGCCGATTAACTTTGTTGATGCAGCGTTAGGCGGCGAGCTTGAAGTGCCTACGCTAGATGGCCGCGTGAAGCTGAAGATTCCGCCGGAAACGCAAACTGGCAAGTTGTTCCGCCTACGTGGTAAAGGCGTAAAGCCAGTACGCGGTGGCATGCCAGGCGACCTGCTGTGTAAGGTGGTAGTGGAAACACCGGTCAAGCTTAACGACGAGCAGCGCGACCTATTGCGCAAGCTGCAAGAGAGCTTCGACGGCAGCAACAGCCACAGCCACTCGCCGAAGAAAACCGGTTTCTTCGACAGTGTGAAAAGTTTCTTTGAAGATATGAAGTCGTAAAGCTGAGATGATGGTAGTAAGTTAGATGTTTGATTCAAAGACCCTCGGTTCGCCCGGGGGTTTTTGCTGTTTAGGAAATGCTGCGCACAATGGATCACCTTGAAGAAAAGCCCACCATGGGCATTTTGCTGCGGGTACTGTCTGGCCTGCTTTTTACCGGCATGCTGGTGTGTATTAAGGCAGTCAGTGACGAAGTGCCGGTGGGGCAGTCGGTGTTTTACCGTTCGCTGTTTGCGCTGCTGCCTATCGTCGTGTTTCTTCTGGTGCGTCGGGAGTTTCCTCGGGGGTTGGCGACGCGGCGCCCGTTGGGGCATGCGCTCCGTTCCGGGCTGGGGGCGGCGGCCATGTTTGCCTCTTTTGCGGCGGTGGCACTGTTGCCGGTTGCCGAGGCGACGCTGCTTGCACAGCTAACGCCGGTTTTTATGGCGATAGGGGGTGTGCTGCTCTTAAGAGAGCGTTGCTCACTTTATCGTGCGGGCGGCATAGTATTGGCGCTTGCTGGTGTCGCTGTGCTGATTTTGCCTGGGCTGGGCGCTAGTTCAAGCAATGGCCACATAACCGGGTACGCGCTTGGGGCGCTGGGTGCGCTATTAACTGCTGGGGCGCTACTGACCGTCAGACGTATTTCGCGAACTGAAACGGCAGCATCAATTGCATTCTACTTTATTGTGGTAGCAGCGCTGGCTGGGCTGGCAACGATGCCATTGGGCTGGGCAGCGCTTAACCGGGTGGAGTTTTCGCTGCTGGTGTTATCGGGCCTATTTGGCGGCGCAGCGCACATTGCGATGACATTAGCGCTGCGCTATGCCGAGGCGTCGCGCTTGGCACCTTTTGAATATATTGCCCTGGTGTGGCCCGTGCTCGCCGATTGGGTGCTGTTTGGAATATCGGTCTCCAGCGGCTTCCTGCTAGCGCTACCGCTCATGTTATCCGGGGTGGCGCTAGCGGCAATGGAAGGGCGGCGGCTTAAATGGCTGCTTCGACGATAAGCTGTGGTTGGCCTTTCGAGCAGGGCTCAATACGCGCAGATACCCGATAAACCTGACGTAGCAGCGCAGGGGTTATCACTTCGGCGGTGGGGCCGCAGGCAATCAAGCGGCCATTTTCGAGCATCATGGCCGCGTCAGCGAAGCGTAGCGCATGCCCCAGGTCATGGAGCGCCACCAAAATCAGCATCTGGCGTTCATCGGCTAGCCGGCGCAGCACCGTCAAAAGGCTGATCTGGCGGTTCAAATCGAGTGCCGAAGTGGGCTCGTCCAGCATCAAAATCTCGGGCTCTTGCACCAGAGCCTGGGCAGCGCTGACCAACTGGCGCTGCCCGCCGCTAAGGTCGCCAATATCACGCTCGCCAAGGGTCGTAATGCTGAGTTCCTCCAGCGCGCGATCAACCTGCGTTAAATCCTCAGGCTGCACTTTTAATCCACGCCCCTGCATACGCGCCAAAAGCACCGATTCATAGACCGTCAGCACGGCCTTGGCGCCGGTGTCCTGGGGCATATAGCCCACTGGGTGCTCGGCGCTAGTGCCGCTGATAATCACTTTGCCTTCGCCTTTCAATAACCCTAATACGCGGCGAAAAAGCGTTGATTTACCCGCCGCATTGGGTCCTAGCAGGGCGACGACTTGCCCCCCTTGAAAGCAGGGTGTGGTGATCTCTTCCAGAATAGGGCGACGCCCGTAGCGGGCGGATACACGGTTCAGTTGTAGGGTTACCATGAGGCCTTCTTGTGGCTAAGCACCAGAAATAGGAAGAAGGGAATGCCCACCAGCGAAGTAATAATGCCAATGGGAATAATGGTGCCAGGAATAATGATCTTGGAGATAACCGAGCCAACGGAGAGGATAAGCGCGCCGCACAGGGCCGAGCCGGGTAGGAAGAAGCGCTGATCCTCACCCAGTAAAATGCGTGCAATATGCGGGCCCACCAAGCCGATAAACCCAATGGTGCCCACGAACGCCACCGCGATGGCAGCGAGCAGCGATACCAGCACCAGCACTTCCAAACGCAGCGCGCGGGGATTGACACCCATACTTTCGGCTTTGGCGTCGCCCAGGCGCATGGCGGTTAGCGCCCAGCCATGTCGGGCAAGCAGCGGCATGGATAAAGCAAGAATGCTAAGGGCGATCCAGAACTTGGGCCAGGTGGCTTTGGTTAAGCTGCCCATTGTCCAAAAGACCACTGCAGAGACCGCCTCCTGGCTGGCAAAGAACTGAATCAGCGCCATCAGCGAGTTGAAGATAAACACCATGGCGATGCCGAGCAGCACAATGGTCTCTACCGTCACACCGCGCTTAAGGCTTAAGGCATGAATTAAAAATGCGGTGAACATGGCCATCACGAAGGCGTTGATGGGCACCACAAATTCAATGGCGGCAGGCACCAGTGCCACCCCGAAGGCGAGACCCAGAGCGGCACCAAAGCTGGCCCCGGCGGAAATCCCTAGGGTAAACGGGCTGGCTAGCGGGTTGCTCAGAATGGTTTGCATCTGTGCCCCGGCCACCGACAAGCTGGCGCCTACCACTAGGGCCATCAGCGCTACCGGCATGCGGATTTCCCAGAGAATCACTCGCGCTTGCTGGCTAACGCTGTCCGGGGTAAACAGCGCCGCGATCACTTCACCCAGGCTATAGCGGGCGGGCCCCAGTGCCAGGTCAACGCAGAGACTAAAAAACAGCGCTAACACCAGTGCCGCCAGTATCATTTGGCGGCGGAAAACCTGGCTATGGTAGAAGGTGCGTCCCTGTGAAAGGCGCTCTGTTACCGCCGTTTCCGTCATCCTCGTATCAGTCGCCATGGAGCGATATCCAGTAGCCGGTTTCATAGTCGATGGGTAAGAAGCGCTCGTGCAGCTCTTTCATCGTGGCGTTGGGATCCAGGTCTTCAAACAGCTCTGGGTGTAGCCATTTGGCTAGCTGCTGCACGGCTACAAAGTAGTAGGGGCTATTGTAAAACTGGTGCCAAATGGCGTGGAAGTTACCGGATTCTACCGCCTTGATGCCGGTCATTGCGGTGCGCTCGGTCAGTGCTTCAAGCTTGGCGCGAGCGTTTTGCATATCAGCCCCGGGGCCTACGCCGACCCAGTTGCCGCCCGGCACGTAGGCATCCCAGTTGCCGCCGGTGACGACGACATGATCAGGGTTGGCAGCAATAATCTGTTCAGGGTTCAGGTTGCCGAAACTGTTAGGAATGATGCCTTCAGCGATATTGCTACCGCCAGCTAGGGTGACATAGTCGCCAAAGTTGGCGGGGCCAAAGCTCATGCAGCACTCGTCGGAGTAGCCGCCAGCCCGGTCAATAAACACGCTGGGGCGTTCTGGGTTGGCCTCGGCGATGACATTGGTTACCCGTGCCAACTGCGTCTCGGCAAACTCGATGAACGCTTCGGCCGCTTCTTCGTCGTCCATGATCTGGCCGATGATGCGCATGGAGGGGATGGTGTGCTCAAGCGGGTCTTCGCGAAAATCCACATAGATGATGGGAATGCCGAGTTGTGCCAGCTTGTCGTCGTAGGCGGCGTCTTCTGTGGCGGCTTTCGCCTCGATGTTCATCAGCACTACGTCAGGATTAAGCGAGGCGGCCTGCTCGACGTCGAAAGTGCCGTCTTTAAAACCGCCAAAGGTGGGGATCGCTTCGATCTCTGGGAAGCGTTTCAGGTAGCGGGAATAATTATCGGGATCCGCTTGAGAGAAGTCTTCGCGCCAACCCACCACGTGAGCGAAAGGGGCTTCGGGTTCGAGCAGCCCTAACAGATAAATCTGTCGCCCTTCGCCTAAAATAACCCCTTCTGCGGGCGCATTTAGGGTGACTTGTCGGCCAGCGATATCTGTAATGGTGATATCGTCAGCCTGAGCAGTGACGCAGCCAGCAAAACTGATAAGAGTAGCCAACAGGGTTTTTAAGTGCGGAGAACTGAGCATTTTTTTACTCATTGGTCGATATTGGTTAATAGAACGGGTGTCGCTAACACCGTTTTAGGCAAAGATAGCATAGTGATGCAACTGATATTGTAACTTATTATCGTTTGGGTGGTAATGCTTTAATCGGCATCTGGTTATTAGCATGCTGCGCTTTTTGTGTTTACAGCTAACTGATAATGTTGTTAAAACTATCTTAATTAGCAAGTACTTACTCTTATGGGGAGGCCGCTATGCCTTTATCTCGCGTTGAAATTGCCACGCCTTCTGCTGAGCGTTTGATCAACCGCCTTTGTAAGCACTGGTCGCATAAGTTGGAGGTTGAACAGAGTGATCAGCAAGGCAAGATCACTTTTGCCACAGGTACCTGCTTAATGCTCGCTGAGCACGATAAATTGGTGGTTGCCATCGAAACCCTGGAAGAGGAGCATTTGGATGAGCTGGAAGGCGTGGTCGAACGTCACTTAATTCGTATGGCAGGGGATGAAGAGCTGGCGATTGTTTGGGAGAACTAAGCTGAGTCTTCATGGCAGCAATCTTCATGGCAGCAAAGGAGAGCGTCTAATGCGCTGGTGCGTCTGCTATAATTGCGACACTTTTTATATACCGGAACGCAGAGCGCAGGAGTTCGCATGACCCGAATTGCCATTGTAGGCGTGGCTGGCCGCATGGGCCGTACGTTGGTAAATGCTGTAGAGCAAGATGCTGAGGCAACGCTGGCTGGCGGCATTGTGGAGCCGGGCAGCTCCTTAGCGGGCGCTGATATTGGCGAGCTCGCAGGGTTAGGGAAGCGCGGTGTCGTCGCGGTAGATTCGCTCGTGTCGATAGTTGATGATTTCGATGTGTTGATCGACTTTACGGCTCCGCAGGTCACCCTGGGTAACCTAGCATTCTGCGCCGAGCACGGTAAGCGTATTGTGATTGGCACTACCGGCATGAGCGATGATGAGCTGGCCCAGCTCGATAGCTATCGTGACAAGGTGGCCATGGTATTCGCGCCGAATATGAGCGTCGGTGTTAATCTGACTCTGAAGCTGCTCGAAACGGCTGCCAAAGCGCTCGGCGATGAAGGCTACGATATTGAAATAATCGAGTCTCACCATCGCCATAAGGTCGATGCACCATCCGGTACTGCGATTAAAATGGGTGAAGTGATCGCCGACAGCCTGGGGCGGAACCTGAGAGAGCATGGCGTGTTCGAGCGGGTAGGGCAGTGCGGCCCACGCACCGATAAAGAGATTGGCTTTGCCACGGTGCGGGCGGGCGATATCGTCGGCGAGCACACGGTGATGTTTGCCACCGAAGGCGAGCGTATCGAAATCACCCATAAAGCCTCCAGCCGAATGACTTTTGCCAAAGGCGCAGTTCGCGCGGCACGCTGGGTCGCTGGTAAAGAGGTCGGCCGTTACGATATGCAGGATGTGCTGGGTTTAGATTAAGGAATGACTAATGCTAGAGCTGCCTGTCACTCAGGGGTAGTTTTAGACCAAGAATTCCTGTAACATTTCAAAAATTTTGGCCGGGTGGCTTAGAAGCTCTGACTTACAGACCTTAGACGGCGCGCTTGTTGCGTTGGCCAGCCCAAAGCCTGCCCTTGAGTTTACGGCTATTGCATTGATAGTGACGTGGCTCTAAAAGGCATAGAACAACAAGCGGGATGAAACCGATTCTTTTTATCGGCTTCGTCCCGCTTTTTTACGACCTCATTATTGATAATGAGGTCGTGGATTCATGAAGAATTTGCTGAGCCTGCGCCCTACAGGCTCCCACCAGCATGGGAGGATCTTGTTTTGAATAACCCCGCATTGAGCAAACCCGCAATATTGGCCCTGGAAGATGGCAGTGTGTTCCACGGTATCGCCATTGGCGCGGATGGAGTAACCAGCGGTGAGGTGGTGTTCAATACGGCCATGACCGGCTATCAAGAGATCCTTACCGACCCCTCCTACACCCGCCAAATCGTCACCCTCACCTATCCCCATATCGGCAATACCGGCATCAACGCAGAAGACATTGAGTCCGCTTCTATTGCCGCGGCAGGGTTGGTGATTCGTGATCTACCATTAATGGCTAGCAGCTTCCGCTCTGAGCAGTCGCTGTCGGATTACCTGAAAAGCCAAAACGTGCTGGGCATTGCCGATATCGATACCCGCCGCCTAACGCGCATTTTGCGCGATAAAGGCGCCCAGAACGGGGCGATTTTGGCCGGTGCGGATGCTGAGGGCGAAGAGGCTGTGGCGCGGGCGCTGGAAGCTGCCAAGGCGTTTCCAGGGCTAAAGGGCATGGATTTGGCTAAAGAAGTCTCCTGCAAAGAGGCTTACGAATGGTCGGAAGGCGAGTGGACGCTGGGGGAAGGCTACGCCGACGCTTCGCAAAGTGAGCGCCCTTACCATGTGGTGGCATATGATTACGGCGTGAAATTCAACATCCTGCGCATGCTGGCCGCCCGTGGCTGCCGCCTGACGGTGGTGCCTGCGCAAACGCCTGCCGCTGACGTGCTGGCGATGAAGCCTGATGGCGTTTTTCTGGCTAACGGCCCAGGCGACCCAGAGCCCTGTGACTACGCTATTAAAGCGATTCAGGATGTGCTGGAAACCGATATTCCGGTATTTGGTATTTGCCTGGGTCACCAGCTACTGGCGCTCGCGGCCGGTGCGAAAACCGTCAAAATGAGCCTCGGCCACCACGGTGCCAACCATCCAGTGCAGGATTTGGATGCCGGCACGGTGATGATTACCAGCCAAAACCACGGCTTTGCGGCGGATGAAGCGACCCTGCCTGCCAATGTGCGTGCCACGCATCGTTCGCTGTTCGATGGCACCTTGCAGGGAATTGAGCTTACCGACCGACCGGCGTTTAGCTTTCAAGGCCACCCGGAAGCGAGCCCCGGCCCTCGCGATGTGGCGCCGTTGTTTGATCGCTTCGTTGCGATGATGCAGGCACGCCGTTAACGCGTCCTTCACATCACCGTATCGCCGTCTTTTGTCGCTCATCGTCACCATTTTTTGCGGGAACCGTTATGCCTAAGCGTACCGACATCAACACTATTTTGATCATTGGCGCTGGCCCGATTGTGATCGGCCAGGCCTGCGAATTCGACTACTCTGGCGCCCAGGCGTGTAAAGCGCTGCGCGAAGAGGGTTACCGGGTTGTTTTGGTCAACTCCAACCCCGCCACTATCATGACCGATCCGGCCATGGCCGATGCTACTTACATCGAGCCGATTACCTGGCAGACGGTTGAGAAAATCATCGAGGCGGAGCGCCCCGACGCGATTCTACCGACCATGGGCGGCCAGACGGCGCTGAACTGCGCCCTCGAGCTTGAAAAGCATGGCGTGCTGGAGAAATTCGGCGTCGAGATGATCGGTGCTAACGCCGATGCGATTAACATGGCCGAAGACCGCGATCTGTTTGATCAAGCCATGAAGCGCATTGGCTTGGAATGCCCGAAAGCGAAAGTCGCGCACAGCATGGATGAGGCGTGGGAGATTCAGGCGGAGCTTGGTTTCCCTACGATTATTCGTCCTTCCTACACCATGGGCGGCTCCGGCGGCGGCGTGGCGTATAACAAGGAAGAGTTCGAAGAGATCTGTACGCGCGGTTTTGAACTCTCCAACAACCACGAGCTGCTGATTGATGAGTCGCTGCTGGGTTGGAAAGAGTACGAGATGGAAGTTGTGCGTGATAAAAACGACAACTGCATCATCGTCTGCGCGATTGAGAACTTCGACCCCATGGGTGTACACACTGGTGATTCGATCACCGTGGCCCCGGCACAAACGCTGACCGATAAAGAGTATCAGATCATGCGTGACGCCAGCCTCGCGGTCCTGCGCGAGATTGGTGTCGAGACCGGTGGCTCCAACGTCCAATTCGGTATGGATCCCAAGACCGGCCGTTTGGTAGTGATTGAGATGAACCCACGGGTGTCGCGCTCCTCGGCGCTGGCCTCCAAGGCAACCGGTTTCCCGATTGCTAAAATCGCCGCCAAACTGGCGGTCGGCTACACCCTGGATGAGCTGCAAAACGATATTACCGGCGGTCGTACACCGGCATCGTTTGAGCCGTCTATCGATTACGTGGTTACCAAGATCCCACGCTTCACCTTCGAGAAATTCCCCCAGGCTAACGATCGCCTAACGACGCAGATGAAGTCGGTGGGCGAGGTGATGGCGATTGGCCGCACCTTCCAGGAGTCGCTGCAGAAAGCGCTGCGCGGCCTGGAAACCGGTAACGATGGCCTCGATCCGATCATTACCGATTTTACGCCGGACAACATGGCGATTATCCAGGGCGAGCTCCAGGCCGCCGGTGCCGAGCGTATTTTCTATATCGCGGACGCCATGCGCTCAGGCATGAGTGTCGATGAGGTCTTTGCCCTGACCAATATCGACCCTTGGTTCCTGGTGCAGCTTGAAGATCTAGTGCTGACTGAAAACGCCGTCGCTAAGCGCTCGCTGGCTGGCTTTTCTGCCCGTGAGATCTATCAGCTCAAGCGCAAAGGCTTTGGTGATGCGCGCCTGGCCAAGCTGCTCAGCATTAGTGAAAAAGAGTTCCGCCAAACCCGCCAGGCAGCAGGTATTCGCCCGGTTTATAAGCGCGTGGATACCTGTGCCGCGGAGTTTGTATCAGATACCGCCTATATGTACTCCACTTATGAAGAAGAGTGCGAAGCGGATGTGTCTGATCGTCAGAAAATTATGGTGTTGGGCGGTGGCCCGAACCGTATCGGCCAGGGTATCGAGTTTGACTACTGTTGCGTTCACGCCGCCTTTGCCATGCGCGACGACGGCTATGAAACCATCATGGTCAACTGCAACCCGGAAACCGTCTCTACCGATTACGACACCTCTGATCGTCTCTACTTTGAGCCGGTAACGTTGGAAGACGTGCTCGAAATCGCCGACAAAGAGAAGCCGGTGGGCGTGATCGTTCAGTTCGGTGGCCAAACGCCGCTGAAACTGGCTCGTGAGCTAGAGGCTGCCGGTGTGCCGATTATCGGTACCACGCCGGACGCCATCGACCGCGCCGAAGACCGCGAGCGTTTCCAGGTGATGATCGACAAGCTGGGCCTGAAGCAGCCGCCCAACGCGACCGCTCGCAGCTTTGCCGAAGCCTTCGATAAAGCCGCAGCGATTGGCTACCCGTTGGTGGTGCGCCCCAGCTACGTGCTGGGTGGTCGGGCCATGGAGATCGTCTACGACGCCTCCGAGCTTGAAAACTACATGACCCACGCGGTGAAAGTTTCCAACGACTCACCGGTGCTGCTGGATCACTTCCTGAGCGCCGCAATCGAGATTGATATCGATGCCGTGTCGGATGGTCAGCAGGTGGTGATTGGCGGCATCATGCAGCACGTAGAGCAAGCGGGCGTTCACTCCGGTGACTCCGCCTGCGCGCTGCCGCCATACTCCCTGCCTGCCGATGTGCAGGATGAGATGCGCCATCAGGTGAAGCAGATGGCCGTTGAGTTGGGCGTTAAAGGCTTAATGAACGTGCAGCTCGCCTGGCAGGATGGCGAGATCTATGTAATTGAGGTTAACCCTCGCGCTTCGCGTACTGTGCCCTTTGTGTCCAAGTGCATCGGTACCTCGCTTGCCCAGATCGCGGCGCGCTGCATGGCGGGTAAAACCCTGGCTGAACAGGGCTTTGAGAGGGAGATCGTGCCACACTTCTATAGTGTTAAAGAGGCCGTTTTCCCGTTCAACAAATTCCCCGGTGTCGACCCGATTCTCTCGCCGGAAATGAAGTCCACCGGCGAAGTAATGGGCTCTGGCGATACCTTTGCAGAGGCCTTCTTCAAGGCGCAGCTTGGGGCAGGCGAAGCAATACCGGCGCTGACCGGCGAGCGTAAAGCGTTCCTTTCCGTTCGTGAACCGGACAAGGCAGGGATTATCGAAGTGGGCCGTTCTCTGTTAGCATTAGGCTTTACGCTATGTGCAACACGGGGAACAGCGGCTGCTTTGGAAGCTGCCGGGCTTGCCGTGGAGCACGTCAATAAAGTTTACGAAGGTCGCCCCCATATCGTCGATCTGCTTAAGAACGACGAAATCGCCTACATTGTGAACACTACTGAAGGTCGTCAGGCTATCAACGACTCTTCGGTCATTCGCCGTACTGCTCTCTCGCGCAAGGTGCCCTATGCGACCACCTTGGCGGGCGCTAATGCTGTTTGTATGGCGCTTGAGTACGGTAGGGAGATTACGGTGCGGCGCCTTCAGGATCTGCATGCAGGAGCAAGTCAATGAACAAGGTCCCGATGACAGTGGCGGGAGAAAGAAGCCTTCGTGAAGAGCTCGACCACCTTAAAAGCGAAGCGCGTCCGCAGGTGATCGCGGCCATCGCGGAAGCGCGTGAACACGGTGATCTGAAAGAGAACGCCGAGTATCACGCCGCTCGTGAGCAGCAGGGGTTTATCGAAGGGCGTATTCAGGAGATCGAAAGTAAGCTCTCCGTCTGCCAGGTAATTGATGTCACGAAACTGCCGAAAACCGGCAAAGTGATTTTTGGTGTTACCGTGTCGCTAATGAATCTGGATACCGATGCAGAAGTCACATATCGCATCGTCGGTGAAGATGAAGCGGATATTAAATCCGGCCGTATTTCGGTGACATCGCCCATCGCTCGTGCTCTAATCGGTAAAGAGGAAGGTGATGTCGTGGTGGTCAAAACACCCGGCGGTGATGTGGAGTACGAAGTAGGTAGTGTCGAGCACGTGTAATAAAAAAACGCCCCTTCAATTGACCTCGGTTAGGTCGGTTGAAGGGGCGTTTTAGTGCAGCAGCATCTATTTTAGAGCGAGTGCAATCTAACGGTTAATGCCGACCGTGGTGGTTCTCAAAGCGGGTAACATTAGAAAGCTTTGGATTTACCTGCGGGTTCCTACGGTAGAGCAGCGCCATTTTGCCAATGGTTTGCACAAGGTCTGCACGGCTGTTGGCGATCAGTTCGGCTATCATGGCAGCCCGATCATCACGCTCAGGAATGGCGAGTTTCACTTTGATCAGTTCGTGATCAGTGAGTGCGCGGTTAAGTTCTGCGAGCAAATTTTCGGAGACGCCGTTCTCAGAAACGGTGACCACTGGGTTAAGATGGTGGCCAATGCTACGAAATGCTTTCTTTTGTGCCTGTGACAAGCTCATGGTATCTTGCGGTATCCCGGTTAGCGCTTAACGCTCCATCTTACGGTGAAACGTCACCGAGTGAAAGCGATCGCGTGAATGCGCCCATCTCTTATTCCAGTGTTAGATTCCCACATGCAGCAAAAGCCCCCAAGCCGTAAACATTCCGTTAGTAAAACCAGCAATAACTGGAAGAAGGAGCATTTTGACGACCAGTACGTGAAGCAGAGTTGGCAAGATGGCTATCGCTCCCGTGCCAGCTATAAGCTGATTGAGCTGGATGAAAAGGATAAACTGCTGCGACCCGGTATGACGGTCATTGATTTAGGGGCAGCGCCCGGCGGATGGAGCCAAATCGCTGCTGAGCGGGTAGGGCCTGAAGGTGTGGTTATCGCTTCTGATATTTTGGAGATGGATGCGCTCGCAGGCGTGGACTTTATCCAGGGGGATTTTACGGAAGAGGCGGTGTTGGAGGCGATATTAAAACGTTTAGATAATCGTCGCGTAGACCTTGTGATGTCGGATATGGCCCCCAATATGAGTGGTATGGCGGCAATTGATCAGCCTCAGGCGATGTACTTAGTGGAGTTAGCGTTAGAACTCGCTCGCGAAACGCTGTCACCCGGTGGTCGATTTTTAGCTAAAGTATTCCAGGGGGAAGGGTTTGACGCTTACCTGAAAGAGTTGCGCGGCAGCTTTAGCAAGGTAGTGACTCGCAAGCCGGATGCATCGCGGGCACGCTCCCGTGAGGTGTATTTCCTGGCCGAAGGGTTTCGCGGTTAACACATCATATGGTTCGATGACGTTACCTGTGATGGGATAACGGTGTATGTGGTTCATAGCCAAGATTTATCAGCGCGATTGCCAGACAGGCAAGCGCAACGTGTGTCACATTAGCCGCAATACGCGCGTGACACAGATGGCCCGAGGCATAAGACGCTTTGGCAATGGTTGAACACTTGATGCTGATGTAATGTCATAGTGCTAAGATTATTAGTAGCAGGCTTTATTAAGCATCAGGGTTTAACTGACGGATTCTTGTAATGAGGGTAGCCCCTTGAATGATATGGCGAAGAACCTGATTCTGTGGTTGGTCATCGCGGCCGTCCTACTGACAGTGTTCAATAATTTCAGCACCGAAAGCGCACCGCAAAACACCAACTATTCTCAGTTTGTGCAGCAGGTGCAAAATCAGCAGGTACGTAGCGTCACGATTGATGGTTACACCATCAGTGGTGAGCGCACGGATGGCTCTCAATTTCAGACGATCCGCCCATCGGCAGAAGATCCGAAGCTGATGGACGACCTGTTGAGCAATAATGTGACGGTCGTGGGTAAAGAGCCAGAACAGCAAAGTATCTGGACGCGGCTGCTTATTGCCAGCTTCCCGATTCTGCTGATTTTGGGCATCTTTATGTTCTTTATGCGCCAGATGCAGGGTGGTGCCGGCGGTGGTAAAGGCGGCCCGATGAGCTTTGGTAAATCGAAGGCCAAGCTGCTCTCTCAAGATCAGATCAAAACGACCTTTGCCGACGTGGCTGGCTGTGATGAAGCCAAAGAAGAAGTCGAAGAGTTGGTCGACTTCCTACGTGACCCCACCAAATTCCAGCGTTTGGGCGGTACGATTCCCCGCGGCGTGTTAATGGTAGGGCCCCCAGGTACCGGTAAAACGCTGCTGGCAAAATCCATTGCTGGCGAAGCGAAAGTGCCGTTCTTCTCTATCTCGGGCTCTGACTTCGTTGAAATGTTTGTCGGTGTCGGCGCATCACGTGTGCGCGACATGTTCGAACAGGCTAAGAAGCAGGCGCCCTGCATCATCTTTATCGATGAGATTGATGCTGTGGGTCGCTCTCGCGGTGCTGGCATGGGTGGCGGTAACGACGAGCGCGAGCAGACGTTGAACCAGCTGCTGGTCGAGATGGATGGTTTTGAGGCCAACGAAGGCGTCATCGTTATCGCTGCGACTAACCGTCCTGACGTGCTTGATCCTGCGCTTATGCGTCCAGGCCGCTTTGACCGTCAGGTTACCGTTGGCTTGCCGGATATTCGTGGTCGTGAGCACATTCTTGGCGTTCACCTGCGTAAAGTGCCGCTGGGTGATGACGTAAAACCGCAGCTGATTGCCCGCGGCACGCCTGGCTTCTCTGGCGCGGATTTGGCCAACCTGGTCAACGAAGCCGCACTGTTTGCTGCGCGCCGCAATAAGCGCCTAGTCAGCATGGAAGAGTTGGAGCTGGCTAAAGACAAGATCATGATGGGCGCTGAGCGCAAGTCGATGGTCATGACCGATAAAGAGAAGCTCAACACCGCTTATCATGAATCAGGTCACGCCATCATCGGTTTGGTTGTGCCTTCGCATGATCCGGTCTACAAGGTAACCATTATCCCCCGTGGGCGTGCCCTCGGCGTGACGATGTTCTTGCCGGAAGAGGATCGCTACAGCCTGTCGCGTCAGCAAATTCTGGGGCAGATCTGCTCGCTGTTTGGTGGTCGTATTGCTGAAGAGATGACGTTGGGTCCGAACGGTGTCACCACCGGCGCCTCTAACGATATCAAGCGCGCCACTGAGCTTGCCCACAACATGGTGGCGAAGTGGGGCTTGTCGGACGAGATGGGTCCGATCATGTACGACGAGGACGAGTCGCATCAGTTCCTCGGTGGCCCGGGTCAGGGCGGCAGTAAGATGAAGTCGGGTGATACCACGACGCGCCTTGATAAAGAAGTCCGCAAAATCATCGACGATTGTTATGAGCAGGCCCGCCAAATCCTAACGGATAATCGCGACAAGCTTGATGCCATGGCCGAAGCGTTGATGAAGTATGAGACTATTGACGCCACGCAGTTGAAAGACATCATGGAGGGGCGCGATCCCCGTCCGCCCGAAGGCTGGGACGACGGTGATTCATCCGGTGGCGGTACGCCTGTTGGCGGCGGTAATAAGCCAAAAGCGCAAGAAGCCGATGATGATACGTCTACCAACGCTTCTGGCAGCGACGGTGAAGAGGATGATGACGAGCCGCGCCGTCGGCCTTCAGACCCTCTCGGCGGCCCTGCGGGTCCTTAGATGATTAGATAGTTAACCCTGCGTATAAGCCGAAGGCGCCCCGTCAAGGGGCGCCTTTTTTGTTATGCTGTACCTATAACACTGCAAAGTTTCTTTTATTGACCAGGCTGCAGCATGAAATCACTTATGGATACGTCCTCTACGCAAACAGCTGAAAATGCTTTCCAGCTGCGTTGTGGACGCCACCTGCTGGATCTCTCCTTTCCCCGCGTTATGGGCATCCTTAATGTCACACCCGACTCTTTTTCTGATGGCGGTCAGCACGTGGCGTTAGATGATGCGTTGCGCCATGCCGAGCGGATGTTGGCGGAAGGGGCGGCGATCATTGATGTGGGAGGCGAGTCGACTCGCCCTGGCGCTACGCCTGTCAGCCCCCAGGAAGAGCTTGACCGGGTTGCCCCCGTGGTAGAAATCCTGGTGCGCGAACTGGATGCGCTGGTATCGGTGGATACCAGTTGTCCTGCCGTTATCCGCGAGGCGAGTGAGCTGGGCGCCGGTATGCTTAACGACGTGCGCGCGTTAGAGCGCGAAGGGGCGCTGTTGGCTGCGGTAGGCAGTGGCCTGCCCGTTTGCTTAATGCATCGCCAGGGCGAGCCGCAAGATATGCAGCAAGCACCTGCTTATTCGCGCCCAATCGAGGAAGAGGTAGCAGACTATTTGGCCCGCCGAGTGGCCGAGTGTGAGGCGGCCGGGCTGCGCCGTAATCGGCTTTTAGTTGACCCTGGTTTTGGCTTCGGCAAAACCGTCGAACACAATCTACGCTTACTCAAATATATGGAGACTCTACAATCGTTGGAGCTTCCATTACTGGTAGGTATGTCACGCAAGAGTATGATTGGAAAAGTGTTAGGCCGCCCGGTAGAGGAGCGTCTTTCCGGTGGTTTGGCACTGGCAGCCATGGCGGTAGAGCGTGGGGCGAATATTCTGCGTGTACATGATGTCGCTGCAGCGGTAGATGCAGTCAATATGGCGTGGGCGGTACTACAAGAGGGCTGCGAGCCGCCGCTTAACAAGGAGTCTGACGCATGACAAGGCGCTATTTTGGTACCGATGGTATTCGCGGCACAGTGGGTAAATCGCCCATTACGGCTGATTTTATGCTCAAGCTAGGCTGGGCGGCAGGGCAGGTCTTGCGCCGTGATAAAGGTCGAACGCGGGTGTTAATTGGCAAAGATACGCGTATCTCTGGCTACATGTTTGAATCCGCATTAGAGGCGGGGCTTTCTGCCGCCGGTGTGGATGTGTCGCTGTTGGGGCCAATGCCTACACCAGGCATCGCCTACTTGACGCGTACGTTCCGTGCTGACGCGGGTATTGTCATCTCGGCATCTCACAACCCCTTCGATGACAATGGCATCAAGTTCTTCTCCGCAGAGGGCAAGAAGCTCCCTGATGAAACGGAAGATCGTATTGAGGCCATGCTTGAAGCGCCGCTGACCACGGCAGAAGCCGCTCAGTTGGGTAAAGCTACCCGTATCGACGACGCCGCAGGTCGTTACATTGAATTTTGTAAATCAACCCTGCCTGATCGGCTTAGTTTGCATGGCCTTAAGGTAGTCCTAGATTGCGCCCACGGTGCCACTTACCATATCGCGCCTAATGTGTTTCGCGAGCTGGGGGCTTACGTTACCACCATCGGCGCTGCGCCCGACGGGTTAAATATTAACCAGCAGGTAGGTTCAACGCATCCCGCCGCATTGCGTGCTGCCGTCATTCAGCAAAATGCAGACTTGGGGATTGCCTTTGACGGTGATGGTGATCGCGTAATGTTGGTTGACGGCGATGGCCGCGAAGTGGATGGCGACGATATCCTCTATTTAATTGCCCGTGATCGTCATGAGCGTGGTTTGCTGCAGGGCGGCGTGGTGGGCACCTTGATGTCTAATTTTGGCTTATCCATGGCGCTGGATAATCTGGGTATTCCTTTTGAACGTGCAAAAGTGGGCGACCGTTTTGTCATGGAGCGAATGGCCGCTAACGGTTGGGAGTTGGGTGGTGAGTCGTCAGGGCACATTGTCTGCGGTCATGTGCAGACTACCGGTGATGGTATCGTCTCGGCGCTGCAGGTATTGGCGCTGATGATGCGCGAGCAGAAGAGCCTGCCGACGCTGCTAAAAGAGCTGGAAAAAGTGCCGCAGGCGCTGGTTAATGTGCGTTTACCCGCCCATACAAGTGCTAAAGAAGTGATGGAGTCGGCGCCGCTCCAGCAGGCGGTTGCTGCATTAGAGCATGAGTTGGGTGATGAAGGACGCGTATTGTTGCGCCCGTCAGGCACTGAACCGCTAATTCGTGTGATGGTGGAGGGGCGTGCCCATTTGGATGTCGAACAATTGGCGCACAGCTTGGCTGAACAAGTTCAGGCATTGCTTAAATAAATGTGCCCCACTATTTGATATAACTAGCTGGTCGATTTAACTAGCGGTCGATATAGCTAGCTGGCCCAGGAAAGCAAACCTGTGCTTGCAACAGCGGTTGTCTTGACAAGGCCGCTCCTATACCATTTCGCTCCACCTTGAGTGAGGAGAGTCGATGCGTACGCCTTTAATTGCCGGTAACTGGAAAATGAACGGTTCCGTGGCGTTGATCAACGAATTCGGACAGGCCTTCTCTGCCGCCGTATCGCCAAAGGGCGTGGATGTCGTTATCATTCCGCCGTTCCCTTATTTGGATGCGGCGCGCCTTGCGTTTGAGGGCACGGGGCTGTCATTGGGTGCGCAAACGTTGAATCCCATTCACTCTGGTGCCCATACCGGTGAAGTGAGTGGTCGTATGCTCAAAGAGTTTGCGGTCTCTTACGTCTTGGTAGGGCACTCAGAGCGGCGTCAGCTTTATAAAGAGAGCGACGAACAGATATTTGCGCGTTTGCTAGCGGCATTGAGCGTGGATATCACGCCGATTCTCTGTGTGGGAGAGTCTTTAGAGGAGCGCGACGCAGGCCGTACGATGGACGTGGTGCTGCGCCAAGTAGGGCATGTAATGTCTCGCCTGGAGCCAGACCAGCGCAAGCAAGTGGTTATTGCCTACGAGCCCGTTTGGGCAATTGGCACGGGGCGTACGGCATCTCCTGAACAAGCCCAGGAAGTCATGGCAGGCATTCGTGCTTACCAGGCGGGCTTTGATAAGGGGTTAGCTGAACAGCTGCGTTTGCTATACGGCGGCAGTATGAACGCAAGTAATGCGGCTGAGCTGCTTGCTCAGCCAGATATCGACGGCGGTCTAGTGGGCGGAGCCTCACTCAAGACCGATGATTTTTATGCCATTTGTCAGTCAGCAGGATAACGCCATGCAAGTTGCAATTCTTATGATCCATGTGGTGATTGCGGTCGCCCTGGTGGTACTCATTCTGCTTCAGCAGGGTAAAGGTGCCGAAGCCGGTGCGGCTTTCGGGGGCGGTGCTTCACAAACTGTGTTTGGTTCGCGGGGCAGCGGTAACTTTTTATCGCGCACGACAGCTATTTTGGCAGCGGGTTTCTTCGTTACCTCGATGGCGCTGGCTTACTTCGCCACCCAGGCTGGTCAGGCACCGGAAGCAGGTATTCCAGATTCGCGTTTGATCGAGCAGCAGCAAAGCGTCCCGACGCTTGACGACAGGCCTGCAGACGTGGATAATACCGCGCCAGTGCTAGAGGAAAGCAGCGAGTAATTAATCCTCGTTGTTTAGTTAGATAACGTTTCTTTAGCCTCCCCTGATGCCGAAGTGGTGGAATTGGTAGACACGCTATCTTGAGGGGGTAGTGACCGTATGGTCGTGCGGGTTCAAGTCCCGCCTTCGGCACCATCTGTTTTGCTGGTTCGCCAGCTTCCCAGAATGTTTTTCTTTACTGTCAAAATGGCACTGTTGCATTTAGCAGCTAAATGAAAAGCAGCTTTAAGTAAGATGTTCTTGAAGCAAGTAGTTCTTGACGTAGGTGGCTTTAGTGTCTATTATCGTCGACCTAGATTGATGCGGGGTGGAGCAGTCTGGTAGCTCGTCGGGCTCATAACCCGAAGGTCATCGGTTCAAATCCGGTCCCCGCTACCATATCCTAGTAACATGTAGATAGTTTGTTTCCTTTGTACTTTTTTGGAAAACAATCAATCTTACCAGGCTAGCCCTGTTACATGTTTCTAAGATGGTACTTAAGGTTTCTTTCAAAAAGCCCCTTCCAGTGAAGGGGCTTTTTGTTAGCAGCTTTTGGATAGCGAGCGCTTTTGTAAACAGGAGCGCCTTAAGAACGGATGTCGTCCGGATTTTCGGAGACACATTCCCGAGTAACGCCAATCAGCCACCTAGCTTTTCTAATAACTCCTGGCCAGGTGCCTGATGCAACGGCTATAGGAGCTTTGTCTGTGGCCACTAAACACGCTGCGCTTCACGCGCTGATCGAACCTGTTGTTGCTGCCATGGGCTTTGAACTATGGGGCATCGACCATCTTTCCCAGGGCAAAAATTCGCGGCTGGTGATCTACATCGAGCGCGAGAGTGGCGTTAGCGTGGAAGACTGCGCAGATATTAGCCGCCAAGTCAGTGCTGTTATGGATGTGGAAGACCCCATTGCCGGTGAGTATCGGTTGGAAGTCTCCTCGCCAGGCATGGCACGTCCCTTGTATTCCCTGGATCAGTTTACCCGCTTTCAAGGTCATCACGTCGCGCTCAAGCTGCGCACTGCCTTTGACGGGCGGCGCAAGTATCAAGGGCTTCTGGTCGGTGTTGAGGGAGATGAAGTACTCATTCAACTGGATGGCGAAGAGTATTGCTTTCCTATTGAGAGTATTGATTCTGCTCACATTGTACCGCAGTTCGACGATTAACCGAGTGGCGGCGCTGCCGGCAGGCTGCCGGGGTGATGCACATAAGGATAGGTTTTCTGGCGAGGCATACGCATGAGTAAAGAAATTTTAATGGTCGTTGACGCGATCTCCAATGAGAAGGGCGTCCCACGTGACGTCATCTTCGAAGCGGTAGAAGCCGCTCTTGCGAGCGCGTCACGTAAGCGTTTTGACAAAGAAGAAGCCAATGTGCGCGTCCATATTGACCGTCGCACCGGTGAATACGAAACCTTCCGCTTTTGGACTGTCGTAGAAGACGACGAGTTTGAAACGCCAGATTACGAAATTAAAGAGACCATCGCCGAGCAGCGTGATCCGCCGCTAAAATTGGGCGATGTGGTCGAAAAAACCATCGAAAACGCATCGTTTGGTCGTATTGCAGCGCAAACCGCTAAGCAGGTTATCGTACAGAAAGTACGTGAAGCTGAGCGGGCTGAAGTCGTACGCCAATACGCAGATCGTGAAGGCGAACTGGTTGCTGGCATTGTTAAGAAAACCACCCGCGACGGCCTGATCATTGATTTGGGCGAAAACGCTGAAGCGTTTTTACCCCGCAATGAAATGATCCACGGTGAGCGTTACCGCATGAATGAGCGGGTGCGTGCCCTGTTGGTCAAAGTAGACCCGGACGCTCGTGGCGCCCAGCTCCAGCTGTCGCGGACATGTCCCGAGCTGATTATTGAGCTGTTCAAAATTGAAGTGCCTGAAATCGCTGAGCAGCTGATTGAGATTAAAGGGGCTGCGCGGGATCCCGGTTCGCGCGCCAAAATTGCGGTTAAAACCAATGATCGCCGTATCGACCCCGTGGGTGCCTGTGTGGGTATGCGCGGTTCGCGAGTTCAAGCAGTTTCGTCCGAGCTGCAAAACGAGCGTGTCGATATTGTGTTGTGGGACGACAATCCCGCCCAGTTGGTAATTAATGCCATGGCGCCCGCCGATGTTGGGTCTATCCTTGTTGACGAAGATGCCCACGCGATGGACGTGGCCGTGGCGCAAGATAATCTGGCTCAGGCCATTGGCCGTAGCGGCCAGAACGTGCGTTTAGCCTCTGAGCTTACCGGCTGGCGGATTAACGTCATGACCGAAGAAGAAGCAGAGTCTAAGCGCGACCAAGAGATTGATAGCCTGGTGGACTCTTTCATCCAGCACCTTGAAGTGGATGAAGATGTCGCTCGCCTGTTGGTGGAAGAGGGGTTCACTACCCTGGAAGAAGTCGCCTACGTGCCGATGGAAGAGATGCTCGAAATCGAAGAGTTCGATGAAGAATTAGTAGAGCAGCTACGCGCACGTGCGAAAGACGAGCTGCTGACGATGGCAATTGCCTCGGAAGAAGCGCTAGACGGTGCCCAGCCAGCAGCTGATCTGCTGGAGATGGATGGCATGGAACGCCACCTGGCCTTCATTTTGGCCAGTCGCGGCATTGTCACTATGGAAGATCTCGCCGAGCAGTCTGTCGACGATCTGGTCGATATCGAGGAGTTGGACGAAGCGCGCGCAGCGGCACTGATCATGACTGCCCGTGCGCCCTGGTTTGAAGTCGATGACGCATCGGATTCGAACACACAGTAAACAGGTCACGGGCTGAGGAGGGTCAATATGTCAGATATGACAGTTAAAGATTTCGCAGGAAAGGTGGGCCGTGATGTGCCCCGCCTACTAGAGCAAATGAAAGAAGCAGGTTTAAAGCACGCTCGAGAAAGCGATGCTGTGTCTGAAGAAGATAAGCAAAAACTGCTGAGTTTCTTGAAGAAAAGCCACGGTGGTAGCGACACCGCTGAAGCGGGCAAAAACCGCATCACGCTGACGCGCAAAACCCGTAGCCGTATTAATACCGGCGAGCGCGGCAAAACTATCGAAGTGCAGGTACGTAAGAAAAAGACTTACGTCAAAAGCGCTGAAGATGAGAAGCCGAAAGCGCCAGAGCCTAGCTACACCGGCCCACGCCAGTTAGTGGGTGATATGGCGGAAGCGGAAGCTGAGCGCAAAGTAAACGATGCGCGTGTCGCTGAAGAAAAAGCAGCTGCGCAGAAGGCCCAGGCAGCTAAAGCGGCTGAAGAAGCTGCGAGCAAGAAAGAAGCCGCTGCTAAGAAGCCAGCTGACGCCAAGCCGAAAGCTGAAAAGGCGCCTGTAACGCCTGCTCTCGACGTGCCTAATCTGCAAATCGACGATACCCCATCTGGCGACGACATGCCGCCAGCGCCGCCGAAAGAAGGCCGTTCTGACCGCCGTACGGCCCCGCCTAAGAAGACCGCAGCGAAAGCCAAAGGTCGTCGTGACGATGAAGATCGTGGTGAGCGTGAAGAGCGTAAGCGTGGCGGCGGTGGCAAGAAGGTAAAACGTGCCGAGCAACGTCGCGGCGGTCGCCGTGGTGGCAACCAGACCGGCAATGGCAAGCATGCTTTCCAGAAACCGACCCAGCCGATCGTGCGTGAAGTGTCGATCCCTGAGTCTATCAGCGTGGCGGAATTGGCCGACAAAATGTCGATCAAAGCCAACGAAGTGATCAAGGCCATGTTTAACATGGGCGCAGCGGTCACCATCAACCAAACCATCGATCAGGATACGGCTGCGATCGTGGTGGAAGAGATGGGCCACACGCCGAAGCTGGTGAAAGATGACGCGCTGGAAACGGAAATGCTCGAAGGCATCTCCTACGAAGGCGAAGAGATCACTCGTTCACCGGTCGTGACCGTGATGGGTCACGTCGACCACGGTAAAACATCGCTGCTGGATTATATCCGTAAAGCGAAAGTGGCCACCGGTGAAGCGGGTGGTATCACCCAGCACATTGGCGCGTACCACGTGGAAGATAACCACGGTGGCGTGACCTTCCTGGATACGCCAGGTCACGCGGCGTTTACCGCCATGCGTGCCCGTGGTGCCAAGGCAACGGACGTGGTCATTCTCGTTGTCGCAGCGGATGACGGCGTGATGCCGCAGACGATCGAGGCAATTGAGCACTCCAAAGCCGCCGAAGTACCCATGGTGGTGGCGGTGAACAAGATCGATAAGCAGGGCATCGATCTGGATCGCATCAAAAACGAGCTTTCGCAGCACGGCGTTATTTCGGAAGAGTGGGGCGGTGATACTCAGTTCGTTCACGTGTCTGCTAAGACCGGTGAAGGTATGGAAGAGCTGCTGGAAGCGATCCAGCTGGCCTCCGAAGTGCTTGAGCTGAAAGCTGTGCCTTCCGCACCAGGTAAAGGGGTTGTGGTTGAATCGCGCCTTGATAAAGGTCGTGGTCCGGTCGCTACCGTACTGGTTCAGAACGGCACGCTGAGAAAGGGCGATATCGTCCTCGCTGGCCTGCACTACGGCCGCGTACGTGCGCTGACCAACGAACTTGCCCAGCAAGTCGATGAAGTTGGCCCGGCCATGCCGGTCGAGATTCAAGGCTTGGGCGGCACGCCGGATGCCGGTGACGACTTCATGGTCGTGGCCGACGAGAAGAAAGCCCGCGAAGTGGCTAACTTCCGTCAAGGAAAATACCGCGAAGTGCGCCTGGCGCGTCAGCAGAAGGCCAAGCTGGAGAACATGTTCAGCCAGATGGGCCAAGACGAAGTGGCCAAGGTCAACATCGTCCTCAAAGCCGACGTACAAGGCTCGCTGGAAGCGATCAAAGGCGCCTTGGAAGAGCTCTCCACTGATGAAGTCGAAGTGGCTGTGGTCTCCTCGGGTGTGGGTGGTATCACCGGTACCGATGCCAACTTGGCGCTCGCGTCAGAAGCCATCGTGGTCGGCTTTAACGTTCGTGCCGATGCCGCTGCCCGTGAGATCGTTGAGCGCGAAGGCCTGGATCTGCGTTACTACAGCGTTATTTACCAATTGATCGACGAGGTCAAGCAGGCGATGAGCGGTATGCTCGCACCTGAGTGGAAAGAAGAGATCGTTGGTATTGCTGAAGTGCGCGATGTATTCCGTGCGCCGAAGATTGGTGCGATCGCCGGTTGTATGGTGATTGAAGGCAACGTGCATCGTAATAAGAAGATCCGCGTATTGCGTGATGACGTGGTGATCTACGAAGGCGAGCTCGAATCGCTGCGCCGCTTCAAAGACGATGTGCAGGAAGTGCGCAACGGCATGGAGTGTGGCATCGGCGTGAAGAACTACAACGATGTCCAAGTCGGCGATAAGATCGAAGTCTTCGACCAAGTGAAGGTCGAGCGTAGCCTGTAAGGCTGCGAGGAGCTAACCATGCGCGAATTTAAGCGTACCGACCGGGTAGCCGACCAGCTCCAGAAGGAGCTGGCGGTACTGATCCAGCGTGAAGTGAAAGATCCGCGTCTAGGCATGGTCACGGTCAGCGGTGTCACCGTTAGCCGTGACCTTGGCTATTCCGATGTCTATGTCACTCTGCTGGGTGAGCAAGAGCCCGAGCGTATTAAGGAAAACCTGCAGGTGCTGAAGCGCGCGGCTGGTTTTCTAAGAAGTCAGATTGCTAAGCGTATCAAGCTTCGTCACGTGCCAGAACTACGCTTTCATTTCGATGAGAGCGTCGTGCGTGGTCAGCAGCTCTCTTCATTGATTGATGAAGCGGTGACCACGGATCGTGCACGCTATCAAAATGACGAGGATGACGCCGAGCAAAGTGAGGAAACTCGCTAGTGGCGCGTCAACGTCGAGGTTTACCGGTTAATGGCGTGCTGCTGCTGGATAAGCCTAAGGGCGTTTCCAGCAACCATGCGCTGCAGCGTGTTCGTCGGCTGTTCCAGGCTCAAAAAGCTGGGCATACCGGCACGCTAGACCCGATGGCAACCGGCTTATTGCCGATTTGCCTTGGGGAAGCCACTAAGTTCTCGTCGCACTTGCTTGAAGCCGACAAGGTGTATCGCACCCGGGTAGAACTGGGGGTAATCACCGATACCGGCGATGCGGAAGGCTCGGTGATGGAGCAGCATGAAGTTCCCAGCCTAAGCGTCGATGATGTGGAAGCTGTGCTCACCCGTTTTCGCGGTGAGATTGACCAAGTGCCGCCCATGTATTCGGCGCTAAAGCATCAGGGCAAAAAACTCTACGAGCTGGCCCGTGAAGGCAAACACGTAGAGCGTGCAGCACGGCGGATAAGCGTGTATGATGCGCGCCTGCTATCGTTTGAAGGCACTGCTTTCGAGCTGGAAGTAAGCTGCAGTAAAGGCACTTACATCCGCACGTTAGCCGAAGATATAGGTCAAGCGCTTGGCTGTGGAGCGCACATCAGTCAGCTAAGAAGGCTCAAAACGGGGCCTTTTTTAGCCGACGCGATGTGGACGCTAGAGGCACTGGAAGCATTGGCCGACCAAGCCGCCTTGGAAGCTGAGCTAATGCCTGTGGATGTGCTGGTGAATCATTTACCGTTACTAACAGTCGATGACACCGCACACGCCCGTTTGGCCCATGGCCAGCCCGCTACTCTCGAAACCGGCGCATTAGCCGCGGACGACGTAGCCCGACTTTATTATGCCGAGACGTTTATCGGCCTTGGTGTAGTGAAAGGTGCCCAGGAAGTGTCGCCTAAGCGGCTGTTAAGTACCGTCGCTATCTCGTAAGGCCTGTTGCAAGGACGCCGCAGACTACGTGAAAATAGTAAGATGCAAGACGCACATAGTAGCTTGAGACTGCAAATATGCGTGGTCTCACCCATTCATTTTTAGGCATATTGCTTACTGGAGATACAGATGGCTTTAACCGCTGAGAAGAAGGCCGAGATCGTCACTGAATACGGCCGCGGCGATAACGATACCGGTTCCCCTGAAGTGCAGGTTGCACTGCTGAGCGCCAACATCAATGGCCTGCAGGACCACTTCAAGACCAACAAGCAGGATCACCACTCTCGTCGTGGTCTGATCCGCATGGTTAACCAGCGTCGTAAGCTGCTGGACTACCTAAAGCGTAAAGATTTCGAACGCTATCAGTCTCTGATTCAGCGCTTGAGTCTGCGCCGCTAAGTTTTTACGGCTACGATTCGAAACGGGCAGCTCCCAAGGAGCTGCCCGTTTTTTTATGTTTCGAGTTGACGACGAGAGGGAACAGGTAGCCCTAACGCGCTCCAGCGCCTAGAATGGTAACGAGTCAAAACGACCTAAACGAATAGACAAGTAGATATTGATAATGCTGAAGGAAGTCGCTGTGAATCCGGTAAAGAAAACGTTCCAGTACGGTCGTAGCACCGTCACGCTCGAAACCGGGCGTATTGCTCGCCAAGCTACCGGCGCTGTCATGGTAACAATGGATGACACCGTCGTACTGTGTACCGTGGTTGCTCGAAAAGAAGCTAACCCGAGCCAGCCCTTTTTCCCCCTCTCGGTACACTACCAAGAGAAAACCTACGCGGTGGGCAAAATTCCTGGCGGCTTCTTCAAGCGCGAAGGGCGCCCCACTGAAAAAGAGACGCTAACCTCGCGCCTGATTGATCGCCCTATCCGCCCGCTGTTCCCCAAAGGCTTTATGAACGAAGTGCAGGTTGTCTGTACCGTTCTCTCTACCGATCGTAACCACGATCCGGATATTGCCGCTTTGCTTGGCACCTCCGCGGCGCTGAGTATCTCTGGCGTACCGTTTAGTGGCCCGATTGGCGCGGCTCGCGTTGGCTTTAACGAAGAGAAAGGCTACTTCCTCAACCCGACGGTTGAAGAACTGGCCACCTCTGAGCTCGACATGGTCGTTGCCGGTACTGAAAAGGCCGTGCTGATGGTTGAGTCCGAAGCCAAAGAGCTGCTTGAAGACGAGATGCTGGGTGCCGTACTGTTCGGTCATCAGGAGATGCAGGTCGCCATCAGTGCGATCAACGAGCTGGTCGCTGAGGCGGGCAAGCCGCGCTGGGAATGGCAGGCAGCTGAAGAAAACGTGGCGCTTAAAGCCGCCATGGCCGATGCCTTTGAAGCGAAAGTGGGCGATGCCTATCGCATCACTGACAAGATGCAGCGCCAAGATGCGCTAGCTGAGCTGAAAGCTCAAGCCATTGAGCAGCTGGCAGCCGATGAAGGCGAACCGGTTAATGACAAGTTCAGTAAAGATGACGTGAAAGGTGCCTTTGCTGGATTGGAAAAACGCGTTGTCCGTTCACGCGTGGTAAAAGGCGAGCCGCGCATTGACGGTCGTGATAACCAAACCGTGCGCCCCTTGGCCATCGAAGTCGGTGTGCTGCCCAAAGCGCACGGTTCTGCTGTGTTCACTCGCGGTGAGACCCAGGCGATTGCCGTGGCAACGTTGGGCACGCTGCGTGATTCTCAGCTCATCGAATCGTTGGAAGGTGAGCGTAAAGACCGCTTTATGCTGCACTACAACTTCCCTCCCTACTCAGTGGGCGAAGCTGGCTTTATGGGTGGCCCGAAACGTCGTGAAATCGGTCACGGCCGCTTGGCGCGTCGTGGCGTGCAGGCCATGCTGCCCGCCGAAGATGCTTTCCCGTATACCATTCGTGTAGTGTCCGAAATCACCGAGTCTAACGGTTCAAGCTCGATGGCTTCTGTATGTGGCTCTTCGCTAGCCTTGATGGACGCGGGTGTGCCGTTGAAAGCACCGGTCGCTGGTATTGCCATGGGCTTGGTGAAAGACGCCGATGGCTTTGCCGTCTTGACCGATATCCTGGGTGACGAAGATCACCTTGGTGATATGGACTTTAAAGTGGCCGGTTCGGAAGAGGGCATCACCGCCCTGCAGATGGACATCAAGATCGAAGGCATCAACGAAGAGATTATGGAGCTCGCGCTGCAACAAGCACTGACCGCGCGTTTGAGTATTCTCGAGCAGATGAATGTCGTGATCAGCCAGAGCCGTAGCGATGTCTCCGACAACGCGCCGTCCATGGCAACCATTAAAATCGATCCTGATAAGATTCGTGACGTTATCGGTAAAGGCGGCGCGACGATTCGCAAAATTTGCGAAGACACCGGCGCCTCCATCGATCTCGACGACGATGGCACCGTCCGTATCTATGCGGAAGATAAAGCCGCTGCGAAACGTGCCATCGATACCGTACTGGCGATTACCGCCGAAGCGGAAATTGGCAAGCTGTATAACGGCAAGGTCGTACGTATTGCCGACTTCGGTGCGTTTGTTAACATCATGCCGGGAACCGATGGCCTGGTACACATCTCGCAGATCGTTGCTGAGCGCGTTAATAACGTGCGCGACTTCTTGAACGAAGGCGACGACGTGATCGTTAAGGTGCTCGATATCGACAACCGCAACCGCGTGAAGCTGTCGATGAAAGAGATCACCGAAGAAGAGAAAGCTGCTTTTGCCGCAGAAGCAACGGAAGCCGAAGCCACGATTTAATCAGTTCGATTTAAATCGCTAGTTAGGTTTTTGTTATCGCCCTCGTAGCCTCTGGCTGCGGGGGCGTTATTTTTTGGTTAGGATTAGTTTTATTAGAGTTTGTTTTATTAGGATTTGTTTTGTTCGATAAAGAATTGTTCGGTAAAGGTTTTTAAGCGGGTACTTAGAGAGCGTTAGGGAGCAGTAAATGGAGCAGGAACAAGCGCCACACTGGTGGGCGGTGGTGGCCGTAATGATCGGCATTTTTTTATTGGTGACCGCTGAACAGTTGCCGATTGGGCTGCTCTCTCAAGTGGCCGCTTCAATGGGTGTTACGCCAGGTATGGCGGGCTTGATGGTCACCGTACCTGGCGTCGTCGCTGCCTTTTCAGCCCCGCTGTTACCGGTCGCGGTGGGGCGCTTGGATAGGCGCATCATGCTCACGGTATTGATGATCGTCATGGTCGCCGGGAGTGTGTTGTCGGCCCTGGCGAGCAGTTTCATACTGCTGCTTGCCGCTCGGGTGTTGGTGGGGCTTAGTATTGGTGGGTTTTGGGCCGTTGCCGGCAGTATTGCCCCGCGCCTAGTGCCTGAAGCGCAGGTGCCAAAAGCAATGACGATGATCTTTGGTGGCGTGGCGGCAGCCTCCGTGCTGGGGGTGCCACTAGGCACGCTGCTGGGGGACCTTAGTAACTGGCGCGTCGCCTTTGGCACGTTGGGCGTTTTTAGCCTACTAACGGCGATTGCGCTGTGGTGCTGGCTGCCGCCATTACCACCAAGGGAACCGGTGCGCCTGCGGGTATTGGCGCAGCAATTCAGCAATCGCGGTGTGCGGATAGCGGTGTTAACCACGGGCTTTGTGGTGGTTGGCCACTTTGCCGCCTACACCTTTATTAGCCCCATTCTGCAAGAGATCAGCGGTATTTCCCAACGGCATGTGGGGAGCTTGCTATTGCTTTATGGGGCGGCAGGCATTGTGGGCAATATTGCGGCAGGCATGTTTGCCGGTCGTCACCCTTACCGCGCCGTGCTGGCGATTCCCAGCCTGTTGCTGCTTGTTGTGGCTGTGTTCCCCGTGCTGGGTGTGCAGCCGAGCAGCGGCGTTATGTTGTTGATGGCGTGGGGGGCGGTATTTGGCAGCGTCTCGGTCAGCATCCAGACCTGGATTTTACGCACCGCGCCGAATACCGAGGCCGCCACGGCTTTGATGGCCTTCACTTTCAATATGTCTATTGGTCTCGGGGCCATGCTGGGTGGGCGTATTGTCGATGGTACTAGCTTACCCATTGCCATGTGGGCGGCTTCGGGGCTATTCCTGCTGGGGGCACTATTGGTGCTGAGCACACCTGCCAGAGTGGTCGGTGAAAAGTCACGCTGATCAACTACAAGCCAAAAAAATGCCCCCGCCGTAACGGGGGCATAGGTGATTGGTTAACCGAAGACGTTTATTAAGAACGCTCAATGGCCAGTGCGACACCCTGGCCGCCGCCGATACACAGCGTCGCGAGGCCTTTTTTAGCATCACGAGCAATCATTTCGTGCAGCAGTGATACCAGTACGCGGCAACCGGAAGCGCCAATCGGGTGGCCAAGGGCGATGGCGCCGCCATTAACGTTCACCTTGCTGACATCCCAGCCAAGCTCTTTATTGACGGATAACGCTTGTGCTGCAAACGCTTCGTTGGCTTCTGCTAAATCTAGATCATCCAAGCTCCAGCCAGCTTTCTCTAGACAGCGGCGAGTAGCAGGCGCAGGACCGATCCCCATAATAGCCGGGTCAACAGCGGCGTTGGCGTAAGCGGCAATACGCGCTAGCGGCTCCAGGCCAAGTTCTTTAGCTTTTTCAGCGGAGCAAATCATCACCACGGCCGCACCATCGTTTAATGAAGAGGCGTTACCTGCCGTAACGGTGCCATCTTTTTTAAACGCTGGCTTCATGCCCGCCAGTTTTTCGACGGTGACTTCGCGCGGGTTTTCGTCGGTATCAAAGACGATTGGGTCGCCTTTACGCTGAGGAATTTCTACCGGCACGATTTGGCTTTTGAATTTGCCCTCTTTAATAGCGTTCGCAGCGTTCTGCTGAGATTGAGCAGCAAATTTATCCATCTCTTCGCGGGTAATACCGTACTTCTCGGCTAAGTTCTCAGCGGTAATGCCCATGTGGTAGTCGTTGAACGCGTCCCACAGGCCGTCATGCACCATGGTATCGATGGCTTTCCAATCGCCCATACGCTGACCATTGCGGGAATTGGGTAGGACGTGGGGAGACGCTGACATATTTTCCTGGCCGCCAGCCAGAATCAGGTCGGCATCGCCGCAGCGAATTGCCTGCGTGGCGAGGTGAATCGCTTTCAGACCCGAGCCACATACTTTGTTGATGGTCATGGCGGGTACCGAGGCCGGTAGGCCGCCTTTGATCGATGCTTGGCGAGCTGGGTTTTGGCCGACGCCTGCGGTCAACACCTGGCCTAGCAGTACTTCATCAACTTGGTCGGGGGCTACACCGGTTGATGAGAGGATATCTTTAATGACTAAAGCGCCAAGGTCACTTGCCGGGATGCCAGCCAGTGAACCACCAAAGGCACCAACAGCGGTGCGGCGTGCCGCAACAATGACTACTTCTTTCATAAGATGACTCCTGGAGTTAAAAGCAGGCAGTCTGATTCCAGATGCCCAGTTGGCGTACTCTGTCAGCCGTACTCTTTTAGACGTGCTCTGTCAGCCGTCTCTTCAGCATAGGGGAAGGGTGTGCATTGCGGCAATACGCTTTTATAAGCAAATTAAAACGGGCCACAAAATGGCCCGTTTTAGAAAAGTGTGAAGTGTTCTACCTCTACGCTAACTGCACCGGAATAATATTACTGGTGTGGCTGACGTGGTTGCCTTCCTGGAGATACACCAGCGCGGGCTGATGCTTTTCCAATTCGGCTTCAGTGTAGTGGGCGTAGCTGCAGATAATAATGCGATGGCCAGGGGCGGCGAGGTGAGCAGCGGCGCCATTGATCGAGATCAGCCGAGAGCCTTCCTCACCGCGGATAGCATATGTGGTAAAACGCTCGCCGTTTTCGACGTTATAAATCTGAATCTGCTCGTTTTCGCGAATACCCGCCATATCCAGCAGATCGCCATCGATGGCACAGGAGCCTTCGTAATTGAGCACTGCATGAGTAACGCGTGCCATGTGCAGTTTGGCTTTGAGCATAATGGTATGCATGGGAGTTCCTCTATGACCGGTTGTTAGTTTATTGGCTGGCAGAGCTGGTAGTGCTGCCTGGGAGTTGTACCGTCACGTTGTCGATCAATCGCGCTGGGCCTAGCTTGGCGGCGGCCAGCAGTATCGCTTGGCGAGTGGTGGGACTCACTGGCGCGAGCGTGGTCTCACGTAGTTCCAGATAGTCCGGCGTAAAGCCCGCTTCATAGAGCGCGGTTTTGCCTTGCTTAAGGGCTGTTTCGATAGCCGCGCCGTGTTCAAGGCTATCGCGTAGCGTACACAGCGTGCGATATAGCGCGGGCGCTTTCGCACGCTCCTCGCTGCTTAAATAACCATTTCGCGATGACAGCGCCAAGCCATCCTCGGCACGCACGATCGGCACACCGATAATCTCGATGGGCATGTGCAGATCCCGCACCAGCTTGCGAATGACGGCAAGCTGTTGGTAATCCTTTTCGCCGAAGCAGGCAATGTCTGGCTGGACGAGGTTGAACAGCATGCTGACGACGGTAGAAACCCCGTCGAAGTGGCCGGGACGCGAGCCACCGCACAACCCCTCGCCGACGACGGGTACATGAACACGGGTTTGAGCATCCAAGCCGTTTGGATAAAGTGAGCTCACCGCAGGTGCAAACAGCACGTCACAGCCAGCCTCAACCAACTGCGCCTGGTCGGCGTTAAAGGTCCGCGGATAGCCGTCTAAATCTTCCCCTGGGCCGAACTGCATCGGGTTGACAAACAGGCTTGAGACCACGATATCGGCGTGCTGGCGCGCGCAGGCCACCAGCGCTAAATGCCCCGCATGCAGGTTGCCCATCGTAGGCACCAGGGCAATGCGCTGGCCGCGCTGACGGTATTCCTGCAACGTACTGCGTAGCTGATCAATGTCTCGCAAAGTGCGCATAGTCAAGATGTCTTCTTCTAAAAGCGATCTTCAAGAACGGTATTTAAAAACAGTATTTAAAAACAGTGCTCTGGGGCCGGGAACGTGCGCGATTTGACCGCTTCGTGGTAATGCTGGAAGGCTGTTTGAATACTGTCAGCGTCAACCATAAAGTTTTTCACGAAGCGCGGTGTGCGGCCATGGGTAACACCGAGTACATCGTGCATCACCAGGATCTGACCGTCGGTATCGGGCCCTGCACCAATACCGATGACAGGAACATCCAGCGCTTCGGTGACCGCTTTGCCCAGGCTGGCGGGAACGCACTCAAGCAGAATAACGGAGGCACCCGCCTCAACGAGGACTTTGGCATCATTAATGATCCGCTCGGCATGAGCGGCATCGCGGCCCTGCACTTTATAGCCACCTAGCTGGTGCACGGTTTGTGGGGTTAAGCCAAGATGGGCGCAGACCGGTACGCCGCGGCGAGTCAGTTTACGAATGCCATCGGCCATCCAGGCTTCGCCTTCCAGTTTGACCAATTCCGCACCCGCACGCATGACGGCGGCTGCATCTTCCAGCAGACGCTCAGTAGTGGCGTTGCTCATAAACGGCAAATCAACCATCAACAGGCTGTGGCCTTTACCGCGCGCTGCACAGCGAGTGTGGTAAACGATGTCCTCAATAGTGACAGGTAAGGTGCTGTTATGGCCTTGTAATACCATGCCTAGCGAATCACCGACCAGCAGTACATCAATGCCTGCCTGGCTTGCCGCGTGGGCAAAGGAAGCATCGTAAGCGGTCAGGCAACTGAACGTCTCGCCAGCCTGCTTGTAGGCCTGCAGCGTGCTTAGAGTGACGGTTTTCATGGCGTGCTCTCTTTATACAAGGCCACTGCGACATAGGCAGCGGCCATTATTGACGCTGCATCCCTGCATGCGCGAAGTGGCGTAACCGGCAATTGTTACCTGAATGGGGTGTCGGTGTCGAGATATGTGTCAGATGGTAGCATTGAGTGCACGCTAGGCGTCGGAGAGTCGTTCCAAGCTTTGGTCTTCAACGCCTTTAAGCCATGCTGATAACGGCTGTTGGAGAAGGTTGAGTGAGGGCGCGATCTCTGCGAGCGGTAGCAGTACAAAGGCGCGGGCGGTCATTTGCGGGTGGGGTACTTGTAGGCGTGGCATGTTGATAGCGTTGTTGGCGTAGAGCAGCAGGTCAAGGTCAAGCGTGCGGGGCCCCCAATGCCGCTGGCGGCGGCGGCGATGCTGTTGTTCCAGCGCCTGCAGCTGGTCAAGCAAGGCCAGTGGCGAAAGGTGTGTTTCCAGCGCTGTCACGGCATTGACAAAGTCCGGCTGGTCTTGTGGCCCCACGGGGCGGCTGGCATACAGTGATGACGCCGCCACCAGACGGCTCAGCGGCAGCGTGTCAAGCTCTTTAAGCGCTGCGCGAAGCTGCTCTACAGGCGACTCAAGATTGCTGCCGAGGCCAATATAGGCGAGTTGAGGAGAGGTGCCCACGCGCAATCTCGCTACTCAGATGCCCGCGGTTTACGCCGCCGTTTGCGCCGGCCATCACCTTGACTCGCCGGATCGCCGCCGACTTTTTGCAGCAAGCGACGCTGTTCGTGTTCATCACCACGCTGAAACGCGGTCCACCAGTCGCCTAAACCGCGCGGAATTTCACCCGCCTGTTCGCGCAACAGGAGCAGGTCGTAGCCCGCTCGGAAGCGTGGGTGCTCACGGGTTTGAAAGGCTTTTTTACCGCGTCGCTGGGGCAGTCGCTGCTGTAACTCCCAGATTTCCCGCATGGGAATACCAAAGCGCTTAGGTATCGACGTGAACTCTAACTGGCGGGACACCACCTGTTGAGAGGCTGCTTGAAGCGCGGGTATCGGCGGCATGCCCTCTTGCTCCAGCACTTCCTGGCGCTGTTTGACCGGTGCCCACAAGAATGCTGCCAGCAGGAAGGCCGGGGTGACGGGGCGCTCTTCGGCAATGCGCTTATCGGTGTTGGTCAGCGCTTGCTCAATCAATTCTTCAGCCCAGGCGGCATCAGCCATGGCTTCTTCGGCTTCGGGGAACAGCATGCCAAACAGGCCGTAGTGGCTGAGTAGACGAAACGTGACTAAGCCATGACCCGACATAAACAGCTTGAGCACTTCATCGAATAACCGCGCCGGGGGAATTTGCAGCAGCAGCGGCGCCTGATCGTACATTGGCGCTTCGGTGGCGGGGTCTAGCGTGAAATCGAGCTTAGCCGCAAAGCGCACCGCGCGTAGCATCCGTACCGGGTCTTCGCGGTAACGCGTCGCCGGGTCGCCAATCAAGCGCAGGGTGCGGGTTTCGATATCCCGGGCACCATTGGCAAAATCGGTAATGCTGAAGTCAGCGATATTGTAGTAGAGCGCGTTAACGGTGAAGTCGCGCCGCAGTGCGTCCTCTTCGATGTTGCCCCATACGTTGTCGCGCAGCAGTAACCCTTCATCGGACTGGTGGGCAATATGATCGCCATGCTCGTCTTGGGGTTTGCCACGAAAGGTGGTGACCTCAATAACCTCACGGCCAAAGCGCACGTGGACAATCCGAAAACGGCGGCCGATCAGACGCGAGTTGCGAAATAAATCGCGAACCTGCTCGGGAGTGGCATTTGTCGCAACGTCGAAATCCTTGGGCATCTTGCCCAGCAGCGCGTCACGAATGCAGCCGCCCACCAAATAGGCATCGAACCCTGCGCCGCTAAGGCGGTAGAGCACTTTTAACGCGGCATCACTAATATGCTGGCGAGAAACAGGGTGCTCGGAGCGTGGGATATTACGTGGAGAGAGGACGGTGGTGGCACTCTCTTGGGGATCGAGCAAGGTTTTCAATTGCTCCCCCGGGCTGTGTAGTAAACGGGTAAATCCTTTAAACATGCGATAATTTCAACTCGCAGGGTACGAAAAGATAGCCATTAGTAAGTACTTCAAGCGAGTACTGAACATAAATAATTAGTGGCTGAGTGTAGCCGACCCTTGATGGCTTGCAAAGAGTGGCTTGCAAAGCACTTGACGCTAACGTGTGTAAACTCAAGACTCAGACACGGAAAAGGGAGGCTAAGAGAGCCTCCCCTATTAAGCAATTAATCAGCGTCCATGCTGCTGTTTTTCTTCATGATGGCACATCGCCCTGAATACGCACCGCAGTCGGTAGGCGTAAGGATCACGATAGTTCCGACCGCCTCGTATTCAAAACAATAATCCAACCGCGAACTATTCTCCCCCCGGGGAATTATTATTGGCGCCGGGGTGTACACACTGACTGCTTTTGTTGTTGTTAGGATGCAAATTGTTGTGTACGTCGCGTCCTTTCGGGATACTTACTACATTATTGTTGTTGTCAGCGCCTGTGTTGCTTGCGCCAGCAAGTAATGAGATTCAAGCCTATTGTTCTTGTTAGTACCTTTATCTCTACCTGGCCCTGTTGTTTTTGTTTTGGCTCAGGTTAGGGCGAGGTCGTGTTGTTTTTGTTGGTGACCTACCGCTATGCCCAGTTTGTTTTTCTTACCCAGTAATACTGCAGGCGGTGTGCCATCTAATGGATAAATTATAAATTTCAAAAGGTTGGCGTTTTTTATAATAAAGAGGAACTTTGCAGCTCGAGAAGTGTTACCCCTTTTGCGGTCGTTTGTGCATGTTGTTGTGTGGGAAGGTAACAGTACCGGCGTCGCCGCGAATGGATAATTTCTTATTTAAATCAGTGTATTAGACGATAGTCTTAGGTGGATGATTGAAGCCGTTACCTAAGCCTTTAGCCTGGGCGACGAGCGGTTTTTTTACGCGGTATACCAAGCCGCTGGCGCCGTTCCCAAAGGTTTTTCCGGCTGATACCAAGTTTTTGGGCCAGCTCGGTTTCACTCATTTGATCCTGATGTTCGAGCACAAAATGCTGAAAATAATCCTCTAAGGAGAGGTCATCTTCATTCTCTTCAGTAATTTTGTCTGGGCTGCCACCGGTAGCCGAGGCGTTAGTGGATGGCGCATGAGGGCGAGCCGTAATGGGCGCCAGGCCCAAGTCATCCGGGTGTATCAAGTGTCCTTCCGCAAGAATCACCCCACGTTCCAGGGCGTTCTCCAGCTCTCGTACATTGCCCGGCCATGGGTAATCACGCAGGTCTTGGCGGGCTGCACGGGATAGGCGCAGCCCTGTGCGTTCGTGACGCTTACACGCCTTATCGAGCAGAATATCGGCGATCTCCAGCACGTCATCTTCACGCTCACGTAGCGGCGGCAGCTCGATTTGCATCACGTTCAAGCGGTAGTAAAGGTCGAGGCGGAACTCGCCGGTTTTTGACAGTGCGCGCAGGTCCCGGTGGGTAGCGGCAATCAAGCGGACGTTAACGTGGCGGGTTTCTACCGAGCCAATTTTACGGATTTCACCCTCTTGCAGCACGCGTAACAGACGCGCCTGAGCATCCAGCGGTAGCTCGCCAATCTCATCAAGGAACAGTGTGCCGCCATCGGCGGCTTCCACCAAGCCGGTGCGCGCCGCGCTGGCGCCGGTAAAGGCGCCTTTTTCGTGCCCAAACAGTTCGGATTCAATCAGCGTTTCGGGAATCGCCGCACAGTTCACGCTGATGAGCGGCGCTTTGGCCCGCTTGCTTTGTTGGTGAATAGCACGTGCCACGAGCTCTTTGCCGGTGCCCGACTCGCCTAGGATCAAGACGGTGACATCCGCTGGTGCGGTTTTACGAATGCGGGTGTAAACCTGCTGCATGGCAACGCAGTTGCCGATCATGGTTTGTCGTCCACCACCTGCGTCAGTGATATCCGGCGGCGGACTCTGCTGGTTTGACTGCTTGTGCAGGATCCGCTCAACGGTTTCCAGTAGCTCGGCGTGGTCAAACGGCTTAGCAACGTAGTCCACGGCGCCCAGTTTGAGCGCCTCCACTGCAGAGCGCATGCTGGCGTAGCTGGTCATGATCAGTACTGGCACGGGCGCCGCAGCAGCAATCAAGGAAGTGCCTGGCTCGCCCGGTAAGCGCAAGTCGCTGATGATGAGATCAAACCCTGTGAGTTCAAGCTGGCAGGCCTCCTCAGCACTGCCTGCTTCGCTGACCGTATAGTCGTGGCGTTCCAGTAGTCGCTTTAGCGCGCTGCGAATAATCGCTTCATCTTCAACAATCAGAATCCTTGGCATGAGCTGGCTGATTATCCTGTTGGTAAAGCGGCAGCCATAACGTAATGGCAGTGCCGCGAGGCTGTCCGGGCGGTGGCGAGGCCACGTCTATTTTACCCTGATGCTCATTGATAATTTGATAAGCCAACGAAAGACCCAGGCCGGTGCCTTCGCCAGCTGGCTTAGTGGTAGTAAAGGGCTCAAATAAGTGATCGCGCACCCGAGGATCAATCCCCTGGCCGTTGTCCGTAATCCGCCACCAGGCGAGCTGGTCATCGCACCCGGCGTCAATGTGCACTTGCCCGCCTTGGCCACAGGCATCCCGGGCGTTGCTGAGTAGATTGACCATGACCTGGGTTAATCGCTGAGCATCGCCGCGAACCACCAAGTCGTCGGGCGTATCATTGGTTAAAGTAACATCCTCTCCCGAGCGGGCGAGGTGGATCAAGTGCAACGCATCTTCACTAATCGATGAAAGCGCCACAGGCGAGGCAGGAAGCGGGACCGCCTGGCGCCCGCCGTGTGCAAAGCCGACCAGTGAGTTGACGATTTTGGTCACACGTTGGGTCAGTTGTTGGATCTGATCGGCTGTTTCCAGCAGGGCGGGGTCATCGGTGTCGTAGCGTAGGTTCTGAGCCAAGGACGAGATGCCGGTAATGGGGTTACCGATTTCATGGGCGACCCCGGCGGCCAATTGGCCGATTGAGGCGAGCCGCGCCGCATGCACCAGCTCATCTTCCAGCCACTTCATCTCGGTATGGTCTTCAATCAGAATCACACTACCGCCACGGCTGTCGTGGCCGCTGAGAATGGCTTTGTGCAGGGTCAGAAAGTAGTCCTTGCCGTGTAGCGTGACAGCCTGTTTGTAGAGTGGCGTTGATGTTGTCTCAAGCACGCTGCCCAGCAAACTTGGCCACGGTGCGGGTAGGCTGTCGCGGCGTGAGCCGATCACGCTTTCACCGCTAATACCTGAAAGTTGCGAGAGCGCCTGGTTCCACATCAACAGCTCATCATCATCGCCCAATACGCACAGCCCCACCGGTAAATAGGCCAGGGTTTGGCGGTGATGGCGGCGCAAGCCGTCGAGTTCGCGGGCTAACCCTGTCAGCCGCGAGCGGTAGGCTTCCAGGCGGCTTTCGACAAAGTGAATGTCATCGGTTTCCGGAGTGTCGTCGTGACGGTAGGGCAGATAACGGTCGACGATGTCTCGCGCTACCGAGGGCCCCATTAGGCCCGAGAGGTTGGCCTGAATGCGGTCGCGTAAACGACGCAGCGCGTAGGGGCGGCGCTCTTGAGGGGTTAAGTTGAGCGCTTTCAAGGCGCGGGCGACTTCACGGCTGGCGGCTTCATCGCCAAGTGCTTGGGCTAAGTGGGTGGAAAAGTCGCTAGCGGTGGCGGCTTCTAATGGGAAGCGTTTGGAGCGGATCACCGCGTCAACCGAGCACGCCTCCGCGGCGGATTGTTCTCCTTCGGAGATACGCGTAAATAGCGAGATCACAATCAGCAGCAAAATATTGACGGCGAGCGATACCAGCGTGACGTTGTACCACAGTGGCGCATCGGCAGCCGTGAACGGCGTGAAGAGCAGCACTGGCGGAGGCAGTGAAAGTATAAGCGGCAGCCATAACCCCCACAGCCAGATACTGACGCCTGCGACCAAGCCAACAATCATGCCTTTACGGTTAGCGCCAGGCCAATAAAGTAGCGCTAGCATGCCGGGCAGACACTGGGCCATGCCTACAAAGGCCGCCAGTCCCAGGCCAATTAAGCCGTGGTAGCGGCCTACCCACTGATAAAACAGCCAGCCACCGATAATCACCGCAACGACTAAGCCACGTCGCAGCCATAGTAGCCAACCATAGAGGTCACTACGTGCTTCAGGCGGTCTTGCCACCAGCACAATGTGATTCAACACCATGCCGGAGAGCGCCAGCGCAATCATAATCATGGTGCCACTGGCAGCGGCTAGTCCGCCGATAAATGCCAGCGCGCCCACCCACCAGTGTTCGGTCATCAGGTAAGCGGCATAGGCAGCGATGGGTATGTCAGGATTAACTGACTGAGCGGCCCACCAGATCACTGGCACAGGCAGCGCCATTAGCAGTAAAAAAAGCGGCAGCGCCCAACTTGCTTGGAGCAAAGTATGCCGCGACAGGCTTTCCGCAAAGCTGATATGAAACAGGTGCGGCATCATAAACGCAGCGGCGAAGAACAGCAGCAGCAGGGTACGCCATTGGGCGGGGTCAAACTTAGGGGTCTGCTGTTGCAGTGCTGCGCCGGGGCCTTCCAACCACAGCTGAAGATCACCCGGGCCGTCAAACACCACCCATAGTGCCACCGCTCCGAGTCCTAGCATGGTCAGCAGCTTGACGATAGATTCAAACGCAATGGCGCTAAGCAGCGTGTCGTGGCGCCCATGAGACTGGCTACGGCGGGCACCGAAAATGACCGCAAAGGCAGCAATAACCGCGCAAAAAAGCAGGGCCACGCTGCTGCCCGCTTGGCTAGCGGTAATGATATTGACGGCTTCGCTCAGGGTTTTTACTTGAATACCCAGTAGCGGCAGCACCGCCAGTAGACTAACAAGAGTGACCAGCGTGCCCGCCCACCGCGAGCGAAAGCGAAAGGCAAACAGGTCTGCCAGCGACGTTAATTGATAGGTACGGGTGATGCGCTGGATCGGCACCAGCAGTACGGGCGCCAGCAAAAAAGCACCCGCCGCGCCCAGGTAGTAGGCAAGGTAGCCAAAACCCGCGTTGGCAGCCATCTCCACGCTGCCGTAGATTGCCCAGGCACTGGCATAAACGCCCAGGGCAAGGGTGTAAACAATGGGGTGGCGAGTAATATGCACTGGCACCCAGCCACGCTCTACCGCAAAACCGCAGCCAAACAGCAGCGCCAGATAGCCCAGCCCAAGCAATAAGACGCCGACTATCTCAACGTGCATCTCAACGTTCATCAAGCTTCCTCTTCTGCTCCAGCCAGAGCGTTAACGCAATCAAGCCGCCCCATATCGCAAATGGCCGGTACCAGGCAGAGTCAGGGTCACTCCAGCCATTCATCAGCAGTGGCGAGAGCAGGTAGCCGCCAAACACCAAAAACAGCATGATGCGATAGACATACATATCAATCTCCTGCTGAACGTAAAGAGGGAGTTAGGCGGTGTGCCGTAGGCCGTAGCCGTGCCAATGACCAGTTTGCTACCGCCCAGTGTAACTGAGTCGCCGGGGGCTCGGAGGCAAGTTCCTGGGGTGGTGTTTGATCAAGCGCTTCCAACGCTTGAAAGAGCTGCTGGCGCACTTCCTGCTCGTCTTCTGCCAGGGCCGGGGCCAGGTTTTGCTTTGAGAGCTTTTGTCCTTCAGCAGTGACGATGAGCGGTAAGTGTAGGTAGCGCGGCTGCGGCAGTTGAAGCGCGTTCTGTAGTTGGCGCTGCCAAGGGGTGTTGTCGAGCAAATCGAGCCCGCGTACCACATCGGTAATCTGCTGCTCGGCGTCATCCACTACGACGGCGAGCTGATATGCCCATAGGCCATCTTTACGCTTTAATACCACATCGCCCAGTTCAGCGGGGTCAAACTGCTGTTCGCCGAACAGCCGGTCTTGCCAAAGGATAGGGCGCTCGCCAAGGTCGCTGCGCAGCCGCCAGGCCACCGGTTTCTTCGCATCGCAAACGCCATTGCGGCACCAGCCAGGGTAGATATCAAACGCCTGCCACTGCTTACGCGAACAACTGCAAGGGTAGGCAAGATCTAGCTGTATCAGTCGATCTAAAGCGTGTTGATAAGCATCGCCACGGGTGTGCTGCCACATGACCTCCTCGTCCCACTCCAGACCAAAGGTTTCCAGCTGGCGCAAAATGGTGCTCGCCGCACCTTCAGGGCATCGGGGTGGGTCAATATCTTCAATACGCACCAGCCACTGCCCATCGGACGCGCGGGCATCTAGATAGCTGCCTAGGGCGGCGACCAGTGAGCCAAAGTGCAGCGGGCCAGAGGGCGTAGGCGCAAAGCGACCACGATAGCGAGCAGAATTTTTCATAGTAGCGTCGTTGTAGGAAGCTTTCGTCATGCAAAAAAGTCATTAACAAAAACGGGCACCCTAAGGTGCCCGCGTTCGAATAGAACGTTCTTTTAGTGCTCAGCCGCCAAGCTGTTTTTCTTTCAGTTCTGCCAAGGTTTTGCAATCCACACAGAGCGTAGCGGTGGGGCGAGCTTCTAAACGACGGATGCCGATTTCAACGCCGCAGGCTTCGCAGAAACCGTAATCGTCATCATCGATGTTATCCAACGTCTCGTTAATTTTCTTGAGCAGCTTACGCTCGCGATCCCGGGTGCGCAGTTCCAGGCTAAAGCCCTCTTCCTGGGTAGCGCGGTCGGCGGGGTCGGCGTAGTTATTCGCATCTTCCTGCAGGTGGCGTACGGTACGATCCACCTCTTCCATGAGATCCTGTTTCCAATCCAGCAGCAGCTGACGGAAGTGCGCTAGCTGCTGCTCGTTCATATACTCTTCACCCGGCGCTGGCTCATACGGGGTGAAGGACTTGGACGCTTCCGTTTTCTTTTCTGCTACTGGCATGGGACTGCCCCTTACATATGTGACTACTGATCGACCATGAGCGTATGTCACGATCTCACGCCAAAGGGATGCTTGTTTAGCTGAAAAATTGCTGGTTTGCAAGCATAATGGTGAGCTTTCTACGATTGTTTGATCTTGAATATGACTAGCGCCATGTTTTAGTTAGCTTTTCAATATTTGTTCAGTTTCAAAAATGATTAGATGAAGGAGCCGTTATGGCCTGGAATTCACGTGTCGATCACGTTGCCCCTTTTCGGGTCATGCATTTGCTGGAAATGGCCCAGGCGCGGGAAGCCGTCGGCCACGATGTGATTCATTTAGAAGTCGGTGAGCCGGATTTTGCTACCCCAGAGCCGATTATAGCCGCCGGGCAGCAGGCGCTGGCCAGTGGTCATACTCGTTATACCCCCGCGGCAGGGTTACCCGCACTGCGTGAAGCAATTGCTGGGCACTATGCTGAGCACTTTAACGCCACGGTAGATCCAGCGCGTATTTTGGTAACGCCAGGTGCATCAGGCGCACTGCTGCTGGCGAGCCAGCTATTGGTTGAAACGGGCTCGCGGGTGCTGATGGCCGACCCTAACTACCCCTGCAACCGTCACTTTATGGCGTTAGCTGGCGCTGAAATCGATGCGGTATCCGTGGGGCGTGATAGTGGCTGGCAATTGGATGCAGCCTTGGTGGCGCAGCATTGGCGTGAGAAGACGAGCCTGGCGATGCTGGCATCGCCCTCTAATCCCACCGGCCATACGTTGAGCGCGCCACAGCTTTCGGCAGTTCTGGCGGCCGTCGCCGAGCGCGAAGGCGAGGTGATCGTCGATGAGATTTATCAGGGCCTTAACTACGACGATGCGCCGCTCTCGGCGACGTCGCTCTCAGACAGTGCTTTTGTGGTGAATAGCTTCTCAAAGTATTTCGGCATGACCGGCTGGCGCCTGGGCTGGCTGGTGGCGCCCAAGCATGCGGTAGAGCCATTAACTCGACTGGCGCAGAATATGTTCCTTGCCGCGCCAACGCCGTCGCAGCATGCCGCGCTGGCAGCCTTTACGCCGGAATGCCGTGGGATTCTCGAACAGCGCCGTGAAACTCTGAAAGAGCGCCGTCAGGTGCTATTGAGAGGCTTGGCGAGCTTAGGGCTGGCGCCGGATCTACCGCCCCAAGGGGCGTTCTATTTATGGCTGGATATCTCCCGCTACAGCCGCGATAGCCAATCCTTCTGTGAGCGCCTGCTGCTGGAAGAGAACGTGGCGATTACCCCCGGTATTGATTTTGCCGTGCGTGGTGGCGAACACCATGTGCGCATTGCCTTCACCAATGATGTGGCCCGCCTGGAAGAGGCAGTGGCGCGGATTGCCCGCTTTGTGGGCAGGTTGTGATGCTGGGCTATCCAGCGCTTGTATCGGGCATACTGCTCAAGCGCTATAAACGATTTCTTGCCGATGTTTTGTTAGATGATGGCCGCGAGGTGGTTGCGCACTGCCCCAATACCGGTTCGATGAAAGCAGTGAACGTGCCAGGATGCCGAGTGTGGCTGTCACCTAGCGATAACCCTAAGCGCAAGTTGGCCTGGACCTGGGAGTTTATCGAACTCCCGCAAGCTGATGGGCAGGTGGCGTTCGCCTCGGTGCATACCGGCCGGGCCAATCGCATTGTTGAAGCGGCGCTGGAGGCGGGGGCTTTGGCGCCGTTAGCAGGCTATGCCACCTTGCGCCGGGAAGTGAAAGTAGCCGGTGCCCGCCTCGATTTTAGACTGGATGATCCAGAACGGGGGCGGGCGTATATTGAGGTGAAGCAGGTCACCCTGAAAGAGGAGGATGGCCACGGCTACTTTCCGGACTCGGTAAGCGTGCGCGGCACCAAGCATCTGCATTCGCTGCGGTTACTGGCGGAGCAGGGTGAACGGGCAGTGCTACTGTTTTGTGTTGCCCACGAAGGCATTGCTGACGTCGCCGCCGCTGCGCATATTGATGCGACGTACGCAGCGGCTCTGTCGGAGGCCGCGGCCAGCGGTGTGGAAGTGCTGGCCTATGGAATTGTCGTGGAGCGAGAGCAGGGGCGCCCCACTGGCGTAGGGTTAACCCGCCAACTACTGGTGCGGTTTAGCGATCAATATAAAAACGCTGAATAAAGTTCACCGGTTCGGGGGCGGCGTTGCGGTCGTAGCGCACGCTTAACTCGAAGCGCATGCTTTCATCTTCACGCATTGTGAAAGGCGCCAGATGGTAGGTGGCATCGCCGTCATGAACGGTGCGAAAGCTGAGGGATTCCTGAACCCCGGTTAAGCCGCTCACGTGACCCTGAACGCTGGCATTGACGGCGCGAGTACTGCCATCCTCCTGGCGCTCACGCACGCTAACATTGACCAAACCGCGGTTGACGCTGCGCTGGAGGTTGTTCGCTTGCGCTACTTCAGGCGTCAAAAAGCTGCTGTTCACCGCGCTGTAGTGAATCTCGTAGTCGCCCACCCGGGCGAACTGTTCCGCGTAGGCAGCCGTCGTGGCAAAAAGAGTGGCGAAGAGCGTGCCGACAAGCGCGGCACTGATCATTAATCTGCGGAACATGTCGTGGCTCCTTGGGTTACGTTTAAACGCCATGAGAATCTAACGTCGGCGAACGCGGAAAATGGCAATTTCACCAAACAGATTGGGCCATAAGCGTGATTTCCAGTGGCCTTGATGATCCCCGACGCCCACCGCGCGATCAACAATCATCAGACCCTTCTCACGGCATAGATGCTCAAAGTCATTGAATGTCGACAGGTGGATGTTGGGCGTGTCGTACCAGGCGTGAGGCAGCGACTTGGAGACCGGCATATAGCCGCGCAGACCTAAATGAACACGGTGGCGCCAGTAGGCGAAGTTGGGGAAGGTGATAATGCCCTCTTCGGCGACCCGTAGCATTTCATCCAGCATCTTATCGGGGCGGCGCAGCGCCTGTAGTGCCTGAGTCATGATCACTTGATCATAGCTGTTGTCGCAAAAGCTGCTTAAGCCGTCGTCCAGGTTATGCTCAATCACACTCACACCACGTTCCACGCAGGCATTAATACCGTCATGGTCGATCTCCAGGCCATAGCCTGTCACGCCTTTATTGCGTGCCAGGGACTCCAACAGTTCCCCATCGCCGCAGGCAAGATCGAGCACGTGCGCCCCTTTAGGCACCCAGTCATAAATCAGTTCAAGATCGGCGCGCATCATGGCGTCTCCTCTGGGCCCGTTTCAGGTAGATTGAGCTCGCGGGCTGCGCGGTTCATAAAGGCGCTGACGATAGCGTCGTAGCGTGGCTCTGAGAGTAAGAAAGCATCGTGCCCGTGGGGCGACTCAATGTTGGCGTAGCTCACCGACTTGCCTGCACGGGTGAGGGCATCGACCAGCTCTCGCGAGCGTGAGGGTGGAAAGCGCCAGTCGGTGGTAAAGCTAACAATCAAAAATGGACACTGGGCTGGCGCCAGCGCCTGGGCAAGGTCGCCGCCCTGAGTGGCCGCTGGGTCAAAGTAGTCCAGTGCTTTGGTCATCAGCAGGTAGGTGTTGGCATCAAAAGCGGTGGAAAATGTGTCGCCCTGATAACGCAGATAGGACTCCACTTGAAACTCCACATCGAAGCCAAAATTAAGGTCGTCGCTGCGCAGGTCGCGGCCAAACTTGCTACCCATGGCGTCTTCTGACAGATAGGTGATATGGCCTACCATGCGCGCCAGCTTAAGCCCTCGTTTGGGGACGGTGTCGTGCTCAGCGTACCAGCCATCAAAAAACTCTGGATCTGAGCGAATCGCTTGGCGAGCCACTTCGTTAAAGGCAATATTCTGTGCCGAGAGCCGTGGCGTTGCGGCAATCACCACTGCATTGGCGACCCGCTCTGGATAAGTCATGGTCCACTGCATGACTTGCATGCCACCAAGGCTGCCACCGACGGCTGCAGCCCAGCGCTCAATGCCCAGTTGGTCGGCAAGCCGCGCTTGGCTGGCTACCCAATCGCTCACTGTCACCATGGGGAATTCCGGCCCCCACTGGCGACCGGTCTCGGGGTTGTGACTGACCGGCCCGGTGCTGCCGTGGCAGCCGCCCAGGTTATTCAGCGAGACCACAAAAAAGCGATTGGTATCGATCGCTTTGCCGGGGCCAATATGGGCATCCCACCAGCCGGGCTTGCGATCGTCCTCGCTATGGTAGCCCGCCGCGTGGTGGTGGCCGGAAAGTGCGTGGCAAATCAGCACGGCGTTGCTACGCTCAGCGTTCAGCGTGCCGTAAGTTTCGTAAATCAGCTCATAGGCAGGCAGTACTTTGCCACACGCAAGTGCGAGGGGCGTGTCGAAGCGTGCTACGTGCGGAGTGACGAGGCCGACGGATGTCGTCGGCCGGTCTGCAAAGGCAAGAGTGTCTGAATCAGGCATTGAAGGCGCTAGTCCTGCTGAAAGAGTGCGACTGAATTAGATCTTGGAATACGGGGTTGGCAATCGCCATTAAAATCCGATTAATGCCTTGGGAAAGCCTGACGCGCGAATCAAAGCTCCGACCACCAAGCCATCAATCAGGTTAATGGCGATAAACACCACGATTGGCGAGAGGTCGATCATGCCCAGCGACGGGATCACTTTGCGCACCGGGGCCATAATCGGCTCCACCAACTGCATAACGAGCAGCGCACCAGGGTGGCTGGCATTCGGCGCCACCCAGCTCAAAATAATCATCACAATTAGGGCGAAGAAGTAGATTTTTAAAATAGCATTCGCCAACGCCGCTACACCGGCAATCAGCAGCCCGGCAATGGGCGGCATGACAGAATAAGCCACCATACTGATAGCGATGATGCTTGCCACTTTCAATACAAAGCCTGCCGCTAAGGTAGCAAGATCAAAACGTCCCGCAACGGGGCCTAAAAAGCCTTGAAATAGCCCTACTACCGGCTGGGTGATTTTGACCACCGACTGACTTAACGGGTTGTAGTAATCCGCCCGCGAGGCCTGCAGCAGGAAGCGCAGCATGAGTAAAAATAGATAAATATTTATCAGCGTATTGATCAGCATTAACCCTGCATTGCCCATTAGTGTGTCTCCTTGATGATTCGTAGCTTAACGGCTGCGCTAGCCGAATGGCTGTATTATTTGCCGCTCAATTCTTTGGCCATTGCCTGGGCGCGATCAGCACATGCCTGCATGGCGTCGGCAATCGTGGTGCGCAATTGTGCCTCTTCCATGTGTTGAATGGCACGTTCAGTGGTGCCGCCCGGCGACATTACATTCTGTTTCAGCGTGGCCGGGTCTTTATCACTCTGTTGCGCCATCGTAGCGGCACCCAGTGCGGTTTGAATAGCGAGGCGACGCGCGGTGGCGGCAGGCAGGCCGAGTTTAACCGCGGCTTCTTCCATGGCTTCAAACATCAGAAAGAAATAGGCCGGGGCACTGCCGGAAACGGCGGTCACCGCATCTAACAGGGCTTCCTCTTCCACCCATTCGACAATGCCGACCGCTTCCATTAGCTGGGTGGCCACATCGCGCTGCTCATCGCTTACTTTCGGATTGGCGTAGAGGCCGCTGGCGCCGTAGCCAACCAGCGAAGGCGTATTGGGCATGCAGCGTACCATGGCATTTTGGCCGCCTAGCCACTGGTCGATAGTGCTGGCATCCAGGCCAGCAGCAATCGAGATAACCAATGGCCGCTGGCGCTGAACGCTGTCGCGCAGCGCTTCGCATACGGTGCGCATGATTTGCGGCTTCACCGCCAGTACCACCACATCGGCCTCAGCCACCGCCGCATTGTTGTCGGTGTCGGTATTGATGCCCAAGCGTTGTTTAATCGATGCCAGTTCACTGTCATTCGGCGCGGTGGCGGTAATAGTAGAAGGCGCGACGCCGCTGTCGATGAGGCCGCCGATAATGGCGCTGGCCATATTGCCAGCCCCAATGAAGGTAATTTTATTCGCCATACCAGGTGTCCTTAAGTAAAAATATGTTCAGTGTAAAGGTAGGCGACTGAACGCCTAGGCCGATTGGCGAGCGCCGAAAATCGCGGTGCCTAACCTTACCAGCGTGGCACCTTCCAGTACCGCCGCTTCTAAATCGTCGCTCATGCCCATTGAAAGTGTATCAAGAGGGGCATTCGGCAAGCTGCTCTGTAGGGAGGCTAACGCCTCGCGCAGCGCTGCCAATGGCTGGCGCTGAGCATCTACGCCTTGCGCCGGGGCGGGAATCGCCATTAAGCCGCGCAAGTGCAGGTTGGGCAGTGTGGCGACTTCTTTGGCCAACTCCTCTAGCTCTTCCGGCAGCACACCGGCTTTGCTCTCTTCGCGGCTGATATTAACCTGCAGGCAGATATTCAGTGGCGCTAGGTGCGTGGGTCGCTGTTCGCTGAGGCGCTTAGCAATTTTTAGACGATCAACGCTGTGCACCCAATCAAAGTGCTCGGCGACCGCGCGGGACTTGTTGGACTGCAGCGGCCCAATGAAATGCCATACAATGTCGTCAAGATCAGCAAGCTCAGCCTGCTTCTCTAGCGCTTCTTGCAAATAGTTTTCACCAAATTCACGCTGGCCTAACTGCCAAACTTGGCGAATCATTGCCGCAGGCTTGGTCTTGCTGACCGCTAGCAACCTGGCCGCATCTTGAGCGCGTCCCGCGGCTACTAATGCGTTACGCAGGCGTTCACGCGCCTGATCGTATGAAGAGCCGAGTGACTCGTTAAGCGCGATGTCTGTCATACTCAAGCACCTTACCGCAGCTGGGAAGAGAGATGGATATTACCGAACTGCTAGCATTCTCGGCAAAGCAGAATGCCTCTGACTTGCACCTTTCGGCCGGTTTGCCGCCCATGATACGTGTTGATGGCGACATTCGTCGGCTCAATGTGCCCGCTATCGATAATAACGATGTGCGCAAATTGATCTACGACATCATGAATGATCGACAGCGGCGCGACTACGAAGAGCATCTGGAAATTGATTTTTCCTTTGAAGTGCCGGGGGTTGCGCGCTTTCGCGTGAATGCTTTCACTCAAGCGCGCGGGGCGGGAGCGGTGTTTCGCACCATTCCCAACCAAGTACTCTCCATGCAAACCCTGGGGCTAGGTGAAGTATTTGAGCGTTTGGCGATGTTGCCGCGGGGCTTGGTGCTGGTGACGGGGCCAACGGGCTCGGGCAAAAGCACCACCCTGGCCGCGATGATCGATTACATTAACGATCATCGTTACGAGCACATTCTCACCATTGAAGATCCCGTTGAGTTTGTTCACGCCAGCAAGCGCTGTTTGATTAATCAACGCGAAGTGCACCGCGATACCCATAGCTTTGCCGATGCGCTGCGTAGCGCGCTGCGTGAAGACCCGGATGTCATTCTAGTCGGTGAGCTGCGTGATCTTGAAACTATCCGCCTGGCACTGACCGCTGCCGAGACGGGGCACTTGGTACTGGGCACGCTACACACCACGTCGGCAGCTAAAACCGTTGACCGCATCATTGATGTCTTTCCCGGCGAAGAGAAAGCCATGGTGCGTTCGATGCTGTCCGAATCGCTCCAGGCGGTGGTGTCGCAATCACTGCTTAAACGCCAGGGAGGCGGACGTGTGGCGGCGCATGAAATCCTCATCGCCACTTCGGCAGTACGCAACTTGATTCGCGAAGACAAAGTGGCGCAGATGTATTCGTCCATTCAAACCGGCGGCAGCCTGGGCATGCAAACCCTGGATGCCGCGCTTTCTCGGTTAGTGAAAGAGGGCGTGGTAAGTTTGGAAGAGGCGCAGCTGAGTGCGAAGGGAACGCTGTCGATGAAGGATGAATAAGGAGCATAGAGTGCCAGATGCCCAACTTTCGCCCACCCAGTGGCTGCATCAACTACTCGATATTATGGTCGAGCAGAACGCTTCCGATTTACTCATCTCCGTGGGTGCGCCGCCAAGCCTGAAAATGCCTGATGGGCTGGTGCCGTTGGGTCAGCAGCGTTTAACTGCCCATCAGGTCAACGAACTGGTCACCCACACGCTGCCGGAAGGGTTGCGCGAACGGTTTGCCAGTGAGCATGAAGCGAACTTCGCGCTGAGTCGCGAGGGCAAAGGGCGTTTTCGGGTCAGCGCGTTTCAGCAGCGCAACCAGATGGCGATGGTGGTACGCAGCATCGCGATTGAAATTCCTCGCCTGGAGGCGCTAGGCGTGCCGGAGCAGTTGGCTGAATTAGCTCAGGCCAAACGCGGGCTGGTACTGGTGGTAGGCGGTACGGGAACCGGCAAATCAACGACTCTGGCGGCGATGATTCAGCAGCGCAACGAAACCGTCGGCGGTCATATCATCAGCATCGAAGACCCCATTGAGTACCTGCACCCGCACAAGCGTGCGATTGTGAATCAGCGGGAAGTGGGGATTGATACCGAGTCGTTTGAGGTGGCGCTTAAAAATACCCTGCGTCAGGCGCCGGATGTGATTCTGATTGGTGAAATCCGCACCCTGGAAACCATGGAGCACGCGCTCACCTTCGCCGAAACCGGCCACCTCTGTTTAGCCACCCTACATGCCAATAACGCCAATCAGGCGCTAGAGCGCATCATTCACTTCTTCCCTCATGAACGCCATGAGCAGATATGGATGGATCTTTCGTTGAATCTGCGTGCGGTCGTTGCTCAGCAACTGCTGCCCACGCTTGCGGGTGGGCGCCGTGCAGCCATTGAGATCATGCTGCAGTCGCCGCGCATTGCCGACTTGATCCGTAAAGGGGAAGTCGCCGAGATTAAAGCAGCGATGGCCAAGTCCCGCGATGCTGGCATGCAAACCTTTGATCAGGCGCTGCATGACCTGCATCAGGCGGGGCATATCAGCAGAGAGGTGGCCATGGCCCATGCCGACTCGGCTAACGACCTGCGCATGCTGCTCAACGTCAGTGACGCCAGAGCGCGTAACCTCTCGCTGGATGAGCAGGTGCCGAGTCATTTAAGCCTACGCGATGGCGATGATTACTAAGTGTTAGCAACGCAGCAAAAACTATGCAGCATAAATACCACCCAGCACCCGCAGGCCCTGCGCACCGGTGACCGAAGGCAAGTTGCCAGGCAGATGATTCAATCGCTGATGAGCCAGCCAGGCAAAGGCGCCGGCTTCTATCCAGTCTTCAGGCCAGCCATACGCTGATGGCGAAGTCAGCGTGGCGCGAGGCAGGTGATGGGCAAGGCGCTGCATTAAGTAGCCGTTGTGAGCACCGCCGCCAGCGGTGATCAGCGTGAGCGGGCCGTCGTCGGTCCGCAGTTGTTCAATCCCCTGGGCGACACTGACCGCCGTAAGTTCAGCTAACGTCGCCTGCACGTCGGCGGCGGCTTCCTGACCGCTAAGATATTTTTGTAGCCAATCCATATGAAATAGCTCTCGTCCCGTACTTCTGGGCGGCGGCTGCTGGAAAAACGGCTCGGATAACAATCGAGCTAACAGCGCCTGATCTACTTCTCCGCTCGCGGCCCAATCTCCGTTCTGATCAAAGCGGCCCCCCTGGTGCAGGGCAAACCAGCCATCCAGCAACACATTTGCGGGCCCGGTATCAAAACCGATCACTGGATCGGTCGGCTGGCTAGAAAGCCAGGTGAGGTTGGCAAAGCCGCCCAGGTTAAGCACTAATTGATGCGCATCTGCTCGTCCAAACAGCGCCTGATGAAAGGCCGGTGCCAGTGGGGCGGCCTGGCCCCCTGCAGCAAGGTCGCGGCGTCGGAAGTCGGCTACTACCGTGCAGCTTGTGAGTTCCGCCAACAGGCTGGGGTTGTCCAGCTGTAAGGTATAGCTCGGGCCGCCGTCGTGGCCTGTGGGGGCGTGTTCAATGGTTTGGCCGTGGCTACCGATGGCGCTGATTTGTTCTACGCTCACTGAAAGGGGGGCTAATAGGCGTTGTACGGCGCGGGCTTGGCATTGGCAAAACGCGTGCTCCGCTGCTGCGAGCTGGGCAAAGCTCACCTGTTCTGCATGGCACAGCGTGAGCAGCCGGCGATGTAGCTCATCTGGCATGGGTTCGGCATGGGTGGCCAATAGGCGCGGCGGCGATTCATTTTCAATAGCGATAAGTGCCGCATCAATACCGTCCAGACTAGTGCCGGACATCAGGCCAATATAGTAAAGCGGCGAAGCGTTAGGCGTTTTCATAAGCAAACTCGTACAAAGCGGGGCTGAGGCTAAACCAGGGTCAGCGCTAAACCAAGGCTCAACCAAGGCGAGCGAGCATGGTAACATCGTCGGTTATTTATCACCTGAGCCCGGTATGGGCGGTTCGTTATAGTGGAGAGAGGCAATGAGTGAGGTGGATCAGGCTTTAGCGCTGTTATCGCGCGGTACGCATGAAATCCTGGTAGAGGATGAGTTAAAAAAGAAGCTGGCCTCCGGCCGCAAACTGCGTATTAAAGCGGGTTTTGATCCCACGGCCCCTGACCTGCACCTGGGACACAGCGTGTTATTAACCAAAATGCGCCAGTTTCAAGACTTAGGCCACACGGTTATCTTTTTGATCGGCGATTTCACCGGTCGTATTGGTGACCCCACCGGTAAGAACGTGACGCGCAAACCGCTCACCGAAGAGGACGTGAAAGCCAACGCCGAAACTTACAAAGAGCAGGTGTTTAAAATCCTCGATCCTGAAAAGACCGAGGTACGTTTTAACGCCGAGTGGTTTAGCGAGCTCACCGCCGCCAAAATGATCGAGTTAGCCGCCCAAAGCACCGTTGCCCGTATGCTGGAACGGGACGACTTTGAAAAGCGCTATAAAGCCAATCAGTCCATTGCTATTCACGAATTTCTCTACCCGCTGGTACAAGGCTACGACTCGGTAGCACTTGAGGCGGACGTGGAGCTGGGCGGCACCGACCAGAAGTTCAACCTGCTAATGGGGCGCGAAATTCAAAAGCACTTCGGCCAGGAACCCCAGGTGGTCATTACCATGCCGCTGCTGGAAGGGTTAGACGGCGTACAGAAGATGTCGAAGTCCTTGGGCAACTACATTGGTGTCGATGAAGCGCCGGGTTCGATGTTCAACAAACTGGTCTCCATGCCGGATAGCTTAATGTGGCGCTACTTTGAGTTGCTCTCTTTGAAATCGAACGAAGAGATCGACGCGCTTAAGCAGAGCGTTGAGCAGGGCGCGAACCCGCGGGATATCAAAATGGAGCTGGCGCGAGAGCTGATTGTCCGTTACCACGGCGATGAAGCAGCAGCCAATGCGCACAAGTCTGCGGGTAATCAGCTGGCTGATGGCGAACTCCCAGAAGATCTGCCGGAAGTCACGGTCGATTTCGAAGGCAGTGAGCAAGCGCCCATTGCGGCAGTGCTTAATAGAGCAGAGCTTGCGAACAACAGCGCCCAAGCCAAAGATATGCTGGGTAATGGCCGGGTTAAAGTCGACGGCGACGTCGTTGCCAAAGACACCATGCTGGCAACAGGTAAGAGCTATGTGATTCAGGCGGGTAAGAAACGTTACGCACGTGTGACACTTATTTGAACTTTCTGTGCTTATTTTTCAACAACCCCATTGCCAACCCGTCAGTGAGATCGTATAGTACGCATCCGCTGCCGGGGACGCCTAGCGTTGCCAGCGGTGAATGAGGTGTAAAAGCCTTGGTTTGTCAGGAAGTTAGCGCATTTTTTATCGCTCGCTTCAGTCGCTAAACACAGCGGTTGACAACCACCAGGAAGTGCGTAGAATACGCCTTCCTCGCTGCGGCAAGCCAGTTCAACGGC